>JBBILG010000077.1:0-8783 GCA_037445085.1 Methylobacillus sp.
AAAAGTGACTCGATTTTATGTCACCCTTGGCAGACGAAATTCCGGGGGAAGCTCAACCAAGCAACGGCGCGGCTTAGCGCCTGTTCGCTAGCTTCTGTATCGACCTTTGACCCATGAGGAATCGCAATGAAGAGCACACACAAGTTGGTCGCAGCAGTCCTGGTTGCCCTGAGCCTTTCGATGTCGGCACACGCCGAGCAGCGTCCAGACCACTTCCAGGGTAAGCCCGCTGAGACGCTGAACGCAGCCCTGGCCAACTTTTCCGAGTACAACGAACAGCTCTCGGCCCTTCTGGCGAAGCGTCATCTCGAACCGGCTGACATGGCGAAGGTGCACGAGCTGACCTACACGCTGGAAAACGCGCTGCACAAGATCAGGTCGGAATTCGATGGATTGGCCGAGACGCTGGAGGAAGTGCACGTGGCCTCTGAACGACTCGACGCCGGGACGGTGAAGGCACGCGGCCGGCGCTATCTGGAAATGGCAAGCCAGATCGTCCGGCAACCATGACAGATGGGCTGACAGGGCCGGCTAATAGGGCATGACTTCAAAAAGTGTGCCCAAGATTGTGCCCATGTTCCAGACTGGAACACGAACAACCAAGCAACGGCGCGGCTTCGCGCCTGTTCGCTAGCTTCTCGGGCCCGCCGGTGACGGGCAACAAAAAACCGGGAACGCTGCCGCTCCCGGTTTGGCGTGCGTGTCCGGCGAGATTACTTGACGCCCACCAGGTAGGTGATGAAGTTGGCCTTTTCTGCGGCGGTACAATCGCGGCCGATCACTTCCAGGCAGTGCTTCTCGAAGTTCTTTTCCACCTTGTCCAGATCGGAGAAGCGCCGGGGATTGGCGGAAGGTGCCAGCGGCTTGATGGACTTGCCCGTCACTATGTGCTTGCCGGGGGCGGCGGGGTTGGCGGTATGGCAGCTTGCGCAGGCAGTGGGCTTGCCCTTGACGATGAGTTCGCGGCTGTAGAACGCCTTGCCATCATCCGCCGTCGGGCCCCGGTAGTTCGGGTCGATGTGCTTGGCGATAACGGCATACTTGTCAGCCAGCTTTTGTGCGCCGGCCTGATCCGCTTGCGCGGAGAAGCTGACGGTGCCAAGCAGGGCGAACAGGGTGATGTTGAGGTTGCGCATGGTTTGGGCTCCTGAATTCACGCAGTTGATGAAAAGGGTTGGATAATTGCCCGTAAAATTATAGCATGCCCCGGCCCATGGAATTGCAGGGACCTAACGCTGGGGCAGTGCCGGGATGGTTTCACGTGGAACACGACCGCACATCCGGTCGGCGCGCCCGCCGTGGCCGTCGCGAATGACGCTCCTGTCCGCATGCGGTAAGATACACCCCCCATGGTAGAAAGCCTGAATGCTGTGCATTTTCCGGAAAAATTCGATGTGATCGTGGTTGGCGGCGGCCACGCCGGCACCGAGGCGGCGCTGGCGGCGGCGCGCATGGGGCGCCGCACCCTGCTGCTCACCCACAACATCGAGACGCTGGGCCAGATGTCCTGCAACCCGTCCATCGGCGGCATCGGCAAGGGCCATCTGGTCAAGGAGGTCGACGCCTTGGGGGGGGGCATGGCGGCCGCCACCGACGAGGCGGGCATCCAGTTCCGCATCCTCAATTCCAGCAAGGGGCCCGCGGTGCGCGCCACGCGCGCGCAGGCCGATCGCGTGCTGTACAAGGCGGCCATCCGGCGACGGTTGGAGAACCAGCCCAACCTGTGGCTGTTCCAGCAGGCGGTGGACGACATCGTGCTGGAGGGTGCGCGTGCGGCCGGCGTGGTGACGCAGCTCGGCCTGCGCATCGATGCGCAGGCCGTGGTGCTGACCGCCGGCACCTTTCTCAATGGCCTGGTGCACGTCGGCCTGAAAAACTATCGCGCCGGGCGCGCCGGCGATCCGCCGGCCATTTCCCTGGCCGCGCGCCTGCGCGACATCGGCCTGCCTGCCGGTCGGCTCAAGACCGGCACGCCGCCGCGCATCGACGGCCGCAGCATAGACTACGGCGTGATGAAAGTGCAGCCGGGCGACGATCCGCCGCCGGTGTTCTCCTTCCTCGGCAGCGTGGAGCAGCATCCACGCCAGCTGCCGTGCTGGATTACGCAGACCAACGCGCGCACCCACGACATCATCTGCTCCGGCCTAGACCGCTCCCCGATGTACGCCGGCGTCATCGAAGGGGTGGGTCCGCGCTACTGCCCGTCCGTCGAGGACAAGATCATGCGCTTCGCCGACAAGGATGCGCACCAGGTATTCCTCGAACCGGAAGGACTGAACACCCACGAAGTCTATCCCAACGGCATCTCCACCAGCCTGCCGTTTGACGTGCAGTACGCCCTGGTGCGCTCCATCCGCGGCCTGGAAAACGCGCACATCCTGCGCCCCGGTTATGCCATCGAGTACGATTACTATGATCCGCGCGGGCTCAAGAGCAGCCTGGAGACCAAGGCGGTGCAGGGGCTGTTCTTCGCTGGTCAGATCAACGGCACCACCGGCTACGAGGAGGCCGCCGCCCAAGGCCTGCTGGCTGGCATCAATGCCGGCCTGTATGCCACCGAACGGGAGGGCTGGAGCCCGGGCCGCGACCAGGCCTACCTGGGCGTGCTGGTGGACGATCTCGTCACGCGCGGGGTGAGCGAGCCCTACCGTATGTTCACCAGCCGCGCCGAATACCGCCTGCTGCTGCGCGAGGACAACGCCGACCTGCGCCTCACCGAAATCGGCCGCAGGCTGGGCGTGGTCGATGACGTGCGCTGGGAGGCCTTCTGCCGCAAGCAGGAAGCCATTGCCCGCGAGACCGAACGATTGAAATCGACTCATGTCGACCTCTATCAGCTTCCGCCGGAGGTGGTTGTCCGCGTGTTGGGCAGCAGCGGCTGTGTTGCGGCGGAGGCCGGCGTGAGCGTCGCGAACGTCAAGCGCAGCGGCCGAAGCCAATATACCCTGTTCGATTTGCTGCGGCGGCCGGCCGTGAGCTATGCTGCCCTGCTCACCCTGCCGGACGCCGGCCCCGGCGAGTGCGATCCTCAAGTGTGCCAGCAGGTGGAGATCGTCGCCAAGTACCAAGGCTACATCGACCGCCAGCAGGAGGAAATCACGCGCAGCCGCCATTACGGAGAGCTGGCGTTGCCCGAAGACCTGGACTATGGCGAGGTGCGTGGTCTTTCCATCGAGGCGCAGCAGAAGCTTGCCAGGCAGCGGCCGCAGACGCTGGGGCAGGCGGGGCGCATTTCCGGCATCACCCCGGCGGACATTTCCCTGCTGCTGGTTTACCTGAAAAAAAAGCGCGGCATCGGCCAGGCGAATGACGGCGGGGAGAGCGCGGCATGACGCTGGCGGAAAAGCTCGGCGCGGGCCTTGTGGAACTGGGCGTGCAGGCGGATGCCGTGACCCGGCAGAAACTGCTGGATTATCTCACGCTGCTGGAAAAATGGAACCGGGTGCACAACCTGACCGCCGTGCGCGACCCGGAGGGAATGGTGACCCTGCACCTCCTGGACAGCTTGTCGGTGATGCCGCACGTCGGCGGCGGGCGCCTGCTGGACGTGGGCAGCGGCGCCGGCCTGCCCGGCATCCCGCTCGCCCTGTTGCGGCCCGATCTCAAGGTTACTGTGCTGGACTCCAGCCACAAGAAGGCGAGCTTCCTGCGCCATGCCAAGGCCGTGCTCGACATCGCCAACCTGGAAGTGGCATGCGGGCGGGCGGAACAGTACCGGCCGGCGCACCGCTATGACATCATCATTTCCCGCGCCTTTGCGGATCTTGCCGAATTCGAGCGCCTCACCCGCCATCTGTTGGCCGATGCCGGTGTGTGGCTGGCGATGAAGGGCGTGCACCCTTACGACGAGCTGGCCCAATTGCAGGAGCTGGCCAGCGAAGTGCTGCCGCTGCGGGTGCCGGGGCTGAAGGCGCAGCGGCATCTCGTCATCCTCAAGGCTGCCTGACCATGCGCATACTCGCCGTCACCAACCAGAAGGGCGGAGTGGGCAAGACCACCACGGCCGTCAACCTGGCTGCCAGCCTGGTCGCCACCCGGCGCCGCGTGTTGCTCATCGACCTCGACCCGCAGGGTAACGCCACCACTGGCAGCGGTGTCGACAAGGCCGCATTGCAGCGCACGGTCTATCACGTTCTGCTGGAAACCAGCAGCCTCATGGGCGTGCGCGTAACCGTCGCCAGCGGCTACGACGTGATTCCGGCCAACCGCGAGCTGGCCGGTGCCGAAGTGGAGCTGGTCAACGAGCTGGCGCGCGAGGTGCGCCTGAAGAACGCGCTCGCCAGTGTGCCGGAAGATGCCTACGACTACGTGCTGATCGACTGTCCGCCGGCGCTCAACCTGGTCACCGTCAATGCGTTGACGGCGTCGCACGCGGTGATGATCCCCATGCAGTGCGAGTACTACGCGCTGGAAGGCTTGTCCGACCTGGTCAACACCATCAGGAAAGTGCGTGCTTACTTGAACCCCCGGCTGGAAATCGAGGGACTGCTGCGCACCCTGTTCGATCCGCGCAACGCGCTGTCGCAGCAGGTGTCCGCGCAGCTCATCCAGCATTTTGGCAGCAAGGTCTATCGCACCGTCATCCCGCGCAATGTCCGTCTGGCCGAGGCGCCCAGTTTTGGCGTGCCGGTGCTGCTGCACGACAGGACATCCAAGGGGGCGCAGGCCTACCTCGCGCTGGCGGGGGAACTGATCAATCGCAACGGAGCGGCAAATGGTTAAGAGCAAGGGGCTGGGACGCGGGCTGGATGCCCTCCTCGGCGGCGACCTGGATACCGTGTCGGCCGGCGACGCGCTGCGCTCGCTCAAGGTCGACCAGTTGCAGCCGGGCAAGTACCAGCCGCGCACGCAAATGGATCAGGAATCGCTGGCGCAGCTCGCGGATTCCATCCGCGCCCAGGGCATCATGCAGCCCATCCTGGCGCGCGAGGTGGCACCCGATCGCTACGAGATCATTGCCGGCGAGCGTCGCTGGCGCGCCGCCCGGATGGCCGGGCTCGGTGAGGTGCCGGTGCTGGTGCGCGAGATCGCCGACGAGGCGGCGCTTGCCATGTCGCTCATCGAAAACATCCAGCGCGAGAACCTCAATCCGCTGGAAGAAGCGGCCGGCATCAGGCGCCTGATCGACGAATTCGGCATGACCCACCAGCAGGCGGCCGAAGCGGTCGGCCGTTCGCGGGCGGCGGTGACCAACCTGCTGCGCCTGCTTCAACTGGCCGCGCCGGTGCAGGAGCTGCTGATGCAAGGCCGCATCGACATGGGCCATGCGCGCGCCCTGCTCGCCCTGGAAGGGGCCACGCAGATGGCCGCCGCGCAGGCGGTGGCGCAGCGCGGGCTGTCGGTGCGCGAGACCGAGCGGCTGGTGCAGCGCACCCTGCAGCCCGCGCGGGGGCCGCAGAAAAAGCCGGATGCGGACATCCTGCGCCTGCAGGAAAAGGTGGCGGATCGTCTCGGTACCAGGGTGGACATCCGCCATGCCGGCAGGGGCGGCGGCCGGCTCGTCATCGCCTACCGCGACCTGGAGCAGCTCGACAGCCTGCTGGTCCTGCTCGGCGTGAGCGGCGATGAGGAGTGAGGCCAGGCTTGAACCCGGATCATCCACCGGGACGCGCGATGACGCCGCAAAACGACTGCCGGTGCGCACGCAGGCCGGCCGCCTGACGGACAATCCGGGTTGAGGTTTGACAGGCATTCCGGAACGCTGATATGATTGACGGTCTTAATTTGGCGGGCGCGCAAGAGCGGCGCATGTTGTATGCCACCGCAACTGCCCAGTTCGCGGTCGCAGTGGCGGGCGCACTGGTTGCGGGGTGGCTGGCGGCCCCGATCGATGCGCTGTCGGCGCTGTGGGGCGGCCTTGCGGCGCTGACCAATACGGTGTTGTTGGCGTGGCGTATGTTGCACGGCGACAGGCCGGCCCTGGACGCTCGGCGGCAGTTGCGCTTGATGTACCGTTCCACTCTGGAGCGGTTTTTTGTTGTCGTGATGCTGCTGGTGCTGGGCGTGCTCCTGCTCGGGCTGGAGCCGTTGCCGGTCCTGCTGGGGTTGCTGGCGGGCCAGATGACGCTGGCGGTGTTCCTGATATCAAGTGGAATTAAAGTCAAGTAAAAATGGCGAGTGAAACCTTAACCTCTTCGGAATACATCAAGCACCACCTGCAAAACCTCACCTGCACCATACGGGATGGCGGCATTCACTGTGCAGGCAGTTCCGAGGAGGCCAAGGCCATGGGCTTCTGGGCCGTCAACGTCGATACCATGATGATGTCCCTGGTGCTGGGGGTGGTGTTCCTGTTCTTGTTCCGGCGTGCCGCCCAGGCAGCCACTTCCGGCGTCCCGGCCGGCCTGCTCAACTTCGTCGAATGGATCATGGAATTCATCGACAACACGGTGCGGAGCTCCTTCTCCGGCAGGAACGCCCTAGTGGCCCCGCTCGCGCTGACCGTGTTCGTGTGGATCTGGCTGATGAACCTGATGGACCTGGTGCCCATCGATTTCACCGGCACCCTGATCGGCTTGTTCTATCCCCATGCCTACTGGAAAATCGTCCCCACCACCGACCCCAACGCCACTTTCGGTCTGTCGCTGTCGGTATTTGCCCTGGTGCTGTTCTACAGCATCAAGATGAAGGGTGTCGGCGGTTTCATTGGCGAGCTGGCCTTTCAGCCCTTCGGCAAGTTTGCGGCGCCCATCAATCTGTTCCTGGAGGGTGTGGCGCTGCTGTCCAAGCCGGTGTCGCTGTCGTTGCGTCTCTTTGGCAACATGTATGCCGGCGAGATGATCTTCATCCTGATCGCCCTCATGGGCGGTGCCTGGGTGAGCGCCTCCATCGGCAGCGTGGCGCTGTTCGGTTCGCAGATCCTGCTGTCGCTGGGCTGGGCGATTTTCCACATCCTGATCATCACCCTGCAGGCGTTCATTTTCATGGTGCTCACCGTGGTCTATCTGGACATGGCGCACCAGGAACACCACTGATTTCTTTTCTGGCTTCAACTTCAACTTTCCACTCAACAGGAGATAGAAACAAATGGAAATGGCAAACGCAATGCTCTACATCGCCGGCGCCCTGATGATGGGCCTGGCTTCCATCGGCGCCGCCGTCGGCATCGGCCTGCTCGGCGGCCGCTTTCTGGAAGGCGCGGCGCGCCAGCCGGAGCTGATGCCCATGCTGCGCACCAACTTCTTCATCGTCATGGGCCTGGTCGACGCCATCCCGATGATCGCCGTCGGTATCACCATGTACGTCATGTTTGCTGTCGCAGGCTGAGGAAGGCGGCGGATTCACTAGTCTTGAGAAAGGCATTTGCATGAATATCAATGCAACCCTTCTTGCCCAGGCGATCATGTTCGCCCTGTTCGTGTGGTTCTGCGCGAGGCTCGTGTGGCCGCCCATCATGCATGCCCTGGCCGAGCGCCAGAAACGCATCGCCGATGGCCTGGCCGCGGCCGATCGCGGCAAGCACGAGCTGGAGCTCGCCGCCAAGCGGTCCGCGCAGGAAATCCGTGCGGCCAAGGAAAAGGCCGCGGAAATCATCGGGCTGGCGGAAAAGCGTGCGGCGGAAGTGATCGAGGAATCCAAGGCGCATGCCAAGGTCGAGGGTGAGCGTATCATCGCGGGCGCCAGGGCGGAAATCGAGCAGGAGATCAACCGCGCCAAGGAGGCGCTGCGCAAGGAAGTGGCGCAGCTCGCCGTGGCCGGCGCGGAAAAGATCCTGCGTCGCGAAATCGACGCCAAGGCCCACAGCGACATGCTGGCGGCCATCGCCAACGAGCTGTGACACGGTGACGGATCGAAGACATGGCTGAAGCGGTCACTATAGCAAGACCATACGGCGTGGCGGCGTTCCGCCTGGCCAGAGAGCGCAACGCGCTGGCGAAATGGTCGGAAATGCTCGCGCTGGCTGCCGCCGTCGCGGACGACGCGCAAATGCGCGCAGTCATCGACGACCCCAGGCTGCTGCTTCCCGATGTCGAGCGCCTGTTCCTCGGTGTGTGCGGCGATCGGCTGGACGAGGCCGCCACCAACCTGATCAGACTGCTGGTGGAGTACGACAGGCTGCGGCTGCTGCCCGAAATCGCCCGGGTGTACGAGGAGCTCAAGGCGCAGGACGAGGCGACCCTGGAAGCCGAGATCACGGCGGCCATCCAGCTCGACAGGAAGCAGGTCGACAACATGGTGAAGCGCCTCGAAGCGCGCTTCGGCAAAAAAGTCGAAGCCACCGTCAAGGTCGATCCGGATATCCTCGGCGGCATCAAAATTCTTGTCGGCGATACGGTTATCGACGCCTCCGTGCGTGGCCGCCTGGAAGCGCTGGCCAACACGCTGAAAGCTTAGGAGAAAGCAATGCAGTTATCCACATCCGAAATCAGTGATCTGATCAAGAGCCGCCTGGAGAATTTCACCGCCAGCGCCGAAGCGCGCACCCAGGGCACCGTCGTCTCGGTGACCGACGGTATCGTGCGCATCCATGGACTGTCCAACGTCATGGCCGGCGAAATGATCGAATTTCCCGGCGACACCTACGGCCTCGCCCTCAACCTGGAGCGCGACTCCGTGGGCGCGGTGGTGCTGGGCGAGTACGAGCACATCACCGAGGGCGACACGGTGAAGTGCACCGGCCGCATCCTGGAAGTGCCGGTCGGCCCCGAGCTGGTGGGCCGCGTGGTCAACGCGCTGGGCCAGCCGATCGACGGCAAGGGCCCGGTCAACGCCAAGCTGACCGACAAGCTCGAGAAGGTCGCCCCGGGCGTGATCGCGCGCAAGTCGGTGTCGCAGCCGGTGCA
>JBBILG010000078.1:0-8729 GCA_037445085.1 Methylobacillus sp.
TGCGAGCCATTGTTCGGCCAGAGGGCTGGCCTCCTACAGCGTTGGGGTGGTATCCGCTGCAAAAAACGCCGCCACATCCGCTACCTCGCGCGTGCGCCGCATCGGCGGCAGGCTTTGCCAGATGCGGCGGCCATAGGGTTTTTCCACCAGGCGCGGGTCGCAGATCATCAGCACGCCGCGGTCCGTCTCGTCGCGGATCAGCCGGCCGGCACCCTGCTTGAGGGTGATGACGGCATAGGGCAACTGGTATTCCATGAAGGCGTTGCGGCCCTCATGGTTCATCCTGTCGATGCGGGCGGCCAGCACGGGGTCGTCCGGCGGGGCGAATGGCAGCTTGTCGATGATGACCAGCGACAGCGCCGCGCCGCGCACGTCCACGCCTTCCCAGAAGCTCTGCGAGCCGATGAGCACGGCGTTGCCCAGCCGGCGGAAGCGCTCCAGCAGCTCGGTGCGCGAGCGCTCGCCCTGCAGCAGCAGGGGGTAGTCCAGCCCCTCGCCCACGAAGGCGTCCTTCAGCAGTGCGTGGATATCGCGCATGGCGCGCAGGCTGGTGCACAGCACGAAGGCGCGTCCGTGGCTCGCGCGGATGGCGGGCAGCGCCACCGCCGCGACGGCCGCGCAATAACCCGGGCTGTTGGGCGGCGGCATGCCGTGCGGAACGTACAGCAGCGATTGCGCCGGGTAGTCGAAGGGGCTGTCCCAGCGCGCGGTGATGGCTTCATCGAGGCCCATCTGGCCGAGATAGTGGGAGAAATCGCTTTTCACCGCCAGCGTGGCGGAAGTAAAGATCCAGGCGCGCGGATGGCCCTGCATCTGTTTGGCAAAGAGATCGGCGACGGATAACGGCGTGGCATGCAGTTGCACCGACTGGGTGAAAACTTCCACCCAGCGCACCAGGTTGGCGTCAGCCCCGGCCCGCCATTTGCCGAGCTGCTCGCCGAGCGCCGAGGCGCGCTGCCGGCAGTTTTCCAGCGCGGGGTCGCGCCCGGCCTGGGTTTCCAGGATGCCGGCGAGGTCGGCAAGGCGGGCCAGCATGGCATCGTAAGCCGCGCCGAAACCATCGCGCTGCAGGGCACGGTGCACCGGCATGCGCGCGGCATCCGGCCCGAACATGAGGCGGAAGTCGCGCACCGCCTTTTCCAGCGCGGTGGTGGCGTCGGCGATGGCCGGGCAGTCCCTGGCGGTGGTGAGGTATTCGGCGTGGGCGTCGCGCGCCAGTTCCAGCAACTGGCTGGTGGAGACATCCTCGCCGAAGAACAGCCCGGCGATTTCCGGCAACTGGTGCGCCTCGTCGAAGATCACCGTGTTGGCGGCCGGCAGCAATTCGGACACGCCCTCGTCGCGCAGCATGACGTCGGCAAAAAATAAATGATGATTCACCACCACCACGTCCGCGGCCAATGCTTTTTTGCGCGCCTCCATGACGAAGCACGCCTTGTAGTGCGCGCATTCCTGGCCCAGGCAGTTGTCGCGCGTGGAAGTCACCGCCGGCCAGATGGTGGCGGCCTCCGGCACTTCCGGCAGCTCGCTCCTGTCGCCGGTGGCACTGGTTTCGGCGAAGTTGCGGATCACGTGCACGTGGCGCGCATCCTCGCGGTTCAGGAAGCGCCCTTCCTTGGCCGTGCGCTCCAGGTGGAAGTGGCAGACGTAGTTGGCGCGCCCCTTGAGCATGGCCACCGTGACCGGCACGGTCAGCGCATCGCGCACCGCCGGCAGGTCGCGGTTGAAGAGCTGGTCCTGCAGCGTCTTGGTGCCGGTGGAAATGATCGCCTTGCCGCCGGAGAGTAGCGCCGGCACCAGATAGGCGAAGGTCTTGCCGGTGCCGGTGCCGGCCTCCGCCACCAGCACCCGGTTCTGCGCGATGGCCTGGCGGATGGCCTGTGCCATCTCCACCTGCTGCTGGCGCGTGCGGTAGCCGGGAATGGCCGCGGCCAGGGGGCCGTCGGCGGCAAAGACGTGGGAGATCTCGGACAAAGCGGACTCGGTACGGCAACGATCGCGGGAAGCGGTTACTATAAACCAAATCCGGACGCGCTTACGGTTGAGCGTAGCCCTGCGCCGTATTACACTTGCCGGCGCATGGCACCGTATGGCAGGCCCTTCGACGTGCTCAGGACAGGCGCCGAAGCATGAACGACATGGATTACCGCGATACTTTTTATAGGCAAGGCTTATTCATGCGCCGCATCCTCGTCCTCCTGCTGCTGGCGGCACTCGCCGCCGGCGCTTACTGGTGGCTGGCCCGTCCCAAGCCCATCCCGGTAGCCCTGGCCGAAGTCACGCGCGGCACGGTGGAGGCCAGCGTCTCCAACACCCGCGCCGGAACGGTGGAGGCCTGCCGGCGCACGCGGCTGTCGCCCATTGCCGGCGGCCGCATCACCCATCTCGGCGCCGGCGCGGGCGATCGCGTGCGGCAGGGGCAGGTGCTGCTGCGCCTGTGGAACGAGGACCAGCAGGCGCAGAGCACCCTGGCGCAGACGCAGGTGGTCAGCGCGAAGAAGCGCGTGGGCGAGGCTTGCGCCCTGGCCGACCATGCCGAACGCGAGGCCGCGCGCATGGCGACGCTGCACGCGCGCGGCTTCGTTTCCGCAGGGGCCGAAGAAAAGGCCCGTTTTGAGGCTCAGTCGCGCCGCGCCGCCTGCAACACGGCGCACGCCGAAGTGACCCATGCGCAGGCGCGCCTGCGGCTCACCCAGGTGGAACAGGGGCGCACCGTGCTCATCGCCCCTTTCGCCGGCACGGTGGCGGACATCGTCGGCGAGCTGGGCGAATACACCACGCCCTCGCCGCCCGGCGTGGCAACCCCGCCGGCCATCGATCTCATCGACGATTCCTGCCTGTATGTCACCGCCCCCATGGACGAGGTGGATGCGCCCAAGGTCCGCGTCGGCCAGGCCGCGCGCATCAGCGTAGATGCCTGGCCGGGGCGCGTGATGCCGGCGCGGGTGAAGCGCGTGGCGCCCTATGTGCTGGCGGTGGAAAAGCAGGCGCGCACGGTGGACGTGGAGGCGGAATTCGTCACGCCGCCGGCGCCGGGCGAGTTGCTGGTGGGCTACAGCGCCGATCTCGAAGTGATCCTGGAGGTGCGCGAGAACGCGCTGCGCGTGCCGACCTCGGCGGTGCTGGAAGGCAACAGGGTGCTGCTCTACCGCCCCGATACCGGCCGGCTGGAGGCGCGCGCCATCGTCACCGGCATCATGAACTGGCAATACACGGAGGTGCTGCAAGGGCTGCGGGAAGGCGACCGCATCGTCGCCTCGCTGGAACGTGAAGGTATCGAGACCGGGGCGCTGGTGACGCCGGAAGCCGACACGACGAGCCGCTGAGCGCCGTATTGCAATGAACCCAGATTATCCATTAGGTCCAAAGCACGGCTGTAGGAGCGGCGCCCCCGCCGCGATGTGCGCCCGCAATCGCGGCGAGGGCGCCGCTCCTACAGATACGTACATCCAAATGGACAATCCGGGATGAACCGTCTGATCCAGCTTCGCGGCATCCAGCGCATCTTCCGGCTGGGCGAGAGCGAGGTGCACGCGCTGCGCGACATCGGGCTTGCCATCGACGCCGGCGAATACGTGTCGGTCATGGGGCCGTCCGGCTCCGGAAAATCCACCCTGCTCAACCTGATCGGCCTGCTGGATCGGCCCAATGCCGGCACCTACCTGCTGGAAGGGCGCGACGTCACCACCCTGAGCGCGGACGAGCAGGCGGGCGTGCGCAGCCGCCGCATCGGCTTCGTGTTCCAGAGCTTTCACCTGGTGCCGCGCCTCACCGCGGCGGAGAACATCGCCCTGCCGCTGGTGCTGGCCGGGATCGAGGCGGCCGAGCGCGGCCGGCGCGTGGAGCGGGCGCTGCGCGACTACGGCCTCGCGGATCGCGCCCACCACCGCCCGGATCAGCTCTCGGGCGGGCAGCGCCAGCGCGTGGCCATCGCCCGCGCGACCATGATGCACCCGGCGGTATTGCTGGCCGATGAGCCCACCGGCAATCTCGACCATGCCACCGGCGAGGAAGTGGTGCGGCTGCTGGAAGCGCTCAACGGCCAGGGTGTCACCCTGATCATCGTCACCCACGACCAGGCGCTGGGGGCACGCGCAAGCCGCCGCATCGCCATGCGCGACGGCGCCATCGCCGGCGACAGCCGGAGCGGCTGATGCGGGCGGCGGATACCCTGCGCTTCGCCTGGCGGGCCGCCAGCGGCACGCCGCTGCGCGCCGGCCTGCTGCTCCTGGCCATGGCCATCGGCGTGGCGGCGGTGGTGATGCTCACCGCCCTGGGCGACGGCGCGCGCCGCTACGTGGTGGGCGAGTTTTCCGCCATCGGCACCAACCTGGTCATCGTGCTGCCGGGGCGTTCGGAAACCCGCGGCTTCAACCCGGTCAACGCCATCACCAGCACACCGCGCGACCTCACCGTGGAGGACGCCGCCGCCCTCACCCGCATCCCCGGCGTGCGGCGGGTGGCGCCGATCTCTGTGGGCACCTCGGAGGTCCGCTACGGCGGCCGCCTGCGCGAGGCCATGCTGGTCGGCACCAATGCCGATTTCCTGGAAGTGCGGCGCATGCGGCTCGCCCAGGGGCGCTTCCTGCCGCGCGAGGGGGCGGACGGCGGCGCCGGCGTGGCGGTGCTCGGCGCGCGGCTGCGCGACGAGCTGTTCGGCGTCGAACCGGCGGTGGGCAAGCTGGTGCGCATCGGCGACCGCCGCTTCCGCGTCATCGGCGTGCTGGCTCCCGGCGGCCGGGGCCTCGGGATGACCAGCGACGAGATCGTCATCGTCCCGGTCGCCACGGCAATGGCCATGCTGGATACCAATACCCTGTTCCGCATCCTCGTCGAGGGCCGCAGCCGCGGCGAGGTGGAAGCGGTCAAGCGCGGCGTGCTGCAGACGCTGGTGGAGCGCCACCGCGGCGAGGAGGATTTCACCCTGATCACCCAGGATGCAGTGCTGGCAACCTTTGACCGCATCCTGCGCGTGCTCACGCTGGGGGTGGCCGGCATCGCCGCCATCAGCCTGGGGGTGGCCGGCATCCTGGTGATGAACGTGATGCTGGTGTCGGTCACCCAGCGCACCGCCGAGATCGGCCTGCTCAAGGCGCTGGGCGCACCGGCGCGCATCATCCGCAACGCCTTCCTCGCCGAGGCGGTGCTGCTCTCGCTGGCGGGCGCGCTGCTGGGGGTCGTGCTGGGCGAAGCCGGCGCCGCCGCGCTGCGCCAGCTCTTCCCCGCCTTCCCGGCCCATCCGCCGGTGTGGGCGGTCGCCGCCGGCGTGACCACCGCGCTCGCCACCGGCCTCTTGTTCGGGGTGATGCCGGCCCGCCGCGCCGCGCACCTCGATCCGGTGCAGGCGCTGTTCAAACGTTGAACCACGAAATGCACGGGTCCGACGCCTTCCGCTATGCCGCGCGCTCCCTCACCGCCTACCGCATGCGCAGCGGGCTCACCCTGCTCGGCATCGCGGTCGGCATCGCCGCGGTGATCCTGCTCACCTCCATCGGCGAGGGGGTGCACCGCTTCGTGCTGGCGGAGTTTTCCCAGTTCGGCACCAATGTCATCACCATCACCCCCGGCCGGGTCAAGACCGGCGGCACACCCCCGGCCGGCTTTCCCAGCACGGCGCGCCTGCTGACGCTGGACGACGCCCAGGCGTTGTCGCGGCTGCCCTACGTCACCGGCGTCGTGCCGGTGGTGTGGGGCAATTCCGAAGTGGAGGGCAACGGGCGACTACGCCGCACCACGGTGCTCGGGGTGAACGCCGACTTCCCGCTGGTATTCCGCTCCAACGTCACCATCGGCCGGTTCCTGCCCAGGGACGAAGCGGCCGACGCGCGCGGTTTCGCCGTGCTCGGCAGCAAGGTACGCTTCGAGCTGTTCGGCGATGCCAATCCGCTGGGCGCGCGCATGCGCATCGGCGGCCAGCAGTTTCGCGTCATCGGCGTCATGGCACCCAAGGGGCAGTTTCTCGGCATCGACCTGGACGATACCGTGTTCGTGCCCACGGCCCGGGCCATGGAACTCTACAACCGCGACGGCCTGATGGAGATCGACGTGACCTACCGGGATGGCGTGCCCGTGGCCCGGGTGGCGGAACTGATACGCGAGCAGCTGACGCTGCGCCACGGCAGCGAGGATTTCACCCTCGTCACGCAGGAGGACATGCTGGAGACGCTGTCCAACATCCTCGACATCCTCACCATGGCGGTCGGCGCGCTTGGCGGCATTTCGTTGCTGGTGGGCGGGGTGGGCATCGTCACCATCATGACCATCGCCGTGGCTGAGCGCACCCACGAGATCGGTCTCCTGGTCGCCCTGGGGGCGAAACGCCGCACCATCCTCGGCTTGTTCCTCGGCGAGGCGGTGGTGCTGGCCAGCCTGGGCGGCCTGCTGGGCCTGCTCGCGGGCGTCGGCATCGCGCAGTCGCTGCGTTTGATGCTGCCGGAAATGCCGGTGCACACGCCCTGGAGCTTCGCCGTGATGGCCCTGCTGACGGCCGCCGCCATCGGCCTTGTGGCCGGCGTGCTGCCGGCACGGCATGCGGCAAGTCTCGACGCCATCGAGTCCTTGCGGGCAGAATAGCCCCGATGGCACGTACCCGTATCCTCATCATGGGCGCCGCCGGGCGCGATTTCCACAACTTCAACGTGGCGTACCGCGACGAGCCGGCGTGCGAAGTGGTGGCCTTCACCGCCGCGCAGATCACCGGCATCGCCGGCCGCACCTATCCGCCCGCGCTGGCGGGGCCGCTGTATCCGCACGGCATCCCGATCCGGGAGGAAGGCGAGCTGGAGCGGCTGTGCCGGGAGCATGCAATCGACCAGGTGGTGTTCGCCTACAGTGACCTGCCACATGCGGAAGTCATGCACCGCGCTTCGCGCGCGCTCGCCGCCGGCGCCGATTTCCTCCTGCTCGGCCCGCGCCGCACCATGCTCAAGGCCGGCATCCCGGTCATCGCGGTGTCGGCGGTGCGCACCGGCTGCGGCAAGTCGCAGACGGCGCGCTGGCTGTCACGCCTGCTGCGTGCCCAGGGCCTGCGCGTGGCGGTGGTGCGCCATCCCATGCCCTACGGCGACCTGGAACGCCAGGCCGTGCAGCGCTTCGCCACGCGCGCCGACCTCGCGGCGGCCGCCTGCAGCATCGAGGAGCGCGAGGAATACGAGCCGCACCTGGAGGCGGGCAACGCGGTCTATGCCGGCGTCGATTACGGCCACATCCTGGCACTGGCGGAGCGGGAAGCCGATCTCCTGCTGTGGGACGGCGGCAACAACGATTTCCCGTTCTACCGGCCGGACCTGCACATCGCGCTGGTCGATCCGCTGCGCGCCGGCGACGAACTCGCCTACCATCCGGGGGAGAGCGTGCTGCGCATGGCCGATGTCGTCATCATCGCCAAGAGCGATGCCGCGCCGGCCGAGGCCGTCCGCCGCTGCGAGGCGAACGTGCGCGAGGTCAATCCGGCCGCCGCGCTGCTGCACGCCGCCTCGTCCGTGCGGATCGAGGGCGAGCCCGACCTGCGCGGGGAGCGCGTGCTCGTCGTGGAGGATGGCCCCACCCTCACCCATGGCGGCATGGCCCATGGCGCCGGCTTGCTCGCCGCCACCCGCGCCGGCGCCCGCATCGTCGATCCACGTCCATTCGCCGCGCCGGCCCTGCGGGAAACCTATGCCCGCTACCCGCACATCGGCCCGGTGCTGCCGGCACTGGGCTATACCGGCGAGCAGCTCGCCGCGCTGCGGCAGACGCTGGATGCGGCCGAGGCCGACCGGGTGCTGGCCGCGACCACCGCCGACCTCGCCGCCCTGTTCCCCCTGAACAAGCCGCTGCTGCGCGTACGCTACGAATACGCGGACGCCGGCGAGCCGGGACTGCAGGGAATCATCGAGGATTTCCTCAAGCGGCATCCGCGCTGCCGACGGCCCTGAACTTGTCCGCGAACAGCCTGCGCACGTGTGCCAGCTTGGGTGCCACCACGGCCTGGCAGTAGGGCTGGTGCGGGTTATGGGCGTAGTAATCCTGGTGGCAGGCTTCCGCCGGGTAGAATTCGGCTGCGGGGACGACTTGCGTCACGATGCGCGCCGGCCAGATGCGCGCCGCCTCCAGCCCGGCGATGCATTGTTCCGCCACGGCCTTCTGCGCGGCGTCGTGGTAGAAAATCGCCGAGCGGTACTGCGTGCCGATGTCGTGTCCCTGGCGGTTCGGCGTGGTCGGATCGTGGCTGGCGAAAAACACCGCCAGCAGGTCGCGCAGCGAAATGCCGGCTTCGTCAAAGACAACCCTGACCGCCTCGGCATGGCCGGTATCGCCGCCGCACACCTGCCGGTAGGCCGGATGGGGCAGATGGCCGCCGGTATAACCGGATACCACGCTCTCCACGCCGCGCAATTGCCGGAACACTGCTTCCAGGCACCAGAAGCAGCCGCCGGCCAGGGTGATGGTCTGGATCATGCCCGGTATACCCCTTCATCAAGCTCTGAGCGGCCGGCGCGCCAGGAGGGATTGGATATCGCGCCGACCATCAGCGATCACATGGATGGACACCTTCTGCCCGATCACCCGATAGAGCACGCGGCAGGGCTTGAGGCATCTGTTCCCCTACAGTCGGCGCGCACCGAATTTTGACCACCCGCTGAGACCATCTGGGCGTGAATGGTGGTGGTGTAGTTCCCTGCTAGAGGAAACCTGAGCTTACCCCTGAATTTCGGATACCAAGCGTAGTGAGGATATGCTGGCTACGG
>JBBILG010000079.1:0-8488 GCA_037445085.1 Methylobacillus sp.
CAGGCGGCGCTGGCCAGCGCCCGCGCCCAGCGCATCCAGGCCACCTTCAGCTGGGACATTGCCCGCGCCGGACTGGTCTATGCCATGGGCCTGCTGGATGACGTGCCGGCGGACACGGTGCGCGCCCCGACCCTGACGGAAACCAAGCCATGACCTTGCGCAAGCGGATCTTCAACGGCTGGACCCTGCTGCTCGCCCTGATGCTCGCGGCCGCCGCCGGCTACACCCATTACCAGCGCCAGCAAGCGGCCAAGGCTGAATCGGCGTACCGTTTCGAGATGGTGGACCGCGGTGACCTGGTACAGACGGTCTCCGCCAACGGCACCCTCAATCCGGTGACCCTGGTCAGCGTCGGTACTCAGGTCTCCGGCACGGTGAGGAGGCTCTACGCCGATTTCAACGACGAGGTGAAGCAGGGGCAGGTGCTGCTGGAGCTGGATGATGCCATCTTCAGCGCGCAGGTGCGGCAGAGCGAGGCGCTGGTGCGCAACGTGCAGGCGACGCTGGATCTGGCGCGCGCCAACGAGGCGCGCATGCAGGCGCTCTTCGCCGAGGAGTACGTTTCCAGGCTGGAGCTGGAGCAGGCCGAGCAGGCGCGCAAGTCCGCCGAGGCGCAACTGGCACAGGTGCAGGCGCAGCTGGCGCGCGACCGGGCCAACCTCGGCTACAGCGTGATCCGCTCTCCGGTGTCCGGCGTGGTGGTGTCGCGCCAGGTGGATGTCGGCCAGACCGTGGCGGCCAGTTTCCAGACTCCGGTGCTGTTCAGGATCGCACAGGACCTCACCAAGATGCAGATCAATTCCAGTTTCGCCGAGGCCGACATCGGCCGAATCCGCGAGGGGCAGCAGGCGTATTTCAGCGTGGATGCCTACCCGGACCGCCGTTTCGACGCCCGGGTGCAGCAGATCCGCCTCAGCCCGACGGTGCAGCAGAACGTGGTGACCTACGACGTGGTGCTGAGCGTGGACAACCCGGAACTCATCCTGCTGCCGGGCATGACTGCCTACGTCAGCATCGTGCTGGCGGAAAAGCAGAATGTCCTGCGCGTGCCCAATGCGGCGCTGCGCTACAGGCCGGCGCAGGCGAAGGAGGCGGCCGGACCGCCGGGCGGCGAGCGCGGCAGGGGGGCGGCGCCGGGCCGTGGCGTCCATGTGCTGCGCGAGGGCAGGCCGGTGCCGGTGCCAATGGAGCCGGGCATCACCGACAACCGCTACACCGAGGTGCTTGCCGGCGACATCCGTGCCGGCGACCAGGTGATCGTGGGCGGCAACCTGCCGGCCGCCGACCATGGCGCGACCGGCGGCGTGCGCGTGAGGCTGTTCTGATGGCAGAGACTCCGCTCATCCGCATCCGCCGCCTGTGCAAGCAGTACGACACCGCGGCCGGGCCGGTGCCGGTGCTGTTCGACCTCGATCTCGACATCGCCGCCGGCGAGTTCGTCGCCATCATGGGGCCGTCCGGTTCCGGCAAATCCACCTTCATGAACATCCTCGGCTGCCTGGACGTGCCCACTGGCGGCGAATACCGTCTGGCCGGCAAGGACGTCGGCCGACTGGACGACGATGCGCTGGCGCGGCTGCGCAACCGCGTCATCGGCTTCGTGTTCCAGGGCTTCAACCTGCTGCCGCGCGCCAACCTAGAGACCAACGTGGCGCTGCCGCTGCTCTACGCCAGGATGGACAGGCACACGCGGCTCGCCCGCGCCCGCGAGCATCTGGCGCAGATGGGCCTGGGCAGGTACTGCAAATCGCTGCCCAACCAGATTTCCGGCGGCCAGCAGCAGCGCGTCGCCATCGCCCGCGCGCTGGCCGGACAACCCGGCCTGATCCTCGCCGACGAACCCACCGGCAACCTGGATACCCACACCAGCCGCGAGATCATGGACATTTTCAGCCGCCTCAACGCGGAGCAGGGCATCACCATCGTGCTGGTCACCCACGAGCCGGACATCGCCTGCCACGCCCGGCGCCTGGTGCGCTTCCGCGACGGCCGCATCGTCCACGACGGTAGCCTGGAGGCGGCGCACGAGATGCATGCCGCGGAGGTCGCCTGATGCTGGGCGCCATGCTGGGGGAGGCCTGGCATGCCATGGGCGCCAACCGCATGCGCACCTTTCTCACCATGCTGGGCATGGTGATCGGCGTGGGTGCGGTCATCCTCATGCTGGCCATCGGCCAGGGCGTGCAGTATTCGGTCAACCAGTCGATTGTCGCCATGGGCAGCAATCTGTTCATGGTGCTGCCCGGCGCCACGACCGCGGGCGGCATCCGCATGGGCGGCGGCGCGGCGTCCACGCTGACCCTGGCCGACGCGCAGGCTATCGCCGAACTGCCCACGGTGAGCGCGGCGGCGCCCATCGTCTCGGGCACGGCGCAGGTGGTGCATGGCGCCAGCAACTGGAGCACCGTCGTCTCCGGCGTCACTCCGGATTACCTGCAGGTGGCCAACTGGCGCATGGCGGACGGCTACTGGATGGCCGATTCCGACGTGCGCTCGGCCACCCGCGTGGCGGTGCTGGGGCGCACCGTGGTGGAAAACCTGTTTGGCGAGGAAAACCCTGTCGGCAGGACCATCCGCATCCACCAGAGCCCGTTCACCGTGATCGGTACACTGGAAGCCAAGGGCCAGGCGCTGGACGGGCGCGACCAGGACGATATCATCCTGGTGCCGGCGCGCACCGCGCAGCGCCAGTTGTTCGGCCAGCGCTTCCAGAACTCGGTGCGCCACATCCTGGTGCAGGCGGCTTCCGGCGAAGTGATGAACCAGGCGGAGAGCGACATGATCGCGCTGCTGCGCCAGCGTCAGAGAATCCGCGAGGGCGCCGAGGATAATTTCAGCGTGCGCAACATGACCGCCATCGCCGAAACCGCGCAGCAGACGGCGAAAATGATGTCGCTGCTGCTGGGCGCCATCGCTTCCATTTCGCTGGTGGTGGGGGGTGTCGGCATCATGAACATCATGCTGGTGTCGGTGACCGAGCGCACCCGCGAAATCGGCATCCGCATGGCCATCGGTGCGCGCCGGCGCGACATTCTTACCCAGTTCCTGCTGGAAGCCGTCAGCATTTCCGTGGCGGGCTGCCTGATTGGCGTGCTGCTGGGCGTGGGGGCGGCGCTGCTGGTGTACGAGCTGACGCAGACTCCGGTAGTGATCACCGCCGCATCCATCGGCCTGGGCTTTACCGTCGCCGCCCTGGCGGGCATTTTCTTCGGCTACTACCCGGCGCATCGCGCGGCGCGACTGCGCCCCATCGAGGCATTACGCTACCACCAGTAGGCGGGCGGGGCATGTCGATGATCTCGTCAAACCCGCAGGGCTGTGGTAGGTTGGCGCACCGCATTCCCGAGTCGTTGCGCATGTCTGCAAGCAAGCCCATCCGATGGTCGCCCGCATGCCGGCGCGGTGCGCTGACATGGTCGTGATCCGCCTGCTGCCCGATCACCTCGTCAGCCAGATCGCCGCCGCGCAGGAACACCCCGGAGTGCTGCGCGCGCTCGGCTTCGAGCTGGCGGTGCTGTCGCCCGCGACGCTCGCGGTGCGTGCCGTGCCGGTGATGCTGGCCGATGCCGATGCCGTCGCCTTGGCGCGCGACGTGTTGCGCGAGCTGCGTGCTCACCGAGCGCCGCAACGAACTGCTCGCCACCATGGCCTGCATGCCGCGGTACGCGCCGGGCGCAGCCTGAGCGTCACCGAAATGAACGCCATGCTGCGCGACATGGAAGCCACCGAACGTGCCGGGCGGTGCAATCACGGCCGCCCGACCTGGTTCCAGGTGAGCATGGCCGAGCTGGACCGCATGTTCATGCGCGGAAAATAGTCATTTCCCGTACTCCTGCGGGAAAAATTCCTGCCCAAAACGCTGCCACAAGGCTGGAATTTCAGGTAAATTGGCACTCCTTTTTTTCATCAACTTTAACCGAGGTAACCATGAACAAGCTGTATGCCGTACTGCTGGCCGCCGCCCTGGGTCTGCCCTTCGTCGCCCACGCCGCCCTGGATGAAACCCTGCGCGTGAGAGAGTCGGTCGAAATCAACGCCCCTGCCGCCAAAGTGTGGGAAAAGGTGGGCAATTTCGGTGACATGAGCTGGCATCCCGCCGTCGCCAGGACCGAGATCACCGGCGGCAAGGCCGGCGCCACCCGCACGCTCACCTTGCAGGACGGCGGTTCCGTGAAGGAAGCGCTGACCCTGCACGATGCCGGCTCTATGACGGTCAAGTACGACATCACCGAAAGCACGCTGCCCCTGCGCGAATTCAGCGGCACCCTGCAGCTCAAGGAAGCCGGCGGCAAAACCAGCGTGACCTGGCGCGCCATGTTCAAGCGCAAGGACCCGGCCAGCCCCGGCGCCCCCGGCCAGGACGACAAGGCGGCCACCGATACCGTCACCAGCATCATCAAGACCGGCCTGGAAAACCTGAAGAAGGTCTCCGAGCAGTAAATTCCTCCCGGGTGGGCATCATCGCCCACCCGCGCCCCCCGGCAACGCAACGGCCTGGTCTGCTCCCGCAGATGGGGTCTTTCCTGGCTCAGATTCAGCCCAGCAGCAGGAACACCGCCGGCTGCCGGTGCAGATCGGGTAGCGGCGCCTGTCTCCATTCGGCGATGTGCCGGCTCAGGATGAGTTCGCCCGGCAGGCCGACGCTGCGCGCCACGCACAGCCGCGTTTCGGCACGGCAGGTGGCGAGGATGTCTTCCAGCAGATGCCGGTTGCGGTAGGGGGTCTCGATGAAGATCTGCGTCTCGCGCCGCGTGCGCGATGCCGCTTCGATTTCCCGCAGCCTTTTGATGCGCTCGCCCTTTTCCGCGGGCAGATAGCCGAGAAAGACGAAGCGCTGGCCGTCGAGCCCCGCAGCCATCAGCGCCAGCAGGATGGAGGAGGGCCCCACCAGCGGCACCACGCGGATGCCGTGGCGGTGCGCCAGCGCCACCAGGCGGGCGCCCGGATCGGCGACGGCGGGGCAGCCGGCTTCCGACATCAGGCCGACATCGTGGCCTGCCAGCAGCGGGGCGAGCAGCGTCGGCAATTCCTTGTCGGCGGTGTGTTCATCCAGCGTCAGCAGGGTCCGCTCGCGCACCGGTTGCAGCGTCCCGAGCGCGCCCAGGAAACGCCGCGCGGCCTTGCCATCCTCGACGACGAAGGTCTCCAGCCTGCGCGCGACGGCAGCCACGCCGGGCGGCAGGGCGTTGTCGATGGCCTCGTCGCCCAGCGTGACCGGGATCAGGTACAGCGTGCCGGCGCTCAATACTTCACCTGCACCCGGTAGCCGAGGGTGGTCTGTCCATCCGGCGGCACGCGGATCTTCCATTCCGCGACATTGCCGGCCGCCCTGGTGTGGGGATGGCTTTCCTGCAGCATCTTCCAGTCGGCGGGGATGGGTTCCTGCACCGTCACGGTCACCGCCTCCTGCCTGGCGTTCTTCAGCACGATTTCAAAGGCGCTCTCGTACATCACCGTGCCCTTGGCGGGCGGGGGCAGCTTGCGAAAATCGGTCTGTTTCCTGCTGGCCGTCACGTCGAAGGACTCGCCCAGCTTAAGGCGCACGGTTTCGTTCCTGGGGGCGTGGTCGATACGGTCCTCACCCACGAACTGGGCGCGGCCGACGCCATCCTGCTTGTACACGCGGATGATGCCGCCGGGCAGCGGCAGGCCGAGACGGGCGGTTTCCCGGTTGTCGAACTCGATGAACACGCCGACTTTCATCTTCCGGCCGAGTTCGCCGACGCTGGACTGGTAGTCATGCTCCGCGCCGCGCAGCAGCAGCTCCTTGCGCACCGGCACGCCGGCCGCCGCGAGCAGGGCGACCTGCTTGGTCTGGTTGTCGGCGATGGTGGTGGGGCGATCCAGCGTGTAGAGGTGGTATTCCAGCAGTGCTTCCTCGGCCATGCGCGGCGCCTCGGCCGTCAGCACGTCCATCCCGGCCAGGGCGCGCACGGGATGCAGTTCCTCGCGCACGCGGTGCACATCGCCGGCCACCAGTTGCAGACGGGCATCCCGGTAGGTGGTGCCGCTGGTGTTGGTCAGCGTCACCCAGCCGGACAAATCCAGCCTGTCGTCGGCCGCGTTCAGCTCGGCCACGTAGTCCGCCCGCCAGGACAGGCCGCCGGTGAGGTAGGAGAGTTCGACCTGCTGCTGCGCCTCGCCGCCGTTATCCAGTTGCATCACCAGCGTGGGGCGGTCGCGCAGGTTGGCCGGCACGTGCGGATAAACGATGCGGCCGGGCAATCCGGTCTCGATGCGGCCGCCTACCTGCAGCACCACGCCCTGGCTCGCCGCCAGCACCTGTGCCTCTTCGCGCGTCTCCTCGCCGGTGGCGGGGTTGGTGCGAATGACGGCGACTGTGCCGCCGACGAATTTTTCCAGCAATTTCTGCGGCGTGAGCAGGTCGAAATCGAAATTCTGCTCCACGACCACGAGCCTGCCCGGATGGCTGAGGCTGCGCAGCAGGGCGGTTTCCGGCCGCATGCGTGCGGCCACGTCGCGGAAGGCCAGCGCGCCCTGTCCGCTGACGAGGCGCACCGTGCGCCGGTCCTTCACCAAGGCGAGATCCTCGTTGTAGATGGTGACGGCCACGCCCTGCTGGTCCTGCAGGGTGCTGCGCAGTTCCCCGGCGGCGTAGGCCGGCAGGCACGACATGGCGAGGAGGGCGGCGATCAGGGCGGGGTGCATGCGAATCTCCTTGGGCGGCTGGTTTTCATCCGGCGGCCGCGTCGGTTTGCGTGGACCGGCGGTGCCCGGGCCTTTGCGGAGGCAGCAGGCTGGGGAACCGCTGGTAGAGGGAGAACAGGAAAGCCACGCGCGCCGCGTCGGATTTGTCGCCCCGGTAGCCAGCGGCATCCACCGCGCGGTCCAGTGTCTGGTGCGCGCGCAGCGGGTCGGGCGGCATGGCGGAGTCGAAGCTGGCCGGCGGCAGCATGTCCTCGAGCAGCCGGCCGTTGACATAGGGGAAGGCGGCGAGCTCTTCGTCGAGGTTTTGCAGGCGCCTGTCATGGGGCGTGTCGAGCACGTAGAACAGCGTGCCGAGGTGGTGACCGAGGTCGCTGCCGTCCCCGCCGGTGCGGGTTTCGACGTAGTCCTGGAACTGGCGCTTCTGGAAAATGCCGGTATCCTCGGCAAACAGGCAGGACAGCAGCCGCACCAGGTAGATTTCCAGCGGGCGGCCCGCGTGGCCGACCGCCTTCAGTTGGTCATGCAGGCGGCCCATGCGCTCGGCGGCGCGGATGTTGATGGGGTCCTGCGGCTTGATGACTTGGGTCCGGTAGCCGATGACGAAGCCGAACTGCCTGATGTTCCGGTGGAGCGTGGACAGCGCGAATTCGACGTATTCGCCCTCACCCCCGACCCCCCTCCCGGAGGTAGAGGGGAGGGAAGTGAGGTCGTACAGCCGGAACAGGCTCTTGCCGCGCGATTTCATTTCCACCAGCAGGATACCGGGCCAGAACAGATCGACATGGCCGCCGCCGCCGTGCTTTTGCACCGCGTGCTCGAAGCTGGCGACGCGCTTGTCGGTGATGCCGAAAATCTCGAAGAAATCGATGAGGAAGGGCTTGGCCTGGCGATCCTCGCTGCCGGCGTTCGCCCATTTCCTGGAGAAGGTCAGCGCGCGGGATTTGATTTCGTTCCAGGAAAGCGGCATGGGCTGGAATCCGTCATTTGCCTGCCATGCTACACAATTCCGGCGGGGAGTGGCTATAAGACCGCGATGCCTTCATTCTCGAGCATGCCGACGAGCCGGATCAGCGGCAGGCCGATGAGGGCATTGGGGTCGTCTCCGCGCATCCATTCGATGAGGGCGATGCCCAGACCTTCGGATTTGGCGCTGCCGGCGCAGTGATAGGGCTGCTCCCTGGCGAGATAGCGCTCGATCTGCGCGTCATCGAGGTTGCGGAAGCGCACCTCGCAGATCACGTCCTCCGCCTGCATGCGGCCGCTGGCGGCGTTGTGCAGGCACAGCGCGCTGTGAAAGGTGACCGTGCGGCCGCGCATCGCGGAGAGCTGCCTGGCGGCGTTGTCGTGGGTGAGCGGCTTGCCGAGCTGCACGCCGTCCAGGGTGGCCACCTGGTCGCAGCCGATGACGAGCGCGTCGGGGTGACGTTCCGCGACCTTGCGCGCCTTGGCCTGCGCGAGCCGCAGCGCGGTGCGTTCCGGCGCCTCGCCCGCCAGGGGCGTCTCGTCGATGTCCGGAGCATCCACGCCGAAGGGCAGGCGCAGGCGCTCCAGCAGCTCGCGGCGGTAGATGGAGGAAGAAGCAAGGATGAGTGGCTGCATGGCCCTGATGCAACGCGGTGGATAAAACCTGCTGAAACAGGCTCCAGGCGGGCCGGCTGCGCCGGCCCTGTCATGTCGGAACGTTACTGGATTTCGATCAGGGTCTCGTCGGGCGTGACGCTGTCGCCCTTCTTTACGTGGACGGCGACCACGATGCCGCCGCGCGGGGCCTGGATTTCATTTTCCATTTTCATGGCCTCGATGACCAGCACGCCGTCGC
>JBBILG010000080.1:0-8472 GCA_037445085.1 Methylobacillus sp.
AGGGCCACTCCCGTGGTGTCCGAGCCGCCGCGGCCCAGGGTGGTGATGTTGCCGGCTTCGTCCACGCCCTGGAAGCCCGCCACCACCACGACATAACCCTGGTCGAGGTCGCGGCGGATCTTGTCCTCGTCGATTTTGAGGATGCGCGCCTTGGTGAAGGCGTCGTCGGTGAGGATGCGCACCTGCGCGCCGGTGTAGCTCCTTGCCTTGACCCCGAGGTCCATCAGTGCCATGGAGGTGAGTGCGATGATGACCTGCTCGCCGGTGGACACCATCATGTCCAGTTCGCGCGGGTCTGGCTCTGGCATGACTTCCCTGGCCAGGGCGATGAGACGGTTGGTCTCGCCGGACATGGCAGAGACCACCACCACCACCTGGTGCCCCATGGCCTTGTAGCGCGCCACGCGCTTGGCGACGTTGCGGATACGCTCGGGATTGGCGACGGAAGTGCCGCCGTATTTCTGTACGATCAATGCCATGCAAGCTTCCTCAAAATCTTTCTAATTCAGTCTTTCCTTTACCCAGCCAGCCACGCTGGCCAGCGCCTGCGGCAATTGCGCCGGGTCGCTGCCGCCGGCCATGGCCATATCGGGTCGGCCGCCGCCCTTGCCGCCGACCTGCCGGGCGACGAAATTGACCAGATCACCGGCCTTGAGTTTGCCGGTCAGGTCGGCAGTGATACCGGCGGCGAGGCTCACCCTGCCGTCGGAGACGCTGGCCAGCACAATGGCGGCGGATTTCAGCTTGTCCTTGAGCTTGTCCATGGTTTCACGCAGCGCGTTGGCATCGGCGCCATCCAGCCTGGCGGCCAGCACCCTGGTGCCGGCGACGTCCATCGCCTGGCCGGCGAGGTCGTCGCCCTGCGCGGCGGCCAGTTTGGACTTGAGCCGCGCCAGTTCTTTTTCCAGTGCTTTTACGTTGTCCATCACCTGCGCGATCTTGGCCGGCAGTTCCTGCAGCGGTGCCTTGAGCTCGGCGGCGGCCTGCGCCAGCAGCGCCTGCTGCTGCTGCACCAGGCGCAGCGCGCTTTCACCGGTGACGGCCTCCACCCGGCGCACACCGGCGGCGACACCGGATTCGGAGACGATCTTGAACAGGCCGATGTCTCCGGTACGGGCCACGTGCGTGCCGCCGCAGAGCTCCCTGGAGGCGCCGATGTCGAGCACGCGCACTTCGTCCCCATATTTCTCGCCGAACAGCATCATGGCGCCGCTCTTCTGCGCTTCCTCAATCGGCATCACGCGCACCCGGGTCGCCGAGTTGGCGAGAATCTCGGCGTTGACCATGGCTTCCACCCGGCGGATTTCCTCATCCGTCATCGGCGCGTTGTGCACGAAATCGAAGCGGGTTTTGTCCGGGTCCACCAGCGAACCCTTCTGCTGCACGTGGCTGCCCAGCACCTCGCGCAGCGCCTTGTGCATGAGGTGGGTGGCGGAGTGGTTGCGCATGGTGGCGGCGCGCGCCTGCATGTCCACGCGGGCGGCTACCGCGTCGCCGACCTTGAGCGTGCCGGTCTTGACCACGCCGTGGTGGCCGAACACGCTGGCCTGGATCTTCTGGGTGTCCTCCACCGCGAAGATGGCGTTGCCGCCGCGCAGTTCGCCGCGGTCGCCGACCTGGCCGCCGGATTCGGCGTAGAACGGGGTCTGTTCCAGCACCGCCACGCCGAACTCACCCTCGTGCAGTTCGTTCACGGCCGTGCCGTCCTGGTACAGCGCCAGCACCCTGGCCGGCGTTTCCAGTGTCTCGTAGCCGTGGAAGGTGGTCGGCTGGCCATCGTATCCCAGGCTGGCCGCCATCCTGAACTTGCCGGCGGCGCGCGCCTGTTCCTTCTGGCGCGCCATGGCGGCATTGAACGCGGCATCGTCCACCGTCACGCCGCGCTCGCGGCAAATGTCGGCGGTCAGGTCCAGTGGGAAACCATAGGTGTCATGCAGCTTGAAGGCGGTCTCGCCGTTGAAAACGCCCTCACCCCCCGCCCCTCTCCCGCCCGCGGGCGAGGGGAGCGCGTTGAGTTCGGCTTCCAGGATCGCCATGCCGTGCTCGATGGTTTCGAAGAATCTCTCCTCTTCCTGACGGAGAATGTCCGTTACACGACCTTGATTGGCCTTGAGTTCCGGGTAGGCCTCGCCCATCTCGGCCACGAGGTCCGGCACCATCCTGTGGAAGAACGCGGCGCGTGCGCCCAGCTTGTATCCATGGCGGATGGCGCGGCGGATGATGCGGCGCAGCACGTAGCCGCGGCCTTCGTTGCCGGGGATCACGCCGTCGGCGATGAGGAAGGAACAGGCGCGGATGTGGTCGGCCAATACTTTCAGAGAGGGGCTGTCCATGTCCGTCACCCTGGTTTCGCGCGCGGCGGTCCGGATCAGGCTGTGGAACAGGTCGATCTCGTAGTTGGAATGCACGCCCTGCAGCACCGCGGCGATGCGCTCCAGCCCCATGCCGGTGTCCACCGAAGGCTTGGGCAGCGGGTGCATCCTGCCTGCCTCGTCGCGGTTGAACTGCATGAACACGTTGTTCCAGATCTCGATGTAGCGGTCGCCGTCCGCCTCGGGCGATCCGGGCGGGCCGCCCGGAATTTCCGGGCCGTGGTCGTAGAAGATCTCGGTGCAGGGGCCGCAGGGGCCGGTGTCGCCCATCATCCAGAAGTTGTCGGAAGCGTGGCGCGCCCCCTTGTTATCGCCAATGCGCACCACTTTTCCGGGCGGCAGGCCGATTTCCCGGGTCCAGATGTCGTAGGCCTCGTCGTCCTCGGCATAGACCGTGACCATGAGCCGCTCGGCCGGGATGCGGAACACCTCGGTGAGCAGCTCCCAGGCGTAGCGGATGGCGTCATGCTTGAAGTAGTCGCCGAAGCTGAAGTTGCCCAGCATCTCGAAGAAGGTGTGGTGGCGCGCGGTATAGCCGACGTTTTCCAGGTCGTTGTGCTTGCCGCCAGCACGCACGCATTTCTGGGCGGTGGCGGCGCGGCTGTAGGGGCGCTTGTCGAAGCCGAGGAACACGTCCTTGAACTGGTTCATGCCGGCGTTGGTGAAGAGCAGCGTGGGGTCGCCGACCGGCACCAGGGAGCCGGAAGGCACCACGGTGTGGCCCTTGGAGGCGAAAAAGTCGAGAAACGCCAGTCGTATCTGGTTGCTGTTCATGCAGTCACTTGTCTAAAATCAATCGTCCCCGCCCGGCGCGGTGCGCAGCACCTGCCGGATGACGTCGCTGCCGAAGCCGCGCCCCTGCAGGTATCGCGCCTGTCTGGCCCATTCCTCGCGCGAGGCCGGCAGGGTGCCGAACTTCTTTTGCCACAGCGCCCGCGCTGCGGCGGTTTCATCCTGCCGCAGCTCGCCCGCCGCCTTTTGCACCAAGTCTTCCGCCACGCCCCGCGCGCGCAGTTCGTGCACCAGCTTGAGATGGCCGACCTTGCCGCGTCGTGCGTGCACCACCTGCTCGACGTAGCGCGCATCGGAGAGCCAGCCGCGCCGCTGGAACTCGTCCAGCAGGGCGTCAATCTCGTCCGATCCGGCGTGGGGGAGGAGCTTGCGGCGCAACTCCTGCCGGGAGTGTTCGCGCCGGGCGAGGTAGCCCAGCGCCCGCTCCCTCGGGCTAGTGTTCGCTTTCGGCATCCGGCGCGGCCTGCAGCAGGCTGCTGGCGACACCGGCGTTGGCGCGGATCCTGGCTTCGATTTCCTGCGCGATTTGCGGGTGTTCCCTCAGGTACTCGCGCGCGTTGTCCTTGCCCTGGCCGATCTTGTCACCGCGGTACGAGTACCAGGCGCCGGCTTTTTCGATGAGCTTCATGTTGGTGCCCAGCTCGATGAGCTCGCCCTCGCGCGAGATACCCTCGCCGTAGAGGATGTCGAACTCGGCCTGCTTGAAGGGCGGGGCCACCTTGTTCTTGACCACCTTGACCCGGGTTTCCGAGCCGATCACCTCATCACCCCGCTTGATGCTGCCGGTACGGCGGATGTCCAGCCGCACCGAGGCGTAGAACTTGAGCGCGTTGCCGCCGGTGGTGGTTTCCGGGTTGCCGAACATCACGCCGATCTTCATGCGGATTTGATTGATGAAGATGACCAGGGTGTTGGCGCGCTTGATGTTGGCGGTGAGCTTGCGCAGCGCCTGCGACATCAGACGGGCCTGCAGGCCCATGTGCGAGTCGCCCATCTCGCCTTCGATTTCGGCCTTGGGTGTGAGTGCCGCGACCGAGTCCACCACCACCACGTCCACCGAGCCGGAGCGAACCAGCATGTCGCAGATTTCCAGCGCCTGTTCGCCGGTATCCGGCTGCGAGATCAGCAGGTCGGCGACGTTGACGCCCAGCTTGGCGGCATACTGCACGTCCAGCGCGTGTTCGGCGTCGATGAAGGCGGCCACCCCCCCCATCTTCTGCATCTCGGCGATGACCTGCAGGGTCAGCGTGGTCTTGCCGGAGGATTCCGGGCCGTAGACCTCGACAATGCGGCCGCGCGGCAGGCCGCCGACGCCGAGCGCGAGATCAAGGCCGAGCGAGCCGGTGGACACCACCTGGATGTCCTGCTTTTCCGGCTGGTCGCCCATGCGCATGATGGAGCCCTTGCCGAACTGCTTTTCGATTTGCGAAAGCGCGGCGGCGAGTGCCTTGCTCCTGTTATCGTCCATGTGTGTCGCCCCTTTGCAAGCGGCCAAATAAAGCCATCAATTATTCCATAATTCAGCTGCCAAGGTAAGCCAGTAGACCGCGCAGGACGGCCTCCACCGACTGCCGGCGCACCGCCTGGCGGTCGCCGGAAAAGTGGCGGGTGTCGGCATGCGCGACGCCATCGGCACAGGTCCAGGCGAAGCACACCATGCCCACCGGTTTTTCCGGCGTGCCGCCGTCCGGGCCGGCGATGCCGGTGATGGCGGCGGCCACCTGGGCGCGGCTGTGGGCGAGCGCGCCCAGCGCCATGGCGCGCGCGGTTTCTTCGCTCACCGCGCCGAAGCGCCGCAGGGTCTGCGGCGCCACGCCCAGCATTTCCGTCTTGGCCGCGTTGCTGTAGGTCACGAAGCCGCGCTCGAACCAGGCGGAACTGCCGGGGACGGCGGTGACCGTCTGCGCCACCCAGCCGCCGGTGCAGGATTCCGCCAGCGCCAGCATCCGGCCGCGCCGCCCGAGGGCGCGGCCGAGCTCGGCGGCCAGGGCTATCAGATCGTCATCAGCCATTGCAGCAGATGCAGCGAGGCGATGGCGTAAAGCGCCGCCAGCAGGTCGTCGCACATGACGCCGAGGCCGCCCTTGAGCCGGGCGTCACACTGACGGATGGGAAAGGGCTTCCAGACATCGAACAGCCGGAACAGCAGAAAGGCGACCAGCCACCATGCCCAGTACGGGGGCGTCAGGCTGAGCACCAACAGCATGGCGACGATTTCATCCCAGACGATGCTGCCGTGGTCATGGGCGCCCAGCGCCGCGCCGGTTTTCCGGCAAATCGGGATGCCCGCGAGGAACAGCAGGGTGATGGCGGCCAGTTGCAGCGACAGCGGCAGCCCCATCAGGCCGGCGTAGAGCGGCAGCGCCAGCAGCGCGCCGACCGTGCCCGGTGCCCTGGGTGCCAGACCGCAGCCCATGCCCAGTGCCAGAAAATGCGCGGGATGGCGCAGCAGAAAATGGCGATCAGGCGAAATGGTCATAGCCGGTCTTGTCGGGCTCCATGGGACGCCCCGCCGCGTCCAGCAGGCAGAGCCGCCGGCCTTCGGTGACGCGGCCGATGCATGTTAGCGGCAGACCCAGTTGCCTGCCGATGGCCCGGATGGGGGAAGCCTGCCGCGGTGCGGCGGTGAAGCACAGCTCGTAGTCGTCGCCGCCGGCCAGCAGGCAGTCGCGCACCCACGGCTGGTCGAGCAGAGGTGCCAGGGCGGGGTGCGCCGGCAGGTCGGCGTAACGGATTTCCGCACCGAGCTGCGAGCGTTCCAGGATGTGGCCGAGATCGGCCAGCAGACCGTCGGAGAGGTCGATGGCGGCATGGGCCAGCCCGCGCAGGGCCAATCCCAGCGCCACCCGCGGCTGCGGGGTGTCGAGACAGCGCCGGCAGTGGGCGAGATCGGCCTCGGCGAGCGGCACGTCGCGCTGCCGTGCGGCCAGCGCCAGGGCGGCGGCACCCAGCGGGCCGGACACCCAGACGTCGTCGCCGGGACGGGCGGCGTCGCGGCGCAGCGCCTGGCCTGGCGGCACCTCGCCGAAGATGGTCACGCACAGGTTGAGCGGGCCGCGCGTGGTGTCGCCGCCGACCAGTGCGACGCCGAACTGCCCGGCGCACCTGAACAGGCCGTCGGCAAACGCCGCCAGCCAGGCATCGTCGGCCTGCGGCAGGGCGATGGCCAGCGTCGCCCAGCGCGGCTGCGCCCCCATGGCCGCCAGGTCGGAGAGGTTGACTGCCAGCGTCTTCCAGCCCAGCTTGCGCGGGTCGGCGTCGGGAAGAAAGTGGGTTCCCGCCACCAGCATGTCGCTGGAAACGGCGAGCTGCATGCCCGGCGCCATCTGCAGCAGGGCTGCATCGTCGCCGATGCCCAGTACGGCGGAAGGGGTCGGCCGGGTGAAATGGCGCTCGATGAGGCGGAACTCCGGAGTCATTCCGGCTTCGGCTTTTGCGCCGACTTGGGACGGAATGCCTTGACCACAGCTTCGTTGGTCTCGATGTAGGGCGCGCCGATCAGGTCCAGGCGGCGAAGATACCGTGCACCGCGGGCTTGCCGTTCGCATCCTTGAGGCCTTCCAGCGTTTCCCGGACGGACTTGGGCTGGCCGGGCAGGTTGATGATCAGGCTCTGCTTGCGGATCACCGCAACTTGCCGGGACAGGATGGCGGTGGGCACGAACTGCAGGCTGATCTGGCGCATCTGCTCGCCGAAGCCGGGCATGACCTTGTCCGCCACCGCCAGCGTCGCTTCCGGCGTGACGTCGCGCAGGGCGGGGCCGGTGCCACCGGTGGTGAGTACCAGCGCGCAACCTTCGTGATCCACCAGGTCGCGCAGCGTCGCTTCGATGTCGGCCTGGTCATCGGGTATGATGCGAGTGACAGGCTGCCATGGTGTGGCGAGCGCGTGCGTGATCCAGTCGCGCAGCGCCGGGATGCCCTGGTCCTCGTACACGCCCGCAGAGGCGCGATCACTGATGGATACCAGGCCGATCTTGATGGGTGTCGCTGTCATTGTTTCGGCATGCCGGGAACGGTTTTCAAAGTACATCATCATATCATTGTGCATGCGGTGCCTGCCGCATGCGCAGCAGCAGACCCTAACAGGCCGATAAGCGGGCGCTGCGCGCCCGCTTATCGGGGCCGCGAATTGATCGAATTCGGGGGGCGGCGCGCAGCGCCGCCTATCCCCTCATTCGAGCAGACACCGCGTTCCGCGGCTACGCCCACTCGAAAACTTTCGATACACTTCGTGTATCTCAATTTTCTCGGGGTGCCGCTCAATTCGCGGCCCCGTTGAAAAACGTAGCGAGGATGGCCGGATGCAAGACGCACGGAGCGCAGCGACCGAGACATATCAATGAGATAGACGAGGGAGCGAGCGCCGCGCAACGCCGCAGATGGTCACCGCAGTAGTTTTTCAACGGCCTGCTAAACCGCAGTTCATGACAGGAGTGCTTGCCATGCGTCTTTACCATGCCCTGATGTTGACCGCGATGCTGGCTGTTTCGACCTCGGCGACTGCCGCCGGGCAGGAGGCCGAGCCGGATTCCAATCCCTACGCGGCGACCTATGTCAGCCGCCAGCCGGCCCCGCCCGGGCAGCCCGTGGCAGCGCAAGTCTACCTGGGCAAGGACAAGCTGGCCGATTACCGGCGCATGCTGGAGGATGGCTATGACCTGCTGGGCTATTCCTCGTTCGAGGCCGGCGATGTCGCGCCCGAGCTGCTCACGCAGCAGGCGCAGCAGGTGCGTGCCGATGTTGCCCTGGTTTACACGGAAGGCGTGCAGCGGCCGCAGGCCAAAGACGCACGTTACAAATATTTCGCTTCCTACTGGACCAGGCTGCCGCCGCCGCTGCTTGGCGTGCATGTGCAGCGCGACACCCAGGCCGACGAAGGCGAGGGCGGGCTGGAAGTGCTGGCCGTCATCAAGGACAGCCCGGCCGCACGGGCCGGCCTGCGCCAGGGGGACATCCTGCTGCGCATGGGCGACGTGCAGCTGATGCGCCCCGAGCAACTTGCGGACACGGCGCGGCGCTATGCCGGGCAGGCCGTAGATCTTGACTGGAAGCGTGACGGCGCGCCGATGCGGCATGCCCTCACGCCCGGCCAGCCGTAACCCTGCCGGCGATGATGCAAACATACTGGAACGCCATGCGGCGCCGGGCAGCGACCCTGTCGCGCTGCTGCGCGCATTGGTCACGGCCATGCGACCGCCGCGGCATGGCCGCGTTGAACATGCCGCGCATTCCATGCGTGCGCTATGCCGGGTGCTGGAGGCCCGCCCGGACCTGCGCCAAGTGCTGCGGGACGCTCTGGGGCAATT
>JBBILG010000081.1:0-8166 GCA_037445085.1 Methylobacillus sp.
CCGCAAAACCGAATACCTTCATTGTTCGACCACCTTCGCGAATCCGCCACCCGGCGTCCTGAAATTCGTGGTCTGCCCCTGATAGAGCCGGGCCACGACGCATTGGACGGTGCCACGATACACGAAGTTGCGCACGTCGACCTTGAGCGGCGTCAGGCCTTCGGCCGTCGCCACCGACACCGTCGAGGGCGGCACCAGGGCCTGCGCGACGTAGTCGCCGGCAACGATTTCCTCAAACACGCGCTTCGTCAGCTTGTCGCCGCGGTAGGTGCCTTTCGAGCCGAACCCGGCCGCCGGCTTGAAGAAAAGCTGGCGGCGGCGCTGCCAGAAATCCTCCGCTCGCGCGGCCGTCACCGTCTCGGTACGCGGAATGCCCGCGGCGAGAATGCGCCGGGTTTCCGCATCGACGCCCCAAGCCGCCAGGCGGTCGGCATCGGTGAGCGCGACGAGATTGCGCTTGTCGGCGTAACGCGCGTGGTGCGTCGGGTTCGGCGTGATCGTCGCGCCCTGTCGCCAGGCCTCGCGCAGCGCGGCGTGGCGCGGTTCGACGAAGGCGAAATCGGTCAGGCGGTTATAGACGAGGTCAATCTTCGTTTCCTCGTGCCAGAGCGCGCCATGGCAAAGCATGAGTTCGGACGGATCGCAGATGATGGCGTCGATGCCGTGTTCCGCGAACAGGGCCTGGAAGCCGAGGAACTCGGGGTAGAGATATTGCGCCTCGGGCAGTTCATCCACGATGGCGAGGGTCTTGAGCGCATGCGGACACTCGTCGCGAAACATGGCGACGGTGGCGGCCAGCACGTCGTCGCGCCCCGCCTGCAGGGCCGCGAGCAAGCCGCCGCCGGCATTGGTGTTGATCTCGATGAGTTGCGGGCCGGCGGGCGCGAGATGGAAATCGTAGCCCATGAAAACGCCCGCCGCGCGGGCCGCCGCCGTGCTGCCCGGGCCGACTTTGGCCCAGGCGTCCCACGCCGGCAGGGCGACGACACGCCCGATCGCTGCGATCAGTTCGCGCATGCGCGCCAGATCGGCGGAGGCGATCGGCACTGCCGCGGCGGAAAACAGGTGAGGGCGTTCGGCCAGCAGGCCGGCAGGCAGGTCGGCGAGCTTCATGAAGGCGAAAGCAAAAAAGCGGCTGGCGATCCGATCGCCAACCGCCCGATAAATCTGGCGCGCCCGAAGAGATTCGAACTCCTGACCCCTTGGTTCGTAGCCAAGTACTCTATCCAGCTGAGCTACGGGCGCGTTGTGAGGGCGCCCATTATACCGAACAGCGCCCCGCGCGCAAGCGTAATTTGCCGTTTCCTGCGCGAACCCTGCACCGTTTTCGCCGCGGGTATAATGCCAGCATGAACCTGCTGGCACTCGACACTTCCACCGAATACCTCTCGCTCGCCGTCTGGCGCGAGGCCGGCCTTGTCACCCGCGAGGCACGGGCCGGCCAGCGGCACACGGAACTGATCCTGCCGCTGCTGCGCGAGCTGCTCGATGAGACCGGCCTGCGCCTGCGGGATCTCGATGCCGTCGCTTTCGGCGAGGGGCCGGGCTCGTTCACCGGGCTGCGCATCGGCTGCGGGGTGGCGCAGGGCCTGGCTTTCGGGGCCGGGCTGCCGGTGGTGGGAATCAATACCCTGCTGGCGCTCGCCCGGCAAGCGCCTGGCGAGCGCGCCATCGTCTGCCTGGATGCGCGCATGGGCGAGGTTTACCACGCCGCCTATTACAGGAGCGATGCTGTCTGGCGCGAGGTGCATTCGGCGGCGCTCCATGCCCCGGAAACCGCCCCGCCGGTCGAAGGTGGCGGCTGGTGCGGCATCGGCAGCGGCTGGGCGGCCCATGGCGAGGCGCTCGCCGCGCGCTACGGCGGGGCGGTGAGCAGTATCGTCGCCGATGCCCATCCGCATGCGCGCGATATCGCCTATCTGGCCGTGCAGCGGCTGCGGCAGAGTGGCGGCCGGCCGGCGCTTGAGGCGAGTCCGGTTTACGTGCGCAACAAGGTGGCGCTGAAGACGAGCGAGCGATGAACGCCGTCCTGCAGGAAGCGATGCGCTTGCGTCCCATGCACAGGGAGGACCTCGATGCCGTCATGGCCATCGAGCCGCAGATCTATACGCATCCGTGGTCGCGCGGCCATTTCGCCGATTCGCTCGATGCCGGCTATAGCTGCTGGGTGTGCGAGCGGCAGGGCGCGCTCGCCGGCTATGCGGTGATGATGCTGGTGCTCGACGAGGCGCACCTGCTCAACATCAGCGTGGCACGGGCATGCCAGCGGCGCGGCCTGGGGCGCGCCCTGCTCGGCCACCTGGTCGGGGTCGCGCGCCGCCACGGCGCGCAGATGATGTTCCTGGAAGTGCGGCCTTCCAACCTGGCGGCGCGTGCGCTTTATGAAAGCATGGGCTTCAACGAGTTCTCGGTGCGCAAGGACTACTATCCGGCCCACCACGGACGCGAGGATGCCATTCTCATGGGGCTGGCGCCGTGAGCCTGCCGCGCGAGGCAGTGCTGCGCGAGCTGGAGCTGTTGCCGGTTTGGCGGCGGCGGCCGGAAGCGATGCCGGCAACCGCGGCCAAACCGGCCGCCTTGTCCACACCTGCCGCGCGCAGCGAGATCACGGCCATGGATTGGGATGCGTTGCAGCAGATGGTGGCCCGCTGTCAGGCCTGCCCGCTCGCCGCCACGCGCACGCAGACCGTGTTCGGGGTGGGTGACCGCCACGCCGAGTGGCTGTTCGTGGGCGAGGCGCCGGGCGCCGAGGAAGACCGGCGCGGCGAACCCTTCGTCGGCCAGGCCGGCCGGCTGCTGGACAGCATGCTGGCGGCAATTGGGCTTGCGCGCGGCAAGAACGTCTACATCGCCAACGTGCTCAAGTGCCGCCCGCCTGGCAACCGCGCCCCGCACGGCGAGGAGGTGGTGAAGTGCGATCCTTACCTCAAGCGCCAGGTCGAGTTGCTCGGCCCCAAGCTGATCGTGGCGCTGGGCAAGTTCGCCGCGCAGTCGCTGCTCAGTGCCGACAGCAGCATCACCGCCCTGCGTGGCAGGCTGCACGACTACAACGGCGTGCCGGTGATCGTCACCTATCATCCGGCCTACCTGCTGCGCAACCTGCCGGACAAGGCGCGCGCCTGGGAGGATCTGTGCTTCGCCCGCGCCACCATGCGCGACTTGCAATCTTCCGCGACGCCCGCATCTTGACGGCAGTTCCATTCGACAAGGAGACCGCACCATGCGCAAGCTGTTCACCATGCTCCTGCTGTTCGGCGCCCTCAGTCTGTCCGGCTGCGGCTACAACACCATTCAGGCGCAGGACGAGGAGATCACCGCCACCTGGGCGGAAGTGCTCAACCAGTACCAGCGCCGCGCCGACCTGGTGCCCAACCTGGTCAACACGGTGCAGGGCTACGCCGCCCACGAGCGGGAAGTGCTGGAAGCCGTGACCAACGCCCGCGCCCGGGTGGGCGGCATCCAGGCCACCCCGGAGCTGGTTAACGACGAACAGGCTTTTGCCCGTTTCCAGGCTGCACAGGGCGAGCTCACCTCGGCCTTGTCGCGGCTGCTGGTAGTGGCGGAAAACTACCCGCAACTCAAGGCCGATGCTGCCTTTCGCGACCTGCAGGCGCAACTGGAAGGCACCGAGAACCGCATCGCCGTGGCGCGCAAACGCTACATCGAGGCGGTGCGCGATTACAACGTCACCGTGCGCTCCTTTCCCAGCAACCTGACGGCCATGCTGTTCGGCTACCAGACCAGGCCCTCGTTCACGGTGGAGGACGAGCGAGCCATGGCGGCGCCGCCGGCGGTGGATTTCGGCCAGTAAATTTGGGGTGAAGGGTGCAGGAATGAAAGAGGCAGGGTTGTTCCGCGCACTGGCTGCGGGATTGCTGCTGCTCGGGCTGTGGTGTGGCACGGCCCTGGCGCAGGTGCCGGTGCCGCCGCCGGAGGCGCGTGTCACCGACCTCGCCAACACCCTCGGCGCGGATGAGCGGCGCGCGCTGGAAGCACGTCTCGCGCGGTTCGAGGCGGAGAAAGGCAGCCAGATCGCCGTGCTGCTGGTGCCCACCACGCAGCCGGAAACCATGGAGCAGTACGGCATTCGTGTCGCCGAAGCCTGGAGATTGGGGCGCAAGGGTGTGGACGACGGCGTCCTGCTGCTGCTGGCGCGGGACGACCACGCGCTGCGCATCGAGGTTGGCTACGGGCTGGAGGGCGCCGTCCCCGACGCCATCGCCAAGCGCATCATCGAGGACCTCATCATTCCCCACCTGCGCCGGGGCGACTACTACGGCGGCATCAGCGCCGGCGTCGACGGCCTGATGGCCGCCATCACCCATGAACCGCTGCCGCTGCCATCCAAACCGCAATCCGCGCAGCGCTTCGACCATTTCCTGCCCTTGCTGCTGTTCGTCGCCATTGCCGCCGGCGCGCTGCTGCGCTCAGTGTTCGGCACCGTGCCCGGCGGCCTGCTCAACGGCGGACTGATCGGCATCCTGGTCTGGCTGCTGGGCGCGGGACTGGCCTTTGCCCTGCTCGCCGCCTTCATGGCCTTCGTCATCGGCCTTGGCGGGGGTCGGGGTTTTGCCGGTGGCGGCGGTTTCGGCGGCCGCATGGGCGGTGGCGGCTTTGGCGGCGGCGGTTTTTCTGGCGGCGGCGGCGGCTTTGGCGGCGGCGGCGCCTCGGGGAGGTGGTAAGGTGAATCTCAGACGCATCCTCCTCCACCTGTGCATGCCGCCCTGGCTGCTGTATCGCCCAATCAGCAAGCAGACACTCGACCGCATCGAGGCGGCCATCGCCGAGAGCGAGCGCTCGCACCGCGGTGAACTGCGGCTGGCGATCGAAGCCGTGCTGCCCTGGCGCGAAGTGCTGGCCGGCTTGAGCGCGCGCGAACGCGCCATCGAGCTCTTCGCGCGCGAGCGCGTGTGGGATACCGAGCACAACAGCGGCGTGCTGATCTATCTGCTGCTGGCCGACCACGACATCGAGATCGTCGCCGACCGCGGCATCCATGCCCGCGTGGGCGCGGAACACTGGCAGGCGATTTGTTCTGCCATGGAGCGGCGCCTGCGCGCCGGCGCATTCGAGGCCGGTCTCATCGAAGGCATCCGCGCCATCGGCGCGCTGCTCGACCGGCATTTCCCCGCCCCGCCGCAGGACAATCCGGGTGAGCTGGCGAACCGTCCTGTGCTGCTGTAGCCTGCTGCTGCTGCCCGCCGTCCAGGCGGACGCGCCGGCCATGACGCGCGTGCTGCAACAATCGCCCTCGCCGGAGCAATTCGACTTCTGTTGGGGCGGCACCTGCGCCGAAGTGGTGCGCACCGGCGTGACACAGCAAGAATGGCAGCGCGTGCGCGCGCTGTTCCAGCCGCCTCCTTCCGACGCCGCCACCGAGCGCACGGCAATCGGCCGGGCCATCGGCGTGCTGGAAGGGATGATCGGCGCACGCACCGGCACCGCCGAAGACCGCGCGGGCACCTTCGGCAACAGCGCCTGGCCCGGGCAACTGGACTGCAACGACGAGGCCGCCAACAGCACCACCTACATGCGCCTGCTGCTGGCCGACGGGCTGCTGCGCTTCCATCGCGTGCTGGACACCACCACGCGCGGCGGTTTCCTCATCTTCGGCCGCCATTCCGCCGCGGTCATCCAAGAAATCGCCAGCGGCGAGCAATACGCCGTGGATGCCTGGTTCTACGACAACGGCCAACCAGCGGTGATCGTGCCGCTCGCCGCATGGGCGCGCGGCTGGAGACCCGCCGACAGCACGGCGCGCTGACGCCAGCCCGGCTTTTCGATAAAATTCCACGTCTTGAGCATTCTTTCGAAAGCCCGTTCATGCGCGTCTCGCAGTTTTTCCTCTCCACCCTGAAGGAAGCCCCGGCCGAGGCCGAGCTCGTCTCCCACAGGCTGATGCTGCGCGCCGGGCTGATCAGGCGGCTGGGCGCCGGCCTGTATTCCTGGATGCCGCTGGGCCTGCGCGTGCTGCGCAAGGTGGAAGCCATCGTGCGCGAGGAAATGGACAAGGCCGGCGCGCTGGAACTCCTCATGCCGGCCGTCATCCCGGCCGAACTGTGGCAGGAAACCGGGCGCTGGGACGTGTTCGGCCCGCAAATGCTGAAGCTCAAGGACCGCCACCAGCGCGACTTCTGCTTCGGCCCGACGCACGAGGAAGTGATGACCGACATCGTGCGCAGGGAGATCCGCTCGTACCGCCAACTGCCGGTGAACTTCTACCAGATCCAGACCAAATTCCGCGACGAGATCCGCCCGCGCTTCGGTGTCATGCGCGCCCGCGAATTCGTCATGAAGGACGCCTACTCCTTCCACACCAGCCAGGCCAGCCTGGAAGAAACCTATGCGGTGATGTACCGCACTTACGCCAGCATCTTCACCCGCCTCGGCCTGAAGTTCCGCGCGGTGGCCGCCGACACCGGCGCCATCGGCGGCACCGGCTCGCACGAGTTCCACGTGCTGGCCGATTCCGGCGAGGACGCCATCGCCTATTGCCCCGCTTCCGACTATGCCGCCAACGTCGAGATGGCGGAAGCACTGGCGCCGGTCACACCACGTCTGGCGCCGTCGGAGGCCATGCGCGACGTGGAAACGCCCAGACAGACCACCTGCGAGGATGTTGCCGCCCTGCTCGGCATCCCGCTCACGAGGACAGTCAAGCTGATCGCCGTAATCGCCGGGGACAGGCCGCACGTGCTGCTGGTGCGCGGTGACCATGCGCTGAACGAAGTGAAGACCGGCAAGGTGACGGGGCTGACCGGCTTCCGTTTCGCCTCCGAGGCGGAAATCCGCGAAATTTTCGGCTGCCCGCCCGGCTTCCTCGGCCCCATCGGATTGGAACGCAGCAAGGTGCGGGTCGTCGCCGACCGCACTGTGGCGGCCATGAGCGACTTCGTGTGCGGCGCCAACAAACCCAAGTACCACACCGCTGGCGTCAACTGGGGGCGCGATCTGCCAGAGCCGGACTTCGTCGCCGACATCCGCAACGTCGTCGCCGGCGACCTCAGCCCGGACGGCAGGGGCTTGCTCGAAATCTGCCGCGGCATCGAGGTGGGCCACGTGTTCCAGCTCGGCGACAAGTATTCGCGGGCGATGGACGCCACTTATCTGGATGAAAATGGCCAGCAGCAGGTGATGATCATGGGCTGCTACGGCATCGGCGTGTCGCGCATCGTCGGCGCCGCCATCGAACAGGGCCATGATGCGCGCGGTATCGTCTTCCCCGCCGCCATCGCCCCCTTCGCCGTGGCCATCGCGCCCGTCGGCTACGACCGCAGCGAGGCGGTGCGCGAGGCCGCGCACAGGCTGCACGACGAGCTGCAGGCGGCCGGCGTGGACGTGCTGCTGGACGACCGCGGCGAACGCCCCGGCGTGATGTTCGCCGACCTGGAGCTGATCGGCGTCCCGCACCGCATCACCATCGGCGAGCGCGGCCTCAGGCAGGGGCAGGCCGAATACCAGGCGCGCACCGACCTCGAAGCGCGCAGCATCCCCTTGAACGAAATCGGAAATTTCGTACAATCGGCACGATGTACCGCCTGATCATCATCGCCCTGCTGCTGTCCGTGCCGCCATTCTCCCATGCCGGCGCGCAGAAGGAAGAGGAGCTGTCCGCCAGCGTGAAGTCGCTGATGCAGCGCTCCATCCGCGACAGCGCGCCGCCGCGCCTGACGTTCGCCAGCGAGGCGGATGCCCAGGCCTGGCTGGCGGAGATGTCGCGCCGGCTGGAAAAGCGCATCCCCGACCGGGAATTCCGCCTGGAATTCCTGCGCACGGTGCACTATGAAGCCACCCGCGCCGGCCTCGATCCGCAGATGGTGCTGGGGCTGATCCAGGTGGAGAGCGGCTTCAGGAAATACGCGATATCCAGCGCCGGCGCGCGCGGCCTCATGCAGGTGATGCCGTTCTGGGTCAAGCACATCGGGGAGGACGGCCACAACCTGTTCCACCTGCGCGTCAACCTGCGCTACGGCTGCACCATCCTGCGCCACTATCTCGACGTCGAGCGCGGCGACCTGTTCCGCGCCCTGGGCCGTTACAACGGCAGCCTGGGCAGGCCGGAGTATCCCAACCTGGTGCTGGCTGCCTGGAAGCGTCACTGGACCTATCAGAAGCCGACCCCCAGCGCCGGCTGAGAAGCCCTCTCACCACACCTGGCCGGCGATA
>JBBILG010000082.1:0-8125 GCA_037445085.1 Methylobacillus sp.
CATTGATCCAGCACCCTTCGACACCCGCACCATCATGCCAATGCGCCCCTTCCCGCTGCCGCGCCTGACGCTGCTCACTCTCCTCCTGCTCGGCGCCGGCCTGCCCGCGCGGGCGGCCGGGCCCACCCCGGAACTGACCAGCGATTTCGTCTACAAGTATCTGGTCGGCGAGGTGGCCGGCCAGCGCGGCGACATCGGGCTGGCCGGCCAGTTGTTCTACGATCTCGCGCAATCCAGCCGCGACCCGCGCCTGGCGGAACGCGCCACCCGCGCCGCCGCCTACGGCAGCCAGCAGCAGTTGGCCATCCGCGCCGCCACGCTGTGGACGGAGCTCGACCCGGCATCGGTGGAAGCGCAGCAGGTGGTCGCACAGATGCTGCTCAATTTCGGCCGGCTGCAGGAAGCCCGCCCCCACCTGCAAAAGCTGCTCGCCACGGAGGAAACGCGCGCGCAGGGCTTTCTCTACCTGAACGGTGTGTTCGCCCGCCACGAGGACAAGGCGGCCGCCCTTGCCCTGATGCAGGAACTGGCCCGCCCCTATCCCGATCTCGCCGAGGCCCGCTTCGCCGTGGCGCACGGTGCCTGGAACGCCGGCAAACCGGCGCTGGCGGTGCAGGAGCTGCGCGCCGCCGAGGCGCTGCGGCCGGGCTGGGAACTGGCAGCCATGCTGCACGGCGAAATCCTGCAGAAACAGTCCATGCCCGACGCCGTCGCCTTCTACGAGGCATTCCTTGACCGGTACCCGGCCGCGCGGGAAATCCGCATGGCCTACGCCAGGCTGCTGGTTGGCGAGAAACGGTACGACGCGGCGCGTCATCAATTCACCCACCTGGCCGCGGACGCCGCCGACAATCCGGAGCTGGCCTTCGTGGTCGGCCTGCTCGCCGGCCAACTGGGAGATTACGCCCAGGCCAACAGCTTCTTCCTGCAGGCGCTGGAAAATGGCTATCGCGACCGGGACCGCGTCTATCTCTTCCTCGGCCAGTCCGCGGAAAAGCAGATGCGCGCCGAGCAGGCGCTGGAATGGTACCGCCAGGTGCGGCCGGGCGCGAACTATTTCGACGCTCAGCTGCGCATTGCCGCCGTGCTCGCCGACCAGGGTAGGCTGGACGAGGCGCGCGCGCTGCTGCACGATCTGGACGAACTCGACAACGAACAGCAGGCGCTGGCCATCCAGGTCGAAGCCAGCCTGCTGTCGCAGGTGAAGCGTTACCAGGAAGCCTACGCCCTGCTGGAGGACGCCATCAACCGCATCCCCAACACGCCCGGACTGATCTACGACTATGCGATGATGGCGGAACGCACGCAGCGCTTCGACATCATGGAGCGGCAGTTGCGCAAGCTCATCCTGCTCCAGCCCGACCATGCCCAGGCCTACAATGCCCTGGGCTACACCCTGGCCGATCGCAACGAGCGGCTGCCGGAAGCCTTCCAGTTGATCGAGAAGGCGCTCAGTCTCAGCCCGGACGACCATTACATCCTCGACAGCATGGGCTGGGCGTACTACCGCTTGGGCAAGCTGGACAAGGCGGTCGAATACCTGCGGCGTGCCTACGCCGCGCAGGCTGACCCGGAGATCGCCGCCCATCTCGGCGAAGTCCTGTGGCAGCAGGGCCGGCACGACGAAGCCATCCGCATCTGGGACGACGCAAGCGCCAAGCACCCGGACAACGAACTGCTGATCAACACGCGCGACCGCTTCCTGCCCTGAGCATGCCGGCTCGCCTGCTGATCCTGTTCGCCGCCCTGCTGCTCGGCGCCTGCGCCGTCGTACCGCCCGTGCCGCGGGCCGCTCCGGAAGTGCACGCCCGCCACCTGCAGCGGCTGGCGGCCATCGACGCGTTCGAACTGAGCGGGCGCATCGGCGTCGTCACCGAGCAGAAGGGCTTTTCCGGCAAGCTGCGCTGGACGCACGCGCCGGACGGCGACCTCCTGGCCTTCTACTCGCCGATCGGCTCGCAGGTGGCGGAAATCGTCGGCAATGCCGGCGGCGTCGTGCTCACCACCAGCGACCGCAAAACCTATGTCGCCGACGATGCGGAAACCCTGCTCGCCCAGACCATGGGCTGGAGCCTGCCGCTGCGCGGGCTTACCGACTGGGCGCTGGGGCGTCCCACCAGCGGCCCCTATGAGGATGTGCGCTGGGACGCCCAAGGCCGCATCACCCGCCTCAGGCAGGACGGCTGGGACATCGAGTTCCCCGCCTACCAGAACGTCGACGGCACCGAATTGCCCGCCAGAATCATGCTGAAAAGCCGGCGGCTCGACCTCAAGCTGCTGGTGGAACAGTGGCGCACCGGGGGCATCGGGCCGTGAGCGCCACGTTCCAGGCATTCCCCGCCCCGGCCAAGCTCAACCTGTTCCTGCACGTGGTCGGCCGCCGCGCAGACGGCTATCACCTGCTGCAATCGGTGTTCCGCCTGATCGACCGCGCCGACACGCTGCGCCTGCGCGCCACCGGCGACGGCCGCATCCGCCGCCTCAACGGGGTGACCGGCGTGCCCGAGGAGCGCGACCTGTGCATACGGGCGGCACGCCTGCTGCAGGCGCATGCCGGCTGCCGGCTGGGGGCGGATATCGCACTGGACAAGCGGCTGCCCATGGGGGGCGGGCTGGGTGGCGGCAGTTCCGATGCCGCCACCGCGCTGCTCGCCCTCAACCGCCTGTGGCGGCTCGACCTGCCGCGTGCCGAGCTGTGCCGGCTGGCCCTGCAACTGGGGGCGGACGTGCCGTTCTTCGTGTTCGGCGAAAATGCCTGGGTGGAAGGGATCGGCGAAGTGCTGCAGCCGATTTCCCTGCCGCCCGCCTGGTATGTGGTGCTCACCCCCGACGCGCACGTGGCGACCGCGGAGGTTTTTGCCAGCGAGGAATTGACAAGGGATACGAATCCCGCCAAAATAGCGGCCTTTTTCAGGGGCTACGGTCGAAACGACCTCGAACCCGTGGTGTGCCGGAAGTACCCGGTGGTAGCGGCCGCCCTCGACTGGCTCGGGCAGTTCGGAGATGCGAGGATGAGCGGCTCGGGCGCCAGCGTGTTCGTGGAAACGGCAACCGAAGCCGAGGCAAGACGCATCTTCGCGCGCAAGCCGGCGGCAACCGCCGGGTTCGTGGCACAAGGGTTGCGGCAGCATCCGCTGCACGGTTTTGCCGCGTGAGTCCACTGGGGAGTCGCCAAGCTGGTTAAGGCACCGGATTTTGATTCCGGCATGCGTAGGTTCGAATCCTACCTCCCCAGCCAGACACAATAAAATGACAAGCGTGTAGCCCTACACGCTTTTTGTTTTTCCAGCGAATAACAAGGAAGCAACGGTGGCCTACGGCGACATGATGGTGTTTACCGGCAATGCCAACCCCGGACTGGCCGAGGAAGTCGTCGCCCATCTCGGCATCGGGCTTGGCCGCGCCACCGTGGGCCGCTTCAGCGATGGCGAAATCATGGTCGAATTGCTGGAGAACGTGCGCGGCAAGGACGTGTTCGTGCTGCAATCCACCTGCGCCCCGACCAACGACAGCCTGATGGAAGTGATGGTCATGGCGGACGCGCTGCGCCGCTCCTCCGCCGCCCGCATCACCGCCGCCATCCCTTATTTCGGCTATTCGCGCCAGGATCGCCGCCCGCGTTCCGCGCGCGTCGCCATCACCGCCAAGGTGGTCGCCAACATGCTCACCGGCGTTGGCGTGGACCGCGTGCTGACCATGGATCTGCACTCCGACCAGATCCAGGGCTTCTTCGATATCCCGGTGGACAACATCTACGCCACCCCCATCCTGCTCGGCGAACTGTGCCGGCACGAATATCCCAACCTGGTGGTGGTGTCGCCCGACGTCGGCGGCGTGGTGCGTGCCCGCGCGGTGGCCAAGCAGCTCAATGCCGAGCTCGCCATCATTGACAAGCGGCGCCCCAAGCCAAACGTGGCCAAGGTGATGCACATCATCGGCGAAGTGGCCGGCCGCACCTGCGTCATCATGGACGACATGGTGGATACCGCCAACACGCTGTGCGAGGCCGCCACCGCGCTCAAGGAACACGGTGCCACCCAGGTGGTGGCCTACTGTACCCATCCGGTACTGTCCGGCAATGCGGCGCAGCGCATCGCCGCCTCGCAACTGGACGAACTGGTGGTGACCAACACCATCCCGCTGCGCGCGGATGCCCGAACCTGCAGCAAGATCCACCAGCTCAGCGCTGCGGAACTGCTGGCGGAAACCATACGCCGCATCAGCAACGAGGATTCGGTCAGTTCGCTGTTCATGGAATGATTTTCTGGCGGCAGCCCAGTCTCGCTGCCGCCGCAACCCTGTTATCTGGTCGCGGATAACAACAACCTCAGGAGTCGCAACATGCAAATCGAAATCAACGCCAGCAAGCGCGTCACGCAAGGCACGGGTGCGAGCCGCCGCCTGCGTCGCGCCGGCAAGGTCCCGGGCATCCTCTACGGCAGCGGCAAGGAAGCCGTCAACATCGAACTCGACCACAAGGAACTGTTCCTGCAGTTCCGCCACGAGGCTTTCCACTCGTCCATCCTCAACTTGAACCTGGACGGCAGGAAAGAACAGGTGCTGCTGCGCGACTACCAACTGCACCCGGTGCGCGGCAATATCCAGCACGTCGATTTCCAGCGCGTCAGCGCCGACGAGAAGATCCACGTCAAGGTGCCGTTCCACTTCATCAACGCCGACATCGCCCCGGGCGTCAAGCTGGCCCACGGCGTGGTTGCCCACGTCATGACCGAAGCCGACGTGAGCTGCCTGCCGCTGGCCCTGCCGGAATTCATCGAGGTCGATCTCGCCAACCTGCATGCCGGCCACTCCATCCACCTGTCCGAAATCAGGCTGCCCAAGGGCGTGGAATTCGTGCAACTCACCCACGGCGACGATGCCGCAGTGGCTTCCATCCCGGTTCCGCGTGGCGGCATCGCCGCAGAAGGCGAAGAAGCCGCAGCCGGATAAGTCCGGCCCGCATGGCGCAGCGAACGACGCGCGTTCCGGTCTGCCGGAATGCGCGTTTTCGTTGCTGCCGCCGGCTCCGTCACCATGAACGGTATCCGTCTTTTCGTCGGGCTCGGCAACCCCGGCCCGCAGTACGAAGCCACCCGCCACAATGCCGGCTTCTGGTGGCTGGACCGGGTCGCCCGCGACGCAGGCGCGCACCTTACCGCAGAAACCAAATTCTTTGGCCTGGCCGCGCGCCTGCGGTCGCACGGCCGGGAAGCCTGGCTGCTCGAACCGATGACCTTCATGAACGCCAGCGGCCGTGGCGTGGCGGCGCTGGCGCGCTTCTACAAGATCGCGCCGGAAGAAATCCTGGTCGTCCACGACGAGCTCGACCTGCCGCCCGGCCAGGCCAGACTCAAGCTGGGCGGCGGCCACGGCGGCCACAACGGCCTCAAGGACATCGCGGTACATCTCGGCACGCCCGATTTCTGGCGCCTGCGTCTCGGCATCGGCCACCCCGGCGACAAGATCGCGGTAGTCGGTTACGTCTTGCACCCGCCCGCGCGCGAGGAAGCCGACCGCATCGGGGAAGCCATCGAACGGAGCGCAACGCTGCTCCCTCTGCTCATCGACGGCAGCTTCGATGCGGCAATGCTAAAATTGCACACCAGACCCAAGGCTGACAAAACATCATGAAATGCGGCATCGTGGGGCTGCCCAACGTCGGCAAGTCCACCCTGTTCAACGCCATTACCCGCGCCGGCATCGATGCGGCCAACTACCCGTTCTGCACCATCGAGCCCAACGTCGGCATCGTCGAAGTACCGGATGCGCGCCTCGACGCCTTGGCCAGCATCGTCAAGCCGCAGCGCGTGCGGCCCGCCACCGTCGAGTTCGTCGACATCGCCGGTCTGGTGGCGGGCGCGTCGCAAGGTGAAGGACTGGGCAACAAGTTCCTCGCCAACATCCGCGAGACCGACGCCATCGCCCATGTGGTGCGCTGCTTCGACGACGGCAACATCGTGCATGTCGCGGGCCGCGTGGACCCCCTCGCCGATATCGAGGTGATCAATACCGAACTCGCCCTGGCCGACCTGGAAACGGTGGCAAAGGCCGTGGCCCGCGAAGGCAAGAAGGCCAAGTCCGGCGAAAAGGAAGCCATCGCCCTCATGGCCGTGCTGGAAAAGGTGCAGCGACACCTCGACCAGGGCCTGCCGGTGCGCACCCTGGGGCTGGACCGCGACCAGTTGCATCTCGTCAGGCCGCTGTGCCTGATCACCGTCAAGCCGGTCATGTATCTCGCCAATGTCGCCGAGAATGGCTTCACCGACAATCCGCTGCTGGCCAGCGTCGAAGAACTGGGCCGCCGGGAGCACGCTCCGGTGGTTGCCATCTGCGCCAGAACCGAAGCGGAAATCGCCGACCTGGATGACGATGACAAGGCCATGTTCCTCGCCGAAATGGGCTTGCAGGAACCCGGCCTCAACCGGGTCATCCGCGCCGCCTACGACCTTCTCGGCCTGCAGACCTACTTCACCGCCGGGGTCAAGGAAGTGCGCGCCTGGACCATCCACAAGGGCGATACCGCCCCGCAGGCCGCCGGCGTGATCCACACCGACTTCGAAAAAGGCTTCATCCGCGCCCAGACCATCTCCTGCGAGGACTTCATCGCCTGCGGCGGCGAACAGGGCGCCAAGGAAGCCGGCAGGATGCGCTCGGAAGGCAAGGAATATGTGGTGCAGGACGGTGACGTGATGAACTTCCTGTTCAACGTGTAAACTTTGACAACCCGCCGCCGAAAAAATAGAATGGCGGACTTTGTTCGGCAGACAATTTTCGGACAATCCGGGTGATGTAGCTCAGCCGGTTAGAGCGACGGATTCATAATCCGTAGGTCGAGGGTTCAAGTCCCCCCATCACCACCAGTATTCATGCGGCTCCCAGCGATGGGAGCCGTTTTCTTTTCCGGGTTACATCGAGCCATGTAACCGTTTTGTAACCGGATTACCTCCTATACAGGTACTGCGTTGCGGTTAGGGTCGCCTGGTGTTATCGCACCTTGCGGCCCGTTTTGCCTGAGTTCCGTCGGGCGGCGGCACTTCAAAACTCGATCAGTTCCAGTCCGTAGCGCTTGGCATTCGTTGCCATATTGCCATCCAAGGTCGCAACATGACTTGCTTGCAATTCAAGCGCCATAGCCAAATGCAGGGAATCACCTGCGCGCAATCCGTCACGATGGTTTCTTACCATCTTTTCAGCCCGCTTGAATGCTTCGCGACTAATTGGAGCAAGACGTAATCCACCATCCAACAACATGTCGAACTCCTTGAAAGCTTCTTTTGCGCTTGCCTCTGAAAGCTGGCCGGCTCGCACCTTGATCGATATAGCGCTGGAAAATTCAGCAAGAAGCCAGTCAGAAACCGTTGGCACCTCCTGCAAGCCCTCATACCAGCCCATTACCGCCTGCGTCCTCACCTCGGTTGTGAGTAGCGCAACAACTGCGCTGGTATCGACGTAGATCATCAGTAACGCTCTTCCTGGCGCATGCGCTCGACCACAGAATCAGTCATCGGCATCCTTGCATGCAGTTTGGCCAAGCGCTTGAGGAAAGCCGCCTTATCGAATACCTTTTCCGGCGCCAGCGTGATTACCCCAGCAGGCGTAATGCTCGCTTCAACGCTATCGCCTTCATGCAGTCCTGCAGCGCGAACGCATTCCACTGGCAAACGCACTGCTAGACTATTGCCCCACTTCGCAACTTGGAGTCTCATGTTGAATATCCTCTGTGTTTATCCATGTATATCTATGTTTATCAATGTAGATACATTGCTTGATGCTGTCAAGCGGTTTCTGATTTAACCAACTGTAGCGGTTTTGATTCCTCAATCTGAGCTTGCCCCTGTTTTTCGAGTACCCAGTGCAGCCTCCTCAGCCGCCAATTTTTGTTGGTTGAGCCAGGCGGCGTGAAACGCTGCCGGACTCTGATACCCCAACGCGGAGTGGCGACGACGCCGATTGTAGAACACCTCGATGTACTCAAACGGATCCCGCCGCGCATCTTCTCGTGTGGCGTAACGGCTCTGATGCGTACGCTCATTCTTCAGGCTGTTGAAGAAGCTTTCCGTCGGCGGCATTGGGGGGTGTCAGAATTTCTGTGTGTGAGGCGGAGAGGGACTTTTCCACGGTGCCG
>JBBILG010000083.1:0-7979 GCA_037445085.1 Methylobacillus sp.
TGCGCACGGTTACGACGACCACCGCGACCAGCATCGTGCAGAATATGGCCGTCGCTTCCTGCAGCAGGCGGCGGAGACGCTGAAGCGGCTCGCCGCCAGGAACAAGGTCACGCGTGTGGTGGTGGCGGCGGAGACCCGCGTACTAGGCATGCTGCGCCAGTTGCTGCAGGGCAGGCACGGCTTCGACCTCCTGGAAGTGGGCAAGGACTACAGCAAGTTCAGCGCCCAGCAGTTGCAGGCCCAGCTTGCGTTGATGGGTATGATCGCCCCTTGCCGCAGGCCCGGCAGCTTCTGATTCGGCCGCACGGCCGCCGCGGCCGGGCGCCGCCCGGTGACAGCGGCCCTTTCCACGTCATGGCCAGGTTGACGTCTTGCGCCGCGCTGACATGTAGCCTGCTGGTTGCGGCTGCGGCGGCAGCGGAGATGCCGCAGCAGGCTGCGGAGCGCCAGGCCATGGTGCGTGAGATCACCGCGCTGGCTCGGCAGACCGCTGCCGAGACCGGCCGGGCGGAAATCTCCCCCGCAGTGCTCGCGGCCATGGCGCGCGTGCCGCGCCACCGTTTCGTCCCCGCAAGCCAGCAGGCGCATGCCTATGAAAACAGGCCCTTGCCCATCGGCTATGGACAGACCATTTCCCAGCCCTACATCGTGGCATTGATGACCGACCTGCTCGCCGTCCAGCCGGGCCGGAGGGTGCTGGAAATCGGCACCGGTTCCGGTTACCAGGCTGCCGTGCTGGCGGAAATGGGCGTGCAGGTATACAGCATCGAAATCGTGCCGGGCTTGGCTGCGCGCGCCGGCGAGCTGCTGGGGGCCCTGTATCCGCAACGGGTTACAGCCCGCCATGGCGACGGCTACTACGGCTGGGAGCAGCGCGCCCCCTTCGATGCCATCGTCGTCACCGCCGCCGCCAGCCATGTGCCGCCGCCCCTGATCAGGCAGCTCAAGCCGGGCGGACGCATGGTGATTCCGCTCGGCGCCAGCTTCCTGGTGCAACAGCTCGTGGTGGTGGAAAAGGACGCTGGCGGTCGCGTGCGCAGCCACGAGGTGGCGCCGGTGCGCTTCGTGCCGCTTACCGGCGGGCATTAGCGGCGGGAGCGAGGAGAGCCGCGATGCCCGTCCCGCTCCTCGCCATCGCTTGCATCTCCTGCGCCGCGCTGGGGCTGCAGATTCTCCTGATGCGGCTGTTCGCCGTGGTGCAGTGGCACCATTTCGCCTACTTGGCGGTGAGCCTGGCGCTGCTCGGCTATGGTGTCGCCGGCACCGCCCTGGCCGTGGCCGGCGACCGTGCGCGCGGCCGCGTGCGGCAGTTCTTCTCCGCGTCCGCGCTGCTGTTCGGCCTCACCGCGCCGCTGGCCTTTCAGCTTGCCCAGCAGGTGCCGTTCAACGCGCTGGAGATTCTGTGGGATATCCGGCAGTGGCAGTGGCTGGCCCTGCAAAGCCTGCTGCTGCTGGTGCCGTTCTTTTTCGCAGCCGTCTGCCTGTGCCTGGTGTTCAGCCATTACGGTGCGGCCGCCCCGCGCATCTATGGCGCCGACCTGTGGGGGGCCGCGGCCGGGGCGGGGCTGGCCCTGGTCTTGTTGTTCTTCCTGCCGCCGCAGCGGGCGCTGTTGGTGGTGGCCGGCCTGGCGCTAGCCGCCGCTGCACTGGGCTGGCGTGGAGCGATCCGGCCGGGCTGGCTGCTGCTGGTGCCGGCCCTGGCGCTGCCCTGGGCGGTTCCGATCGCCTGGCTGCCGCTCGACCCCTCGCCCTACAAGAGCCTGAGCCAGGCGCGCCTGCTGCCTGGTGCGCGCGTGGTGGAGGAACGCCATGGTCCCATGGGCGAGCTGGTGCTGCTGGAGAATGCCCGGGTGCCACTGCGCCACGCGCCTGGTTTGAGTCTCGCGGCGCAGGCGGAGCCGCCGCCGCAGCTCGCCCTGTATGTCGACGGCGAGGGGCCGGCGGCCATTACCCGGCGGGATGCCGGCGTGGCGTCGCTGGCCTTTCTCGGCCAGATGCCTTCGGCATTGCCCTATCGGCTGCTGCGGCAGCCGCGTGTGCTGGTGCTGGGGGCGGGGGCCGGCATGGAGGTGTTGCAGGCCCTGCACCATGATGCGGCGCAGGTGCACGCGGTCGAACTGAACGGCGCCCTGGCGGCGCTGCTGCGCGATACCGCGGAACCCCATGCCGGCGGCCTGTACCGCGACCCCCGGGTGCGTCTGCACGTGGCCGAGGCGCGCAGTTTCCTTGCCGGCCAGGCTGGCGGCTACCAGCTCGTCGTTCTGCCGCTGTCCGGCAGCGCTGCGGCCAGCGCTGCCGGCCTGTACGGCATGAGCGAGGATTATCTGCTCACCCGCCAGGCCATGCGTGAATATCTGCGCCACCTGTCGCCGCATGGCATGCTCGCCGTCAACCGCTGGCTGCATCTGCCGCCGCGCGATCTGCTCAAGCTCGCCGCTACCGCGATCGAGGTGCTGGAGGCGCAGGGCGTGTCGCAGCCGCTGCGCCAGATCGCCCTGCTGCGCGGCTGGCAGACGGCCGTGCTGCTGGTGAAGCGCAGTCCGTTCACGGCGGAGGAAATCGCCGCCATGCGCGACTTCGCCACCGCCTGGGCCTTCGACCTGGAGTGGGCGGCGGGCGCTGCGGTCGCGGCCGACCAGCACGCGCGGCAGGCCCGTTTCGCCGAGGCATTCGCGGCGCTGGGCGGCCCGGCGCGCGAGGATTTCATGCGCCGCTACAAGTTCGACATCCGGCCGGCCGACGACGACAGACCGTATTTTCATCACTTCTTCCGCTGGAGCTCGCTGACGGAAATCCTCTCCCTGCGCGACCGTGGCGGCCTGCCGCTGCTGGAAATGGGCTACCCGGTGCTGCTGGCGACCTGGCTGCAGGCGCTGCTGCTGAGTGCGCTGCTCATCCTGCTGCCGCTGCGCCTCGCCGCAGGCACGCGCGCCAGCGGCAGCGTCGGCCGCGGCAGCGTGTTTGCCTACTTCGCCATGCTTGGCACCGCCTTCATGCTGCTGGAAATCGCCTTCATGCAGAAGCTTGCGCTGTTCCTCGGGCATCCGCTGTATGCCGCGGCCGCGGTGCTGACCATGTTCCTGTGCGGCGCCGGCATCGGCAGCCGCGTTTCCGCCCGGCTGCATGACCGGCCGTACTGGCCGCTGGCCGGCATCGTGCTGTGGGGTGGCCTGTGTCTTGCCCTCCTGCCGTTACTGGCCGCACACGGCATGGGCTGGCCGCTGGCACTGCGGATTGCCGCGGTGGCCATGCTGGTGATGCCGCTGGCGTTCTGCATGGGCATGCCGTTTCCGCTCGGCATGCGCCGGCTGGCCGCACGGCAGCCGCGGTTGCTGCCGTGGGCTTATGGCGTCAATGCCTGCTTCTCGGTCATGGGCGCGCCGCTGGCGGTGCTGCTGGCGATTGCCTTCGGCTTCCAGCGGGTGGTGCTGGCGGCGCTGCTGCTGTATGCGGCGGCCGCGCTGCTGTCCGGCTGGCTGCGTGAAGCGCCGCGGGGCATCCCATGAGCTGGAAGCAGGAGCCGGAATACGACGAGGCCGCCTGGGAGGCGCAACGCGATGCCCTGCTGGAGGAAGTGGCGACGCTGGCGGCCGAGATCAACCCGCACTACGGTGCGCCGCCGCTTTCCGAGGTCACGCTTGAAGCGCTGCGGCGGGTGCCGCGCCACCGCTTCGTGCCGTCCGAGCAGCGCCGCTACGCCTATCTCAACCAGCCGCTTTCCATCGGCCATGGCCAGACCATTTCGCAGCCCTACATCGTCGCCCTAATGACCGACCTGCTGGCGCTTCGTCCCGGCGACCGCGTGCTGGAAGTGGGCACCGGCTGCGGCTACCAGTCGGCGGTGCTGGCCGAAGCGGGGGCGGAAGTCTATTCCGTCGAGATCGTCCCTACGCTGGCCGAGCAGGCAGCGGCCAGGCTGGCGGAACTGGGTTATCATCGGGTGCGGGTGCGCGTCGGCGACGGCGCGTGCGGCTGGCCGGAGCATGCGCCCTTCGATGGCATCATCGTCACGGCGGGCGCACGCCACATCCCCCCGGCGCTTCTCACCCAGCTCGGGCCGGGCGGGCGCCTGGTGGTGCCGCTGGGGGAGGCGTGGGCGACCCAGGAGCTCACGTTGATCCGCAAGGCCAAGCACGGTGGCCTGCATACCCAGGCCATCATGCCGGTACGTTTCGTGCCGCTGACCAGCAAAGGAGAACCATGAACTATTCCAACCTGAATACTGTGCAATCGACCATTTGGGCCATCCTGCTGCTGGCCGCACTGTACGTGTTTCCGGCAGACGCTGCCGTGCAGGCCGGCCAGCAGCGTCTGCAAGTGCAGACCGTGGCGGAAGGGCTGGAGGAAGCCTGGGGCTTGGCCATTCTGCCGGACGGCCGCCTGCTGGTGACGGAAAAGCCCGGCCGCCTGCGCGTGATCGCCGACGGCCGCCTGCTGCCGGAGCCGGTGGCGGGGCTGCCCGCCGTTGCCGAGCACGGCCAGGGCGGCCTGCTCGACGTGGCGCTGCACCCGCGCTTCGAGGAGAACCGCTGGGTCTATCTTGCCTATGCCGCCAGGGGCAAGGGCGGTTACGGCACCGAGGTGTACCGCGCGCGGCTGGACGGCATGCACCTTGCCGACGGCAAGGTGATCTTCCGCCAGACACCCAAGCTGGGCGGCGGCCGCCACTTCGGGGCGCGCCTGCTGTTCGACCGTGCAGGCCATCTCTACATCACCCTGGGTGACCGCGGCGACGAGGATCTGGCGCAGGGCCTCGACCAGCACGTGGGCAAGGTGGTGCGGCTTGCCGATGATGGCCGCGTGCCAGCCGACAATCCCTTCGTCGGCAAGTCCGGCGTGCTGCCGGAAATCTACAGCTACGGCCACCGCAACGTGCAGGGCGCAGCGCTCGATCCGCGCAGCGGGCAGGTGTGGACACACGAACACGGCCCGCAGGGCGGCGACGAGATCAACATCCTGCGGGCCGGCGTCAACTACGGCTGGCCGGTGATCACCTACGGCGTCAACTACGTGACCGGCACCAGGATAGGCGAAGGCACGCACAAGGAGGGCATGGCGCAACCGCTCTACAAGTGGGTGCCCTCCATCGCGCCCTCGGGGATGGCCTTCTACGAGGGCGATGCCATTCCCGCTTGGCGCGGCAGCCTGTTCATCGGCTCGCTCAAGTTCCGCCAGTTGGTGCGGCTCAGCCTGGACAGCGAGCGGGTGACGGGAGAGGAGCGCCTGCTCGACGGCATCGGCCGCGTGCGCGATGTGCGCGCGGGGCCGGACGGCCTGCTCTACCTGCTGGTGGACGGCCGCGTGCTGCGCCTGCAGCCGGCGCGTTGAGACTGCCACGGCGGCGAGGCGATGTCGACCGCGCCGGCCCGCTGGCCGGCTTAGCCGTGGCTGATGTGCACGGCGGACAGCCGTACCGGGATGCGGCGTGCGCCGAAGGCCGCTTCGAATTTTTCGAAGCGGCCGGCGAGCCGCGTGCCGCACTGCGGACAGGCACCCTGCCCGGTGAGATCGTAATGGCGGATGTCGTACCAGTCGCGCACGATGACGGCATGGCGGCATGACGGGCAGTAGGTGGTGCCGCCTTCCGGATCGTGCACGTTGCCGGTGTAGACATGGTGCAGGCCGGCGTCCAGGGCGATCCTGCGGGCGCGGGTAAGGGTGGCGAGCGGTGTGGGTGGCACGTCCATCATCTTGAAATCGGGGTGGAAGGCGGCGAAGTGCAGTGGCACGTCCGCCCCCAGTTCTTTTGCCACCCATGCGCTGAGCGTCTTGATTTCGGCATCGCTGTCGTTGTGGCCGGGGATGAGCAGGGTAGTGATTTCCAGCCAGCAGTCGGTATCGTGGTGGATATAAGTCAGCGTGTCCAGCACCGGTTGCAGGTGGGAGCCGGTGAGCCTGACATAGAAATCCTCGGTGTAGCCCTTGAGATCCACGTTGGCGGCGTCCATCCTGGCGAAGAATTCCCTGCGCGGCGCGGCGTGGATGTAGCCAGCGGTGACCGCCACCGTCTTGAGGCCCAGTGCGTGACAGGCATCCGCGGTATCCAGGGCGTACTCGAAAAAGATCACCGGGTCGTTGTAGGTGAAGGCCACGCTCTTCGAGCCGTACTGGCGTGCCGCCCGGGCGATGGTCTCGGGGGGTGCCCGGTCCATCAGCCGGTCCATGTCGCGCGATTTGGAGATGTCCCAGTTCTGGCAGAACTTGCACGCCAGGTTGCAGCCCGCGGTGCCGAAGGAGAACACGCTGGAGCCGGGGTAGAAATGGTTGAGCGGTTTCTTCTCGATGGGATCGATGCAGAAGCCGGAACTGCGGCCGTAGGTGGTCAGCACCATCTTGCCGTCGGCCACGCCGCGCACGAAGCAGGCGCCGCGCTGGCCTTCGTGCATCCGGCAGTCGCGCGGGCACAGGTCGCACTGGATGCGGCCGTCGTCGAGACGGTGCCAGTACTTGGCCGGATGGCGCTCGTCGGGGTGGATGATCTCGTCCATGATGTTTGCTCCTACGCCGGCGCCGTCTGGCCGGCAGCCGGTTCTTTCCATTTTTCCACGGTGTAGCGGGACAGCCGGATATCGGCCGCCCAGAACCGTGCAGGCAGGCCCGCCTTCCGTTTCAGGTGTGCCAGGAATTCCTCGCGCGTCGGCAGTTGCTCCCACACCTGCGGCAGAAAGGTGCCGCGGTGGCGTCCGTATTCCAGCGCCACGCCGTCCACGCCGGGACGCAGCTGCGCCAGTGCCTCGGCTTCGCTGGAAAACCGCAGGGGCGTTTGCGGCGACAGCAGCGAGACCTCGATGCGGGTGGCGGGCGGTTCCTCCGCCGTGAGGGGAGGAAAGCGTGGATCGTGCAGCGCGGCGTGGACGGCGTTGGCGCATACGTCCTGCCACAGCGGCCGCTGCGCTTCCAGGCTGCCGATGCAGCCGCGCAGCCGGCCGTCCCGGGTGAGCGTGACGAAGGTCGCGCCGGGCGCCTGCAGCCAGGGCGCCGAGGCATCGGGCGGATTCGCAGACAAGCCGAACTGCCCGGCGATGGCGTCGCGCGCCAGGGCCAGCAGGATGCGGCCGCGTTCGGCATCGTTCATGGCGCTTCGGTGAAGGCGAAGGCGCCGTAGCCGACCACCCTGGAGCGGTCCCCGGCGGTATCGCCGGAATTGCGCAGGTCGAGGAGATGCGGCTTCAGTCCGCGCCGCCGCGCCACCACCAGCAGGCCGCTCACCGGCGTGCCGCCGCACGCCTGCTCGTGGCCGATGGGCTCGCGCAGGTGCAGGATGGCATCGGCGGTGGCGCCGTCCACCTGCTTGGCCGTGGCGTAGGGCAGGTAGTGCGAGAGGTCCGAGCTGATGACGATGAGGGTTTCCTCGCCGCCCCACAGCCGCTCCATCACCTCGGCCACTTCCTCCGGCGTGGCCATGCCCACCGCCAGCGGCAGCAGCCGGAAGTCCGGCAGCAGCGCCTGCAGGAAGGGCAGTTGCACTTCCAGCGAGTGTTCCAGGGCATGCGCCTCGCGGCTGATGCTGACCTGCGGCAGGTCGGCGATTCGCCGCGCCGCCTCCTGATCGATGGGGATGCGGCCCAGCGGCGTGGCGAAGTGGTCCGCGCCGGGCAGCGCCAGGCCGCGCACGGCTACACGGTGGGTCGGCCCCAGCAGCACCACGCGGCGGATGCGCTCCGCATAGGGCTTCAGCAAGGCGTAGGCGCGGGCGGCAACGGGGCCGGAATAGACATAGCCGGCATGCGGGGCAATCAGCGCCTTGGGTGGCTGCGGCAGCCATGGCGGGCCGGCTTCCGCCAGCAGGGCGGCGATGTCCTCGGCCAGCACGGTGGCATTGTCAGGATAGAACATGCCGGCAACGGCAGGGGGGCGGGTGGTGGACATGGGCGCCTCCTCGAAAAGCTCCGGTCGGGCCGTGGCGGGGCGGACGGGGCAACATGGTATGATCCCAGATTATCCATTAGATCCAAAGCACGGCTGTAGGAGCGGCCCCC
>JBBILG010000084.1:0-7862 GCA_037445085.1 Methylobacillus sp.
TGCTGAAGTACTGACCCGAAGGAACGACATGAAATTCGCTTTTCTTTTTCCCGGCCAGGGGTCGCAGTCGGTGGGCATGATGCAGGGCTTTGCCGACCTCGCCGCGGTGTGCGAGACCTTCGCCGAGGCTTCCGCCGTGCTTGGCCAGGATCTGTGGCGCATGGTCACGGAAGCCAACGAGGACATCAACCAGACCGCCAACACCCAGCCGGTCATGCTGACCGCCGGCGTTGCCGTCTGGCGCGCCTGGCAGCGGGCGGACGGAGCACAGCCGGCTGCGCTGGCCGGGCACAGCCTGGGCGAATACAGCGCCCTGGTTGCCGCCGGTGCCATCGATTTCGCTGCTGCGCTGCCGCTGGTACGTTTCCGCGCCGAGGTGATGCAGGATGCGGTCGCCGAAGGCACGGGCGCCATGGCGGCCGTGCTCGGCCTGGACGACGACGCGGTGCGCAGCGTATGCGCGGTGTCGGCGCAGGGCGAGGTGCTGGAGGCGGTCAACTTCAATTCGCCCGGCCAGGTGGTCATCGCCGGCCACAAGGCGGCGGTGGAACGCGGCATGGAAGCCGCCAGGGCGATGGGCGCCAAGCGCGCGCTCATCCTGCCGGTGAGCGTGCCGTCCCACTGCGCGCTGATGAAGCCGGCGGCGGAGCGGTTGCGGACGTACCTGGAGGAGGTGGAAGTTCGCGTGCCGCGGGTGCCGGTACTACACAACGCCGACGTGGCCGCCTACAATGACGCGGACAGGATCAAGGATGCCCTCGTGCGGCAGCTTCACAGCCCGGTGCGCTGGGTGGAAACCATACGGAAAATGGCGGCGGACGGCATCGCGGCGGCCGCCGAATGCGGCCCGGGCAAGGTGCTGGCCGGGCTGAACAAGCGCATCGCGGGCGAAATGCCCTGTTACGCCCTGGCGAGCGCGGAGGCCGTGGGCGAGGCGCAAAGCCAGCTCGGCGCATAAGGGGGAGGATGTCATGCAGGATCAAATCGCACTGGTCACCGGTGCCAGCCGTGGCATCGGCGCGGCCATCGCCGCCGCGCTGGGCAGGCAGGGCGCCACTGTCATCGGCACCGCCACCACCGAGGACGGGGCGCGGCAGATCGGCGCCGCCCTGCAGCAGGCCGGCATCAGGGGCGAAGGCGTGGCGCTCGACGTCAACGACGGTGCCCGCGTCGAAGCCGTGCTCAAAGAGATCGCCGACAGGTACGGCGTCATCTCCATCCTCGTCAACAATGCCGGCATCACCCGCGACACCCTGCTGATGCGCATGCGCGAGGAGGACTGGGACGCGGTGCTGTCCACCAACCTGAAATCGGTGTTCCGCCTGTCGCAGGCGGTGCTGCGCCCGATGATGAAGGCCCGTTACGGCCGCATCGTCAACATTTCCTCGGTGGTCGGCCACATGGGCAACGCGGGCCAGACCAACTATGCCGCCGCCAAGGCCGGCATGGCCGGCTTCACCAAGTCGCTGGCGCAGGAAGTCGGCAGCCGCGGTATCACCGTCAACTGCGTGGCGCCCGGCTTCATCGACACCGACATGACGCGCGAACTGCCGGAAGAACACCGCAACCGGCTGCTGCAGCACGTGCCGCTCGGCCGTTTCGGCGACGTGCAGGACATCGCCGCCGCGGTGTGCTTCCTGGCGTCTCCCGCCACCGGCTACATCACCGGCGAGACCCTGCACGTCAACGGCGGCATGTACATGGCCTGACGGGTCGCTGAAGCTTTTGGAATCCCTCGGGGCGTTTTTTGCTAAAATGCCGCGAGTTTTTTGCAGTCAACCTTAAGAAAGGGGAAACAAATGTCCGACATTGAACAGCGCGTGAAGAAGATCGTGACCGAGCAGCTCGGTGCGAACGAGGCCGACGTCAGGAACGAATCGTCCTTCGTCGACGACCTGGGCGCCGACTCGCTCGACACCGTGGAACTGGTGATGGCGCTGGAGGAAGAATTCGGTTGCGAGATTCCGGACGAAGACGCCGAAAAGATCACCACCGTGCAGCAGGCGATCGACTACGTCAAGGCGCACGCCCAGTAATCTTCACTTCCGCCGCCCGATTCCAAGGAGCCGCCTTGTCCAAGCGTAGGGTCGTCGTGACCGGTCTGGGTATCGTCTCGCCGGTCGGCAACGACGTGGCCAGTGCCTGGTCCAGCATCGTCGCCGGCAAGTCCGGCATCATCCGCATCACCCGGTTCGACCCCGGCCCGTTCGCATCGCAGATCGCCGGGGAAGTGAAGGACTTCGACGTGGGCCAGTATCTGCCGCCCAAGGACGCGCGCCGCATGGATACCTTCATCCAGTACGGCATGGCGGCCGGCATGCAGGCGGTGCGGGATTCCGGCATCGAAGCCAGCGAAGCCAACGCCGAGCGCATCGGCGTCAGCATCGGCTCTGGAATCGGCGGCCTGCAGATGATTGAGGACACCCACAAGGTGTTCCAGGAATCCGGCCCGCGCAAGGTGTCGCCGTTCTTCATCCCCGGCACCATCATCAACATGATCTCCGGCAACCTCTCCATCCTGTATGGCTTCAAGGGGCCGAACATCGCCATCGTCACCGCCTGCACCACGGCCACTCACGCCATCGGCGACGCGGCGCGCCTCATCGAGTACGGCGATGCCGACGTGATGGTGGCGGGTGGCGCGGAAGCCGCGATCACCGAGCTGGGCGTGGGCGGTTTCGCCGCTGCGCGCGCCCTGTCCACGCGCAACGACGACCCGACCACCGCCAGCCGCCCGTGGGATGCCGACCGCGACGGCTTCGTCATCGGCGAGGGCGCCGGAGTGCTGGTGCTGGAGGAGTACGAGCACGCCAGGGCGCGCGGCGCGAGAATCTACTGCGAAATCGCCGGCTTCGGCATGAGCGCCGATGCCTACCACATGACCGCGCCCAGCGAGAACGGCGAGGGGGCGGCGCGCTGCATGCGCAATGCCCTGCGCAACGCCTGCATCAATGCCGACGAGGTCGATTACATCAACGCCCACGGCACTTCCACGCCGGCCGGGGACCTGGCAGAAACCCAGGCGGCCAAGGGCTGTTTCGGCGATCACGCGAGGAGGATCGCCATGAGTTCCAGCAAATCCATGACCGGCCACTTGCTGGGCGCTGCGGGCGGCATCGAGGCGGTGTTCATCGTGCTGGCGGTGCACGAGCAGACCGCGCCGCCGACCATCAACCTGTTCAACCAGGACCCGCAATGCGACCTGGATTACGTGCCCAACGAGGCACGCCGGATGAAAATCGACGTCGCCATTTCCAATTCCTTCGGCTTCGGCGGCACCAACGGCACCCTGGTGTTCAGGAAGGTCTGACCCCGGAGCGCAGGCGGGCAGGGCGGGGCCGCGCGGATGCCAGCTCATGCAGACACACTACCTCATCAACGGCCGCTTCGACGCTCACCTCAGTCCGCTGGACCGCGGCTTCGCCTACGGCGATGGCGTTTTCCGCACCCTGCCGGTGCGCGAAGGCGTCCCGCGCGACTGGCCCCTGCACTACCGCAAGCTGCACGAGGATTGCGCCGCCCTGGGGCTGGCCTGTCCCGACGCCGCCGCGCTGCGCACCGACATCCAGACCCTATGCGGCCAGGAAGCCGCGGCGGTGGCCAAGATCGTAGTGACCCGCGGCGAGGGCGCGCGCGGCTACGCCCTGCCGGAAGATGGCCGCATCAACCGGGTGGTGCTGAAGACAGCCTATCCGCGCTATCCGCAGCAGTACTTCAGCGCAGGCGTCAACCTGCACCTGTGTGCCCTGCGTCTCGCCTCGCAGCCGCGGCTGGCCGGCGTCAAACATCTCAACCGCCTGGAGAACGTGCTGGCGCGCATGGAATGGCAGGATGCCCGCATCGCCGACGGCCTGCTGCTGGATGGCGTCGGCAATGTCATCGAATGCACCATGAGCAACCTGTTCATGCGCACGGACAGCACGCTGGTCACCCCGGATCTCGGCCAGTGCGGCGTGGCGGGCCTCACCCGGCAGCGTGTGCTGGAATTCGCGCCGCGGCTGGGTTATGCCGCCGAAGTGCGCAGTTTCGGGCTGCCGGAGTTGCTGCAAGCCGATGAGGTGATCGTCTGCAACAGCCTGATCGGGGCCTGGCAAGTGCGCAGCCTGGGCGCGGCAACCTGGTCCGGCGGCACGCTGGCGGAGCGGCTGCGCGACATGCTGGGAGGTGCGCATGCGTAGGCTGCTGCGCTACCTGCTGCTGCTGGCGGCGGCCGCCCTGGTTGGGCTCGCCGGCTGGATGTACGTTTTCGTCCAGCAGCAGATCGGGGTGGAGCAGGTCTCGCAGGAGCTGGTGCTGGAGCACGGCTCCAGTCTGCGCCGCATCGCCCACCAGTTGGTGGACGAAGGCGTGTTGCGCGAGCCGTGGAGCTTCCTGCTGCTGGTGCGTGCAAGAGGCATGGAGCGGAACATCAAGGCCGGCAACTACGAGCTGCGTCGCGGGATGACCATCAACGACCTGTTCCTCATGCTCACCCAGGGCAGCACGATCCAGCGCAGCATCATCTTCATCGAAGGCTGGACGTTCCGCCAGATGCGCGAGGCGCTGAACCAGCACGAGGATATCCGCCATCTCAGCATGCCGCTGACGGACGAGGAGATCATGCAGCGCATCGGCGCCACGGAAAGCCATCCGGAAGGGCTGTTCTTCCCCGACAGCTACTTTTTCGAGCGCGGCATGAGCGACCTCGACATCCTCAAGCGCGCCTACCATACCATGCAGCGCAGGCTGCAACAGGCCTGGGAGGGCCGGGCGCCGGGGCTACCGTACCGGACGCCCTACGAAGTCCTGATTATGGCCTCCATCATCGAGAAGGAAACCGGCCGCGGCGACGAGCGGCCGATGATCGCGCGCGTCTTCCTCAACCGTCTGGAGCTGGGCATGCGGCTGCAGACCGACCCCACCGTCATCTACGGCATGGGGGAGGGGTTCGACGGCAACCTGCGCCGGCGCGACCTGCTGACCGACACACCCTACAACACTTACACCCGCCACGGCCTGCCGCCCACACCGATCGCCATGCCCGGCATGGCGGCCATCCGGGCGGCCCTGCATCCGGCGCAGGGCGATGCCCTCTACTTCGTCAGCCGTGGCGACGGCAGCCACGTCTTCTCCGCCACGCTGAGCGAGCACAGCCGTGCCGTCAACCAGTACCAGCGCAGGGGGCGATGAGCTGATGCGGGGCAGGTTCATCACGCTGGAGGGTGTGGATGGTGCCGGCAAGAGCACGCACCTTCCGGCCATTGCCGACATGCTGCGCGCGCGCGGCAGGGAGGTGCTCATCACCCGCGAACCCGGCGGTACCGCACTGGGCGAGCGCCTGCGCGAATTGCTGCTGCACGAGGCCATGCACCCGGAGACGGAAACCCTGCTCATGTTCGCCGCGCGCCGCCAGCATCTCGCGCAACTCGTCCTGCCCGCGCTGGCACGCGGTGTCTGGGTGATTTGCGACCGTTTCACCGACGCCAGCTTCGCCTACCAGTGCGGGGGCCGTGGCGTGGCGGGGGACAAGCTGCGCCTGCTGGAGCACTGGGTACAGGGCGATTTTCAGCCCGACCTCACCCTGCTGTTCGACGTGCCGGTGCCGGTAAGCATGCGGCGGCTGGCCGGGGTGCGCGCGCCGGACCGCTTCGAGCGCGAGAATGGCGCCTTCTTCGAACGCATCCGTCGTGCCTACCTGCAACGGGCGGCGGAATTTCCCCAGCGCTTTCGCGTCATTGACGCGGATCGCCCCTTGCCTGAAGTTGAGAAATCAGTAGAAGAAATTATTTTATCTTTTTGATTAAATGGAATATTATCCATGGCAACATGAGGTTGCCCAGCGCCTTGGACGATTGCGCGAGCGCCATCCGCACGCCTTGCTGCTGCAGGGGCGCCGCGGCATCGGCAAGCTGGATTTCGCCATGGCCTATGCCCGCTTCCTGCTTTGCGAACGGCCGCAGGCCGACAGCAACGCCTGTGGCGGCTGCGCTTCCTGCAACTGGTTCGCCCTCGGCAACCATCCCGATTTCCGCCTGCTTGAGCCCGAGGAGGCCGCCGATACCGGGGAGGAGGGTGGGGCGACGGCCAAGGGGGCGAAAAAATCCGCGCAGATCACCGTGGACCAGGTGCGCCTGCTGGCCGATTTCCTGCCGGTTTCCAGCCATCGCGGCGGGCTGCGCATTGCCCTGCTGCATCCGGCGGAGGCACTCAATGCGTCCTCGGCCAATGCCCTGCTCAAAATGCTGGAGGAGCCGCCGGCGGGGGTGGTGTTTCTGCTGGTCACACACCAGCCGCAGCGCCTGCTGCCGACCATACGCAGCCGTTGCAGCCGGCTGGACATGCCGGTGCCGTCTTTCGACCTTGCCGAGACCTGGCTGCGCCAGCAGGGTGTCGCCGATGCCGGAGAGCGGCTGGCCTACTGCGGCGGTTCCCCGTTGCCGGCGCTCGCCGCAGCAGAGGACGACCGGCAATGGCGCGCGCGGCTGCTCGCCCTGCTGGCGCAAGGGGGCGGTATGGACCCCCATGCGGCCGCAGCAGCCTGCGTCAGGGGTGGCCTGCCGGCCACGGTCGAGGCACTGCAGAAGTGGACATGCGACCTCCTGACGCTGCGCCAGGGCGCCCCGGCACGTTACCATCCCGGCCAATCCGCATCTTTGCAAGCGCTGGCCGAACGGGTAGACTTGGGGCAGCTGCTGGACTTCCAACGTGCGCTGACCGAGGCGCGCCGCACGGCCCAGCATCCGCTCAACCAGGAATTGCAAATCGAAAGCCTGATGCTACAGTACACTCAGCTTCATCCCAGGCAGACCGCGCCGTGAAAGAGGAAATCGCAGACGATGGCCAGGAGGCCTCGGTGGCCCGTCCCTCCGTCCTCTCCCTCGTCATCAAGGAGAAAGCCGCCCTGTATGCCGCCTACATGCCGTTTGTCAAGGGCGGCGGACTGTTCATTCCGACCAACAAGACCTACCGGCTGAGGGACGAGGTTTTCATGCTGATCGGGCTGCTGGATGATCCTAACAAGCTCAAGGTGGTCGGCAACGTGGTGTGGATCACGCCGGTGACGCAGGGCGGCAGGCCGCAGGGGATCGGTGTCCGCTTCAGTGATTCCGACGGCGGCCGGGAGGCGCGCAACAGGATCGAGGCGCTGCTGGGCGGCGTGCTCAAGCTGTCGCGTCCGACCCACACCATGTAGCATCCTGCACGGCCGATTTTTTCCCGTACTGCCGCTTTGCGCCGTTTCGCCATGCTGGTCGATTCCCATTGCCATCTCGATTTCCCCGACCTCGCCGGCGACCTGCCCGGCGTGCTCGCCGCCATGCGCGACAACGGCGTGGGCTACGCGCTGTGCGTGGGCGTGACCCTGCAGAAATTTCCCGGCGTGCTGGCGGTGGCGGAGTCCTACGACAACCTCTATGCATCCGTGGGCGTGCATCCGGATTACGAAGGCGCGGAGGAGGCGACGGTGGAACGGCTGGCCGCCCTGGCCGCCCACCCCAAGGTGGTGGCGATAGGCGAGACCGGTCTCGACTATTTCCGCCTGCAGGGCGATCTGGAATGGCAGCGCGAACGCTTCCGCACCCACATCCGCGCCGCCATCGCCTGCGGCCGGCCGCTCATCGTCCATACCCGCAGCGCCGCGGCCGACACCCTGCGCATCATGCGCGAGGAGGGCGCCGGCCGTGCCGGCGGCGTGATGCACTGCTTCACCGAGAGTCTGGCGGTGGCGGAGCAGGCCATGGAGCTTGGCTTCTACATTTCGTTTTCCGGCATCGTGACCTTCAGGAACGCCGCCGATCTCAAGGAAGTGGCCAGACGCATTCCCCTGGAGCGCATGCTGGTGGAAACCGACTCGCCCTATCTCGCCCCGGCGCCGTTCCGCGGCA
>JBBILG010000085.1:0-7705 GCA_037445085.1 Methylobacillus sp.
CGCTTGGCGACCTCCTCGGCGCCGTGCGCCTTGGCTTCGCGCCGCAGGAAGTTGGCCAGGTTGCCGGCGGTGAAGCTGGTCGGGCAGCACTGGCCGATGTCGGCCACCTCGCGCCCGGTCAACAGATCCTCGCGCGTCGGCGCCGGCAGCACCTGGGTGCGGTAGCCCAGGCTTTCCATCGCCCCCTGGATCGCGCGCTCGGCGCGCCAGTGCAGACCGCCGAACAGCACGGTCACGCGGTCGCGCTCCTCGCGCGTGAACGGCAGCGGCCGATACGCGCGGTACGGCTGGTGGGTGGTCTGCGCGGGCGGTGCGACCTTGCGCACGCGCGCCTCGGGCGCGTTGTCGACCGTGACCACGCGCACGTTCTGCAGGGACTTCCTGGCTGGGGCGATGCCGCGCTCCAGTGTCGTCGTTTCCATGGATTCGCTCCTTCAGTTTGCATCGGGCGTGAGCGGCGGGGTACCGCGGGAACCGGATCCCCTTGGCGGCAAGCGCAGCGACCCGGGCGCCCGGGTCGAGTTGCATATCCTCATGTTTAAAATGGTTTTTTTGCCTGCCGCGTACGGACAGAATAAAAGTTTTTCTCTCCACCTGTCAACGTGTGATGGGTGCCTGTCCCAAGAGCCACCGCTTCTCCTGGACCCACGCTGGCGCAGGTGTCCGCAGGCGAGCGGATGCATAGGCATGGCGGTCATGCGTGTCTCGGGTGCGTCCGCTCCCCGCTCCGGAGCGCCAGGCACAGCCCCAGGCCCAGCGCGGCCAGCGCGCCGGCGGCGACGATCCGCCAGCGCGGCGCCGGGGCCCGTTCAGGCGGGCGCATCGGCATCCGTCACCAGCACATCGCAATCGGCCGCCTGGGCCACGGCCTTGCACACGCTGCCGAGCAGGAATTCCTCGATGCCGCCCTGGCCGCGGCGGCCGACGGCGATGAGGTCGCAACGCCAGTCCTGCGCCAGTTCCAGCAGGCGGGCCGAGGGGTGGCCGGTTTCGACATGCCCCGCGCGCTCGCCCGGGGTGTCCGCCAGCAGGCTGTCCATCAGGCTCTGCGCGATGCCGCGCATTTCGGCATTGAGTGGCTCGCGCTGCTCCGCAGGCAGGCGCAGGCCGATTGCCGGATCCAGGACGTGGACGGCATCCACGCGCGCCTCGTCCGCCACGCGCCGCACCCAGTCGAGGGTAGCGCGCGAGCCGGCACGGAAATCCACCGCCGCCAGCACGCGCCGGTAGGGCACGACCGCGGCGTTGCGCACGATCAGCGTCGGCCCGCTGCGTGCGCCCAGCAGCCGCTGGGTGGTGGAACCGAGCACCAGACGCAGCAGGGTATTCTCCCCGTGCGCGCCCACCACCACCAGGTCCGCCGTCGCATCCCGCGCATATTCGGCGATCCGGCTGTAGGCGCGGCCGATGCGCCAGACGGCGCGGGTGGGGATGGCGTAATGCTCGGCGAGCCTGTCGGCCAGCGGGCCGAGCCGCTCGCCGGCGGCAGCGAGCGCCGCCTCGTCGAGCGGCCCCGCGTCGATTTCCTGTCCCGGGTAGAGATGCAAGGGATGCACCACGTGCAGCAGGTGCAGTTCCGCCCCCAGCCGCTTGGCGATGAGGGCGGCGCGGCGCATGGCGCGCTCGGCGGCCGGCGAGAAATCGGTGGCGGCAAGGATGCGGGTCACGGCACGCATTTCATGCCTCCTGGCACGACGCCCCCGCCAGGCCGTCCGCCACCGGCTTGCTCCAGCGGAACACGCGCATCGGCGGCACGTTGCGCCACTCCCAGGCCGCCATTTCCGGCGCGCCCAGGTGCGGCGTGGCGTAGGCGGCCACGTGCGGCCGCAACTGGTAGGCGATGAACTGGCCGCCGGGTGCGAGGCAGGCATGGATCGCCGCGGTGACGCGCCGCGCGATGTCGGATGGCAGGGTGGAGAAGGGAATGCCGGAGACCACCACGTCCGGCGCCGGCAGCGCCCACTCCCGCAGATATTCGGCCAGCGCCTCGGCACTGCCCTGCTGCACCGCCAGCCGCCGGTCGTCGATCTGGCGGTGCAGCCGCGCGCAGAACTCCGGGTTCAGTTCCACCGCCAGCAGCCGCGCATGCGGCGGCAGCGCGCGCAGCAGGGCGCGGGTCATGCCGCCCGTGCCGGGCCCGAGTTCGACCGCGCAATGTGCCTGCGCCAGGTCGGCGGCCTGCACCACGCGCCGTTCGAGAAACGCGGAGCTGGGGACGACCGAGGCGACTTCCCGAGGCCGCTGCAGGAAACCGCGCAGAAACGCCAGGCGGTCGCCGCCGGCCGACCATCCGGCGACACGGGGCCTGATCACGCCGGTAACGGCCTTGGTCGCGGGCGACCAGTCGACTGCATCCTTTCTTGTTTTGTGTTGCACGCTGGCTCCTTCTCCCGAATGTTCGGGTCCTCGTTCCAAAAAAACGCCGGGCCATTCCGATGGGGGCCCGACGCTACCTCTCTCCCAAAACTGTGTACCCGCTCCGCTCCTCCGAAGCGCGGTAGAAGCGTTCCGGCCCCAGGGTCTTGAGCACTACCAGCGCGAGCTGCTCCTCGTCGACATCGCCATCGGCCGAGAACAGGGTCTGGATGCGCCCGCCCCCCGCGCCGTGCACGATGGCGGGAGTGAGTACCTCGCCCATGGAGGAGACCATGCAGCCGTTGGGGCCGACGTTGAGAAAAATGTCGACCCCCTTGCGCAGCTCCTCCAGGGCCTCGCCCACGTAGGTCACCAGCTCGCCCGCGGGGCGCAGGGTCGGCAGGATTTCCCGGCTCTCCCCCAGCAGCCGTTTCGTCGAGGTCGGCATGGGCAGCCGGGCGGCCCGGTAGAGCGGCGCGGCGATGATACGGCGCAGCACGAAGCGCAGGGACTCGATGTGGCGCTGCCGCTTGCGCTCCTCGCGCAGCGTCGCTGCCGCGGCTCCGCCCGTGGCCGGAGCCGGCTGTTCGAATCCCGCCCGCACCTTGCCGGCCGGCGCACGGCCGGTCTCGGCGGCGGCGTCCAGCAGATACTCCAGATAGCTCCACAAGGGGCTGATTTCCAGGTGGAAGCGACGGAATCCCTGGCTGGCCAGCAGCGCACGGAAGATCGCCTCGGCCTGGGATACCCGCATGTACACCTCGCCGGAGAGGGCGATTCTCAGCCGCTCCTGCGCCTGGCGGCGCGGGATCCAGGCGGCGGCGAAACGGCGGATGGGCGCGAGCAGCCTGCGGTCGCGCATGCGGTAGGCGAAATACTTCACCAGCAGGGCGGGCAGGGACTGCCCCCTGAACCGGCCAAGACACCAGCGGGCCAGGGGCCCGGGCCCGCGGTACGTCTCCAGCGCCCGGTAGAGCTCGGCCTTGAGCGCCCGGTGATCGGCGAGGAAACGCTGGTATTCCTCGTAATCCCGGCATTCGGCGCCGGCGAATAGCACGCCCTGCAGCACGCCCTGCAGGATGACGCCCTGGTAGCAGCGCGCAAGTGTCCATTCCTCCAGGCCGACGTCGTAGCCCCTGGCCTCTGCCGCCACCAGGAATTTCAGGCTGTTACCGCCCGCCAGCGCGCCGCAGTTGGTATCCTCCATATCCTGCGCGCGGCTGGCGAGCTCCCGGAAGGCCAGCAGCCGGTGTACTTCGGCGTACTGGCCCTGGCGGCAGGGGCCGGTGCCCTTGTTGTCAAAATACAGCAGCCGGTGCCTGCCGGCCACCAGCGTGTCTCCGGCATCCTGCCGGCGCCGGAAATCCTCCACCGCGCGCAGCAGATCGCCCCATACCCCGGCCAGCGGCGCGCACACCGCATCGCCCGTGGCCTTGCGCCCTTCCCGCACCAGGGCATGCAGATCCTGTTCCTCGACATAGTTGTCGATGCAGGTATAGCCGGCCGCGCGCAGCACCGCGGTGAGCGTGCGGTTGTCCGCCATGGTGGGGAAGTAGATCACGTCGGTGTCGCGGTTGAGCGGTTCCCGGTTGACCAGGTCGTCCAGCAGGCGGATTTCGAAAGGCGGGCCGGTGCCGGTGTCGAGCTTGCCGTGCAGGCCCAGTTCGAGCTGCTTGACGTAGGTGTTCACCCGGTTTTCCAGATGGGCCAGTTCCTTGAGCACCGCATCCGACTGGATCAGCAGGAAAGGCCGGCGTTTCATGATCTCCGCTACGAACGGGGCGGTGACGCTGTCGGGCCCACAGCTGAAGGTGGAGACCTGCACCACCGGCAGCAGGGCCGGGCCGCTCTCGATGCGGCGGAAGACTTCCCGCAGGCGGGCATGGCACAGCCGCTGGTGCAGGCTGCGGCGGGCCACGGCGTTGAGCAGGCTGACGATGAAATGGGCGTTGCGCCAGTAGAGGTGGTCGTAGTCGGCGTCCAGCTCCAGGTCGAGCACATAGGAGGGGATCACCACCATGCGCTTGTCCCGCAGCAGGCGGCGCACGTGGCTGTCGTAGATGCCCGGATTGAGCACGTATTCGCGCCCCGCCACCAAGGCCACCTGCACGCCGGCGGCCAGGGCCTGCTCGATCAGCTCGGCGGCGAGGTCGGCGGTGGCCGCGCGCCGGCGACCATGATCCTCGATGGCGGCCGCCAGCGCGGCGCGCAGTTCGGCCGCCGTCGGGGTGAGGCCGTAATGTTCGAACACCGCCTGCAGGCGGTCCTGTAGCTGGGCAAGCAGGGCATCCGCCTCCAGCCGGCCCAGATCGACGTTGAACAGATGGATGCGGGCTTCGGCATGGGCCTCGCGCGCGCGCGCCGCGGCGACCGCCACGCCGCCTTGGTTCAGGGTGCAGGTGCGGCCCAGGCTCCTGCCGCCGGTGGGCAGGAACTCGATCTGCGGCGCCAGGATGAGCCCATGCGGCGCCGCCGCCAGGCGCCGGTACTGGCCCACTGCCCCCATGTGCGGCGCACAACTGTCGATGTTGAACAGGGGCTGGGCGTCGAGGAGATCGCTCTCGCGCACGTTGTCCACGTGTACCGGAACGCCCAGGCGCTCGAACAGGCGGGCGAACAGGTAGGCCCATTCCGACACGCAGAAGCTGCGCGGGATGACCAGCCGGCGCGGGTCCTCGCTCCTCGGGTGGTGGCTGTCGATGAAGTCCCAGATCTCCTTGTAGGTGTCGCGCACCGGCTCGGCGTGGATTTCGCCTTTCTTTTTGGCCAGCAGCTCGTTGATGGCGCCGCAACCGCCCAGGGTGAAGGAGAAGCGTTTGTGGCCACCGGCATCGCGGCAGGTGAGCAGGCTGCGGTTGCACACCGCGGCGGGGTCGTTGCATACCGCCCCATGGCACTGGATGATGCGCTTGTCGAAGTGGGCGTCGATGAAGCGGCCGAGCGGGATGCCGATGCATCCGGCGGGGGCGGTCTGCATCTGGGTACGGATGAGGCCGAAGCAGGCGCGGTGTCCGGGATGCGGCGGCACGAGGGCATAGCTGGGCGCGCCCAGGTAGGACTGCAGCCGGTGGGTGACCGCCAGCGGCAGCGGCTCGGAGCGCATGGTCTGGCCGTGCAGCAGGACCACGCAATGCGCCGGCAGCTCCACCTGGGTCCACAGCGAGCGCGCCATGTTCTCGACGATGGCCCAGTTGGCCGAGGCAAGGATTTCCGCCTGGTCCACTCCCTGTGCCTGCAGCTTGCGCGCGTTCTCCATGAGGAACACCGCGCAGGTGGCGTTGATGGCGTGCCCGCGCGGCGCGGCGTAGGCATCACGGCAGGCGCTCGCCACGTCCGGCAAGCCGAACATGGTGGCCAGCGTGTCCATCAGGCTGCCCGTGCCGGCCGAGCACTTGAGGTTCATGGCGTTGTTGAACAGCTCCGCTTCCTTGAGGGCGATGGTAGAGACCTTGGTGTCCTCGCCGCCGATGTCCACCAGGATGCACAGATCCTCGCTGACATCAGCCACCCCCTGCGCCTTGAGGCGCTCGACATGGCGGCGGGCGACGTCGATGGAGCCGCGCGCGTGGGCGTAGTTCTCCACCAGCACGGACACCCGCCCGGCCAGCTCGGGGTAGATGTGATCCAGCGCCTGCTGCACCTGATAGCGGGCCGAGCCGGTGATGCCGATGCCGCGCAGGTTGATGGCGTCGCCGTGCGCGGCGCGCAGTTCCTCGAAAGCCTTGCGGATGGTCTGGATGGTGTCGCCGGCGTTGCTGTAGGCGGCAAGATGCAGGATCTCGCCGGTCCCGGCGTCGGCCAGCGCCAGCTTGGCCATGGTGGAGCCCACGTCCAGGCCCATGAGCAGCGGGGTGCCGGGATCCGCGGCGGCGGCGCGGAGCGGCTCCTCTTCCAGGCGCAGGTAGCGGTGGTCGGCCTGGTAGCGTTGTCTGATCTCGGTGAAGGCGGGGTAGGTCGGGGTGGCTTCCTGCCGGGTCAGCCGGGGGTCGGGCTGGGCGATTCCCGCCGGCCCCAGGCGCCCGATGAGGCCGCGCAGGGCTTCCAGGGCCTGGGTATTGTCGGGGTCGGCGGCGACCTCGCGCACGCCGATGCCGTGGAGGTAATCCGCGGCGCAGTCGCGGGCGTAGCGCCAGTGGAAGATGCGGCCGGCGAGAATCACCTTGTCGAAGCCCGGCGGCAGCTTCCTGCAGGCCTTGAGCACTTCGGATTTCAGGGTGGTCGCCAGCGCCACCTCCAGCGGGATGCCCTGGTTCTTGTCGGAGATGGTGGCCGAGGCGCCGAACACCCCGCAGCGGTCGGCGCGGATGGTGACCTTTTCGCGCCGCTCGCGCCCCGCTTCCCCCAGGTAGTCCGCCAGCAGCGTGTCCACATCCTCGCGCTCCAGGCCCAGCTTCTGCAGCACGCGGTCGAGGTTGATGCCGGAGCCGGCGCCGCAGCTGGGATTGACCGCGAGCAGGTCGTCCTTGAGCGCGCCGGTCCGGTCCACGCCCACCACCAGGTAGCCGGAGGCGGACAGCTCGACCATGGCCAGCGCCGCGGCGCCGTCGTGCCGCTCGCGCCGGATCAGCTCCTGCGCGGCCAGCCAGGCGACGGCGGCCGGCAGGAAGACCTCGCCGCAGCCGAGCACCGCGCGCACGACGGGTGCCAGCTTGCCGGTGATGAAAACGGGAGGACGGGTGCCTTGGCCGAAGCGCTCCAGCAGCCGGTGCCGGTCGATGACGTCGCGGCGCAGATCGCAGTTGCTGGGCATCAGCGTGTCGAACAGGACGCCGCCGGCGTCATCCCGGGCACGCAGCCGGATGTGTCCCACGCCGGCATCGATGAACAGCCCCGCCGGGCCGGCGCCGGCCTCCGTCTGCGGCAGGGGCGGTGCGGTTTCGGGTGGCGGGGTGCCGCCCAGGGGTTCGCACGGCAGGTTCATGGAGGGTATCCGTGGCGGCGTCCGGGCCGCGCGGCATGGCGATGCCCCGATGGCAAGATCACTTGCTCGCGGACGGGACGTTGCATGGGTTGCTCCTGTCGGGCCCTCGTTTCCACAGACACAGCATGCCCTTGCGTGCCTCGTCCAGCAACAGCACGCTGGAGGCGACCAGGGCGGCCAGGCACCAGTCGGTCAGCGTGAGGTCGGTGGTGCGGAAAACCGACTGGGCAGGCGCCCAGTGTACCACTGCGGCCTGCAGGGCCAACACCGCGATGAGCGACAGCCACAGCCAGCGGTTCGCAAAGAACTGCCGGTTGAAGGCCGTGCCGTGCTCGTTGCGGGCGTTGAAGACGTTGAAGAACTGGAACAGCACGAAGGTGGTGAAGGCCAGCGTCATCGCATAGGCCTCGCCCATCGGCTTTGCGTAGT
>JBBILG010000086.1:0-7611 GCA_037445085.1 Methylobacillus sp.
AGGCCATCGCCACCATGGTCCGGCATCGCGACGTGCAGGTGCGGCTGTAGCGCTGACTGGTGGGGAGTTGGCCGCGGCGCGGCCTCAACCTTGCTGGCGGGCCGCCGGCCGAGTTGGTCGGGCGCCTGCTCTAAGGCGCGCGGTGCCCGACCGGAGTCTCCGTAGCGACATCGATATTGTCATGAGCCCCCCCTGGGAAAGCGGCCGGCATGCCCGGCACCCGGTCCATCCTGCCGCGCTGCGCGACGATTGCATGGGGACGCGGGGCAAGACGCTGTGCGATATGTTTCCCCAGGCTGGGCATGGCCCTATTCGCCGACGTGCAGGCTGGAGGCGGCAAGCCCTCAGCCTGTGTTCCTTAGGCGCGTCACCCTCACCGCCGGGCCAACCGTGGACTGGGGATCCGCGCCGAAATCCCGGATGAAGGCGCGGAACTGGCGTACCACCGGCAGGTCGCCCTTGGCACTCAGAAAGACCAGGTACCAGTGCCCGCGAATGGGCAGCCCCTCGACGTCCAGCACCCGGATCTCCTCGCCGAAATGCAGGCCGGCAAGCATGGTACGAGAGACGATGGAAACCCCCACGCCGGTGGCCACCGCCTGCTCGATGGCGAAGTTGCTGCCCAGTTCCATGCGCGGCCTGACGCGGATGCCTTGCTCGGCCAGGAAGCGCTCGATGGTCATGCGGGTGCCCGATCCCGACTCACGCTGCAGGAAAGGCTCGGCGCAGAACTCCGCAAGCCCGATGGGCCCGCGACGGCGGGCCAGGGGATGATGGCGCGCCGCGATGGCCACCAGCTCGTTGGGCATGAAGGGCTCCACGGTCAGGTCGGCGGCCTCGGGCGGCACGCTGAAGATGTAGAGGTCGTCCAGGTTGTCCCGCATGCGCTGCAGCAGCACGTCGCGCTGGGTCACGCTGAGGGAGGGCTCGATGGCCGGGTGCTGCTGCAGGAAATGGCCGAGGATGCGCGGGGCGAAGAACTTGGCCGAGGTCACCACGCCCAGGCGCAGCCGGCCGCCCTCCAGCCCCTTGAGGGCCTGCAGGCGGGTCTGCATCTGCTCCAGCCCGTCCAGCATGACGCGCGCGCCCTGCAGCACGACCTCGCCCGCCTCGGTCAGGTGCAGCTTCTTGCGGTAGGTATAGAACAGCGGACTGCCGACGACATTCTGCAGCTGGGCCATCTGCATGGACACCGTGGGCTGGGTCAGATGCAGTTCCCGGGCGACCTGGCTGAAGTTGCCGCAGCGGGCGATGCGCTCGAAGACCTGCAACTGGCGGAGGGTGGGGTGGGCCATGGAACACCTTTAGATATAGGTAAATACCTATATCCAAAATCGTAACAATTGATTTCCACTTATACAACACGTCGCCTAGCATGGCTCGCCATGGCGGCATGCTGCCGCGCATCGAGATCGGAGCCCCCCATGAACACGACCTTGTCCGCGCTGTTTCCCTTCCTGCGCTGGTTCCCCATGTCCGCAGCAACCCTGCGGGCGGACCTGGTGGCCGGCATCACCGTCGCCCTGGTGCTGGTCCCCCAGAGCATGGCCTACGCCCTGCTTGCCGGGCTGCCTGTGGTCTATGGGCTTTACGCGGCGCTGTTGCCCGTGATCGTTGGTGCCCTGTTCGGCAACTTCAACCTGCTGCACACCGGCCCGGTGGTGATGCTCTCCCTGATGTCGGCGGCGGCGATCGCGCCCTTTGCGATCGCCGGCTCCGACGACTTCATCGCAATGTCCATCATGCTCGCGCTGATGGTGGGCGTTCTGCGCCTGTTGATGGGCGCCTTCAAGCTCGGCGGCATCGTCAACCTGGTGTCGCATCCGGTCCTGATCGGCTTCACCAATGCTGCAGCCCTCATCATCGGCCTCTCCCAGCTGCGCTTCATGATGGACATGCCGAACCCGGGTACCGGCAGTTTCACGGGCGACGTGGCCGCCCTGCTGGGGCGGGCGGACCAGGCCTACTGGCCGGCCATCGCCTTCGCCGCCGGAGCCGGCCTGATGATGTGGCTGCTGAGCCGCTGGCTGCCCAAGGTTCCTGCGGTGCTGCTGGCGGTGGTGTTCGGCACGGCGCTGAGCGCCGCGATCGGCTATGAGCGGGTCGCCACGCCCAGCCTGGATCGGATCGGGGATCCCGAGGTGCGCGGCATGATCGACACCTTCGCCAACACCAACAGCGAGATCAAGCGCCTGTCCGCCGAGGTCACGGCGAAGCGCACCGTGCTGCGGGAAGCCGAGGCCGCCGGCGCACCCGCGACGGCGCTCGCTGCGCTGCGCTCCGAGATCCAGGTGCTGGAGGTGCGCATCGATTTCCTGAAGAAGGAAAATAACGCCCGGCGCCTGGAAATCCATGCCCAGCCCCTGGTGCCGGTCGAGGGCATGGACGGCACGACTTTCTATCGCTCGGACCGTCTGCCCGCAGGCGCCACGCCGTCGGCGGGTGAATGGCGGTTCCAGAGCCTGAAAGACGGCAAGGTGGCGCTTGCCGCCGGCGGCGCCGTCGTCGGCAAGATCCCCGAGGGACTGCCGGCGTTCCAGGCCCCCACCCTCGACTGGAGCATCATGCTGGCGCTGCTGCCGGCCGCCTTCGTGATGGCGCTGATCGGCTTCATGGAGGCGACCGCGGTGTCGAAGGCGCTGGCGGCGAAGAGCCATGAGCGCATCGACACCAACAAGGAGCTGGTCGGACAGGGCCTGGCAAACATCGTCGGCGCCTTCTTCCAGAGCTACGCAGTGAGCGGATCCTTCTCGCGCTCCGCGGTGGCCGCCCGTGCTGGCGCCAGGACCGGTCTGTACGCGGTGGTGAGCGCACTGATCGTGGTCGTGGTGCTGCTGTTCCTCACGCCCCATCTGTATCACCTGCCGCAGGCGGTCCTGGCGACGATCGTGATGATGGCGGTGTTCGGACTGATCCGCGTGACGCCGCTGATCCACGCCTGGAAGGTGCAGCGCAGCGACGCCATTGCGGGCCTGGCGACCTTCGCTGCCACCCTCGCCTTCGCGCCCGACATTGCCAACGGAATCCTGATTGGCATGGCCCTGACGGCGGCACTTTTCCTCCTGCGCACGATGAAGCCCCGCACCGCGGTGCTCGGACGCAAGCCGGACGGCACCATGGGCGGCATCGACGCAAGCGATCTCGAGCCACTGGGCAGGCATTTCGTCGCCATGCGCTTCGACCGCTCGCTGAACTATCTCAACGTGGCGGCCTTCGAGGACACCGTGCTGGAGGTGCTGGCGCGCTATCCCGAGGCCCGCGGCATCCTGGTGATCGGCTCCGGCATCAACGAGATCGATGCTTCCGGCGAGGACAAGTTGCGCGAGCTGGCCCAGCGCCTGCGGCAGCAGGGCGTGGACCTGATGTTCAGCAGCCTCAAGACGCAGGTTGCCGAGGTATTCGATCGCTCCGGCCTGATGCAGCGGATCGGCCAGGAAAACGTTTTTCCGAGCAAGGAAATGGCGGTGCAAGAGGCCCGGCGACGCTACGACCTGGTGCCGGCCTGAGGCGGCTGGGGGCGTGTCAGCCACGCCCCCGCCTCATCAGGCGCAGGCGCCGGCAAGGGGAATGGTGCGGGATCGGGGTGGAGCGCGCCGCGTCACAGTCCGAACTTCTTCAGCTTGCGCCACAGCGACACCCGGTCGATGCCCAGCATGCGCGCCGCCTCGGTGCGGTTGCCCGCGGTCATTTCAAGCGCGCGCAGGATGTGCTCCTTCTCCTGGGCCTCCAGGGTGGCCGGGGCGGCGGCGAGTTCCGGCGTGAACACCCTTACGGTGAGCCTGCCCAGGTGCTGGGGCAGGTGCTCCATTTCCAGCACCTCGCCCTGGGCCAGGGCGACACCCCTTTCGATGAAGTTGGACAGTTCCCGCACGTTGCCCGGATAGTCGTACTCGGCCAGGCGCTGCATGGCCTCCGGGCTGATCTCCCTGACCGGACGGTCCATCGTCACCGCGAACTTGCGCAGCAGGAAGTAGGCCAGCAGGGGGATGTCGTCGCGCCGCTCGCGCAGCGGCGGTAGCGACAGGGTGACGACGTTGAGGCGAAAGTACAGGTCGCCGCGCATCTGGCCGGCGGCCACCGCCTCCTGCAGGTCGCGGTTGCTGGCCGCCAGCACCCGCACGTCGATCTTCACCGGCTCCACGGCGCCGACGCGCAGCACCTCGCGTTCCTGCAGCACGCGCAGCAGCTTGATCTGCACCGACATGGGCAGCTCGGCCACCTCGTCGAGGAACAGGGTACCGCCCTGCGCCGCCTCGAGGAGGCCGATCTTGCGCGCCTGCGCCCCGGTGAAGGCGCCCTTCTCGTGACCGAACAGCTCGCTCGCCGCCAGGTCCTCCGACAGCGCCCCGCAGTTGAAGGCCACGAACGGCCCCTGGGCGCGGCGGCTGCTCTGGTGGATGTAGCGCGCCAGGAGCTCCTTGCCGGTGCCCGATTCGCCGTGGATCACCACGCTGGTGTCGGTGCCGGCGATCCGCCGGGCGCTCTCCATCAGGCGCTGCATGCCCAGGTCCTGGGTGATGAGGGTATGCGGGTTCTGCAGCTGCTCGATGCGCAGCTTGAGGTCGCGGTTCTCGCGCCTGACGCGACTCATCTCCAGCGCGCCGCGCACGACCTCGCGTGCTTCGGCGAGGCGGAACGGCTTGGCGATGTAGTGATAAGCGCCGGCCTTCATCGCCTCGACCGCGGAGTCCAGGCTGGCGTGGCCGGTAATCATGATCACCGGGACATCCGGATGGGTCTGGCGCGCCTCCCGCAGGACTTCCATGCCGTCCACGCCCGGCATCCTGAGGTCGGTGAGCACCAGGTCGAAATCTCCGCGGCGCAGCGCGGCCAGCCCCTCCGCGCCGTCCTTGCAGGCGGTCACCGCGTAACCCTCGCGCTTGAGGACATGGGAGAGATTGGCGAGGGCAATCGCCTCGTCGTCGATCAGCAGGATGCGGGGTTCTCTCATGACGCCTCGTTCCCGGTCAGGGGCAGCCAGATGGAAAAACGCGTGCCACCGGCGGCGGGGGCATCGACGACGATGCAGCCGTGGTGCTCGCTGACGATCTCCTCGACCAGGTAGAGCCCCAGGCCGGTCCCCTCGCCGGCGGCGCGGGTGGTGAAGAAAGGATTGAAGATGTGCTCGCGCACCTCGGCCGGAATGCCGGGCCCGTCGTCCTGTACCAGGATCCTCACCGCCATGGGGGCCTGGCGCAGCATGGCCGGGTCGCCCACCAGCAGACCGGCGTCGGCCGCGTTCTCGTCCCAGTGGTCCGGGCTGGCGCTGACCGTGATGTGGCGGGCACCGGCATCGGCGGCGTTCTTGATGAGATTGATGAAGACCTGATGCAGGCGCTCGCGATCCACCTCCACGGCGAGCTCGGCCATCGCCCCGACGCAGACCTGGACGCCTTCCGGCAGCTGGCGGTTGACCAGGTCCAGGGAGGACTGGACCAGGTCGGCCATGGGCAGGCGCTGGATGTGCAGCTTGGGATGTCTGACGCTGTCGAGCAGACGGCGCACGATGCGGCGGGCGCGTTCGGTCTCGCTGTCGATCTGGCCGAGCCACAGCTGGCGCGTCTCGGTGTCCGCCGTGTCACACTCTTCCAGCAGCAGCTGCGCCGATGTGGAAATGTTGGACAGGGGGTTGTTGAGTTCGTGGGCCACCCCCGATACCAGCACGCCAAGGGCTGCCGCCTTCTCGTTGCGCTTGGCCTGGTCCTGCTGGCGCCGCATGTGCTTGAGCATGGCGTTGAAGGAGGCCACGAAGGAGACGATCTCCTGATTCCGGGAAGGGAGCGGCAGCTCCCGCGTGCGACCCTCTTCGATGGCGACGAGGCCGGCCTGCAGCTCGCGCAGCGGGCGCGCAACCCGGTGGGCCAGGAAAAACCCGCCAGCCACCCCCAGGATCACCACGCCGGCGAACGCCAGCAGCAGCAGCAGGCCGGCCCTGCGCGTATCCTCGGCGAGGGACTGGCGCTCGCGCGACGCCATATCCTGGGAGGCCTCGGTCAGTGCGTGCCCCAGCCCACGGATGACCTCACGGGACTTCGCCTGCTGCTCCGGGCTGACATAGGGATGTGCCTCGAGCACGTCACGGTAGTTTTGCAACAGGACATGCAGCCGACGGAAGGCATCCTCGCCCCCGATTGCGATGAAGGCCTCGCGGCCCTTTTCCAGAGCGGTTTTGGCGGTATCCGCCTGCAGCATCAACTGGTCGAGGCTGGAGATGTCGCGGTAGAGGAACAGGTTCTTCTCGTCGCGGCGCATCTCCAAAGCGGCCTCGCGAAAATCGGTCACCGCCTGCCCCTCCTCGATCTGGACGTGCAGGTAATACAGATCGACGAACACCACGGTGGCGAAGGCCAGCATGACCAGCTTCGAATAAGCGTAGGCACTGAAGATCTTGCCGCGCAGGCTGGTGTGGGTCATGGCATATGCCGGGAACAAGGGTGTTGCATATTACAACATTACGCAACACCAACTACTGCAACATGCAACACTCAACGTTGCATGGCACCGCCAAAAATACACAACACATTGATTAATATGGCTTAATAAAGTTGGCACTGAACATGCTTAATTGTCACGTCCTCGATGATTCCCTAGCTGGCCCACGCCGTGGTTTACTGCTGGCGCGAGAGATCATTGAGGAGTTGAAGCGATGCAAGTAAGACTGCACAAGAATGCCACGACCACCCCGAAGACACGGGCGCTGATCCAGGCCAGCGACCTGCCGATGACGGTGCTGGCCAAGCAGTTCGGTGTCGGTGTGGAGACCATCGCCCGCTGGAAGCAGCGGGATTCGGTCGAGGACCGTTCCCATACCCCGCACCGTCTGCAGACCACTCTCAGCGCCGAGCAGGAGGCCATCGTCCTGGTCCTGCGCAGGACCCTGGGCCTGTCCCTGGACGACCTGCTGGCCGTGGTGCACGAGTTCCTCCACCCCAGCATCCTGCGTTCTTCCCTGCATCGCATGCTCAAGCGGCATGGCGTCTCCACGCGGGAAGCCACCAGCGTCGACAAACCCAAGGTCAAGCCCTTCAAGGCCTATGAGCCCGGCTTTGTCCATGTGGACGTGAAATACCTGCCGCAGATGGCGGACGAGGACAAGCGGCGCTACCTGTTCGTGGCCATCGACCGGGCCACCCGATGGGTCTTCATCGCGGTCTACGCCAGCAAGACGGCGACCAACGCCAGGCGTTTCCTGGCGGCCCTCGCCAAGGCGGCGCCGTTTCGCATCCAGACGATCCTGACCGACAACGGCAAGGAATTCACGGATCGCTTCATCACCGCAGGGGAACGGACTCCCACCGGCGAACACGCCTTCGACCAACTGTGCACCGAACTGGACATCGAGCATCGCCTGACCCGGCCCAGGCATCCCCAGACCAATGGCATGGTGGAGCGATTCAACGGCCGCATCGCGGATATCCTGCGCACCCACCACTTCCGCTCCGGCGAGGAACTGGAGACCACGCTGTTGCGCTATGCCTGGCTCTACAACCATCATCTCCCCCAGAAAGCCCTCGGCCATGTCAGCCCCGTCCAGGCCATGAAAATCTGGCAGACCTCAAAACCAGGCCTCTTTCATAAACGCGTGGTCAATCATCAAGGACACGACACTTA
>JBBILG010000087.1:0-7476 GCA_037445085.1 Methylobacillus sp.
TCCTGGGTGTATCCGTTCTTCTGAGCATGCTGCGCGGTTTCCTGCGGGAAGTGCTGGCGCTGGCGGCCTGGGTGGCGGCCTTTCTCGTGGCCAGGACGCATACCCTGCAACTCGCCCCCCTGCTGCCGCAATCCATTCCCGGCGAGGAACTGCGCCTGCTGGTCGCCTTCCTGATCCTGTTTGTGCTGACCCTGCTGGCGTGCAGCTTGCTGGCGGTGGCCATTTCCGGCCTGTTCAGGCAGGTCGGACTGGGGCTGCTGGATCGCGGCCTGGGCGCGTTGTTCGGCCTGGCGCGCGGCATGCTGGTGGTGTTCACGGCCGTGCTGCTGGCCGGATTCACCGGTCTGCCGCGCGAGCGCGAGTGGCGCGAGGCCATGCTCAGCGATCCCCTGGAGACGCTGGTGCTGCGGGCGCTGCCTTGGCTGCCGCAGGAGATTGCCAGCCGCGTGAAATACGACTAACTTTTCACATTCCAGACGGATCGGCTCAATATGTGCGGAATCATCGGCATCGTCGGCAAGAACCCGGTCAACCAGTCGCTCTATGACGGCCTGCTGGTGCTACAGCACCGCGGCCAGGATGCGGCGGGCATCGTGACCTGCGACGGCGGCACCTTCTACATGCACAAGAACAACGGCCTGGTGAAGGACGTGTTCCAGACCCGCCACATGCGCAACCTGATCGGGAACGCCGGCATCGCGCACGTGCGCTATCCCACGGCGGGCTCCTCTTCGGCTGCGGAAGCACAGCCTTTCTACGTCAACTCGCCGTTCGGCATCGTGCTCGGCCACAACGGCAACCTGACCAATTCCGCGCAGCTCAAGCGCGAGATGTTCCGCCAGGACCTGCGCCACATCAACACCAGTTCCGATTCCGAGGTGCTGCTCAACGTGCTGGCGCACGAGATCGAAAGCAGCGCGCGCAGCACCGTCCTGGACGTGGACATGATCTTCGACGCCGTGGCCGGCATGCACCGCCGCGTGCGCGGCGCCTATGCCGTGGTGGCGATGGTGGCCAACTACGGCATGCTGGCCTTCCGTGATCCGCACGGCATCCGCCCGCTGGTGATCGGCCGTGCCGACACCGGCAAGGGCGTGGAATACGTCGTCGCCTCCGAGAGCGTGGCGCTCGACGTGCTCGGCTTCCAGTTGGTGCGCGACGTCGGGCCGGGCGAGGCCATTTTCATCGACCTGGACGGCAACTTCCATGCGCGCCAGTGTACGGAAAACCCCAGGCTGAGCCCGTGCATCTTCGAATACGTGTATCTGGCGCGGCCGGATTCCGTCATCGACGGCGTGTCGGTATACCAGACCCGCCTGCACATGGGCGAGAGCCTGGCCGAGAAGATCCACCGCGAATGGAAGCACCTCGACATCGACGTAGTCATCCCCATTCCCGACACCAGCCGGCCCAGCGCGCTGCAGCTCGCCAACGCGCTCAACCTGACTTACCGAGAAGGTTTCATCAAGAACCGCTACATCGGCCGCACCTTCATCATGCCGGGCCAGCAGTTGCGCAAGAAATCGGTGCGGCAAAAGCTCAACCCCATCGGCATGGAATTCAAGGGCAAGAACGTGCTGCTGGTGGATGATTCCATCGTGCGCGGCACCACCTCGCAGCGCATCGTGCAGATGGCGCGCGAGGCCGGTGCCAACAAGGTGTACTTTGCTTCCGCCGCTCCGCCGGTGCGCTATCCCAACGTCTACGGCATCGACATGCCGTCGCGCCACGAGTTGCTCGCCACCGGCCGCGGCGACGAGGAAATCTGCCGGGAGATCGGCGCCGACGCGCTGATCTACCAGGACCTCGACGCCCTGGTGCGCGACGTGCGTCTGAGCAACCCGGCGCTCACCGACTTCGACTGTTCCTGCTTCGACGGACGCTACGTGACCGGCGACATCGACGCCGCTTATCTCGACGCCATCGAGGCGGCGCGCGGCGACAGCGGCAGATCGCCCAAGCCGGCCAACTCCAGCACCCAGCTCGATCTCAATCTGGTGGGCGCGGACAGCGAGGAGGATGCGCTCGCCCAGGATGGTTGACCGCGCGCGGCCTGCCGGGTTAGCATTCGACAGGCGCCGATTTGAGCTTCAGCTTGCGGGCGCGTTACAAATGCAGCTAAAGCGAGTGTGGAACCCGTTTTAGCGAAATGGCTGAAACGGGTTTTTTTAGAACTTATTTCAGCAAACAGGCGAGCGCAGCCAAGTGGGCGCGCAGGCCCGCAGCGACGAGACGGTACACGCAAGTGCGGCGAGAAGCGGGTGCCACGCAAGTCCGGGTGGGCAAGCGCAGCGCCTGAGGAAGCGGGTTCTTATGGGGCAGACTTTCATGAGCGATCACTCCTTGCACAGCGAGACCCTGGCCGTGCGTGCCGGCAGCCTGCATACCGAGTTCGGCGAGAACTCGGAGGCCATATTCCTCACCTCCAGCTTCGTCTTCGCCAGCGCCGCCCAGGCCGCGGCGCGCTTCGGCGGGCAGGAGCCGGGCAACATCTACTCGCGCTTCACCAACCCCACCGTCAGCATGTTCCAGGACAGGCTGGCGGCCCTGGAAGGGGCGGAATCCTGTGTCGCGACCTCCAGCGGCATGTCTGCCATCCTCGCCTGCGTGATGGGCATCTGCTCGGCGGGCGACCACGTCGTCGCCTCGCGCAGCATCTTCGGCACCACGGTGCAGTTGTTCGGCAACATCCTCAAGCGCTGGGGGCTGGAGACGACCTTCGTCTCGCTCACCGATGGGGCGGAGTGGGCGGCCGCGGTGCGCCCCAATACCAGACTGTTTTTCGTGGAGACGCCGTCCAACCCGCTCACCGAGATCTGCGACATCACCGCGCTGGCGCAACTGGCGCACGGGTCGGGCGCGCTACTGGCGGTGGACAACTGCTTCTGCTCGCCGGCGCTACAGACGCCCATCCGTCACGGCGCCGACATCGTCATTCATTCCGCCACCAAGTACATCGACGGCCAGGGCCGCTGTCTTGGCGGTGCGGTGCTGGGCAGGAAGGACGTGCTGGAACCGGTGTACGGCTATCTGCGGACCGGCGGCGTGACCATGAGCGCCTTCAATGCCTGGGTGTTCCTCAAGGGGATGGAGACCCTGCACCTGCGCATGGAGGCGCACTCGCGCAATGCGCTGGAGCTGGCCTTGTGGCTGGAGCGGCAGCCGCAGGTGGCGCGCGTGTATTATCCCGGCCTGCCGTCGCATCCGCAGCACGGACTCGCCAAGCGCCAGCAGAAGAGCGGCGGCGGCATCGTGTCGTTCGACCTCAAGGGCAGCCAGGAGGCGGCCTGGCGGCTGATCGACAGCACCCGGCTCCTGTCCATCACCGCCAACCTGGGCGATGCCAAGAGCACCATCACCCACCCGGCCACCACCACGCACAGCCGCGTCAGCCCGGAAGCGCGCGCGGCAGCCGGCATCGGCGACGGCCTGGTGCGCATCGCGGTGGGGCTGGAGCATGTCGAGGACATCAAGACCGACCTGGAAGCCGGCCTGAAGGCATGAGCCGTTTTCGCCGCGCAATGACGAAGGGGCCGCAAGGCCCTTTCGTCATTGCCGCCTGTTGCGAGAGGCTCACAGTTCGCCGGCGTGCGTGGCCAGGTACCTGGCCACGCCCTCAGGGCTGGGCTGCATGTCGGCCTTGCCCTTGTCCCAGCCCGCCGGGCAGACTTCACCGTATTCCTCGGTGTACTGCAGCGCGTCGACCATGCGGACCATTTCGTCGATGTTGCGGCCCAGCGGCAGGTCGTTGACCACCTGGTGGCGCACGATGCCGGTGCGGTCGATGAGGAAGGAGCCGCGGTAGGCGACGCCGCCCGCGGATTCGACGTCATACGCCTTGCAGTATTCGTGCTTCATGTCGGCGATGAGCGGGTAGCCCACCTGGCCGATGCCGCCCTTGTCCACCGGCGTCTTTTTCCATGCCAGATGGGTGAAGTGCGAGTCGATGGAGATGCCGACCACTTCCACGCCGCGCTTGCCGAATTCCGCCAGGCGGTGGTCGAAGGCGATCAGCTCGGAGGGGCAGACGAAGGTGAAGTCGAGGGGATAGAAGAACACCACCGCGTACTTGCCCTTGATGTGATCGGCGAGCGTGAAGTGCTCGTCGATGCGATTGTCGCCCATGACGGCGGCGGTGGTGAACGAGGGTGCGGGTTTGCCTACGAGTACGGCCATGATCTTCTCCTTGAATCTCGTTGCATCAGGGAAATATAAAGCGTAAAACAATGCCGTGCAAATTTCCATGCCCATGCGCCTGACCCGCCGCCCGCGGGTTTTCATCGGCGCAGTGGCACCTCGCCATCTGCTCGCACCCCGCCGGGCAATCTGGGATAATTTGGCATGGCCGATGACACCTTCGACACCCTCAAGCTGCCCCCGCATTCCGTGGAGGCCGAGCAGTCCGTGCTGGGCGGACTCCTGCTGGAAAACGAGGCGTTCGACCGCATCGCCGACATCATCGGCGCCGACGATTTCTATCGCCACGACCATCGCATCATTTTCGAGCACGTCAGCCGCCTGATCGAGCACGGCCGCCCGGCCGACATCGTCACCGTGGCCGAGGCGCTGGATTCCGGCGCCCAGCTCGCCGGCGTGGGCGGAATCGCCTACCTGGGGGCGCTGGCGCAGAACGTGCCGTCCGCCGCCAACATCCGCCGCTATGCCGAAATCGTGCGCGAGCGCGCGGTCATGCGCAAGCTGGTGGAAGTCGGCACCGGCATCGCCGAGAGCGCCTTCACGCCACAGGGCAAGGATGCTGCGCAACTGCTGGACGAGGCGGAGGCAAAAATCTTCGAGATCGCCGAAGGCGGGCGGCGGGGCACGCAAGGTTTCGTCGACATCAGGACGCTGCTGCCGCAGGTGGCCGACCGCATCGACCAGTTGTTCCAGCGCGAAGGCGGCAGCGACGTCACCGGCATTCCCACCGGCTTCACCGACCTCGATTCCATGACGTCCGGCCTGCAGCCGGGCGATCTCGTCATCGTCGCCGGGCGGCCTTCCATGGGCAAGACTGCCTTCTCGCTCAACATCGCCGAGAACGTAGCGCTGGACAGCGGCCTGCCGGTGGCGGTGTTCTCCATGGAAATGGGCGCCACCCAGCTCGCCATGCGCATGATAGGTTCGGTCGGCCGTCTGGACCAGCACAAGATGCGCACCGGCCGCCTGGAAGACGAGGACTGGGTACGCCTTACCCACGCGCTCGGCCGGCTCAACGATGCGCCGCTGTTCATCGACGAATCCGCCGGCCTCAACGCACTGGAAGTGCGCGCGCGGGCGCGCCGGCTGCACCGGCAGTGCGGCAGGCTCGGCCTCATCGTCGTCGACTACCTGCAGCTGATGGCGGCAACGCGCCAGGGCGAGAACCGCGCCACGGAAATCTCGGAAATCTCGCGCGCCCTCAAGGCGTTGGCCAAGGAGCTGGACGTGCCGGTGGTGGCGCTGTCGCAGCTCAACCGCAGCCTGGAGCAACGCCCCAACAAGCGCCCGGTGATGTCGGACCTGCGCGAATCGGGCGCCATCGAGCAGGATGCCGACCTCATCCTGTTCATTTACCGCGATCAGGTCTACAACCCCGACAGCCCGGACAAGGGCACCGCGGAAATCATCATCGGCAAGCAGCGCAACGGCCCCATCGGCACTGTGCGCCTCACCTTCCTCGGTGAGCACACGCGCTTCGAAAACTTTGCCAGCGGCAACGTCTACGGCGATTCTGGCTACTGATGCGCCCCCTCCGCGCCACCGTGCACGGCGCCGCGCTGCGGCACAATCTGGGCGTGGCCAGGCACCATGCCAAGACCGCCGGCATCATGGCCGTCATCAAGGCCAACGCTTACGGTCACGGCCTGCTGCATGCGGCATCGGCCCTCGCGGACGCCGACGGCTTCGCCGTGCTCACCCTGGATGAGGCTGCCGCGCTGCGCGAGGCGGGCCATCGCCAGCCCCTGCTGCTGCTGGAAGGACTGTTCTCCGCCGACGAGCTGCCATGGGCGGCGCGACTGGGTGTCGCCGCCGTGGTGCATGGCGAGGAACAGGCACGCATGCTGGAAGCGGCGCGCGGCGCGCACGCCATCGACGTTTTCCTCAAGATCAATACCGGCATGAACCGGCTGGGCGTTCCGGCGGGGCGTTTTCTCGCATTCTGCGAGCGCCTGCGCGCCTGCCGTTCGGTGTGCGGCCTCACCCTGATGACGCATTTTGCCACCGCCGACGAATCGGCGGGCGTGGCGGCGCAGTTCGAGCTGTTCGATGCACTCACACGCGGGCTGCGCCTGCCGCGCTCGATGGCCAATTCCGCGGCCCTCCTGCGCTACCCGCATACCCATGCCGAATGGGTGCGGCCCGGCATCATGCTGTACGGGGCGACGCCATTCGCCGACCAGCCGGCGGCAGAACTCGGCCTCAAGCCGGCGATGACCCTGGAGAGCCGGATCATCGCCGTGCAGGAGCTCGCGCCAGGGCAGGGCGTGGGCTACGGCTACCGGTATGTCGCCGAGCGGCCGACGCGTGTCGGCATCGTCGCCTGCGGCTATGCCGACGGCTATCCGCGCCATGCGCCCACCGGCACGCCGATCGCCGTGGCCGGCCGGCTGACGCGTACCCTGGGGCGAGTTTCCATGGACATGTTGTATGCCGACATCACCGACATCCCCGCGGCCGGTGTCGGCAGTCCGGTCGAACTGTGGGGGGCATCCGTGCCGGTGGACGCCGTGGCACAAGCCGCGGGTACGGTGGGCTACGAACTCTTGTGTGCGCTGGCCCCGCGGGTGCCGCTGACCGCAGCCTGAGACTGGCGTGTTACTGCACCTTCAGACGTCGCCCCTTGGGTGTGGCGGGTTCCAGCTTGGGCAGCTCGATGCGCAGCACGCCATTGTGATAGCTGGCGTGCGCTTCCGCGTCCTTGACCCTGCAGGGCAGGGGGATGACGCGGCGGAAGCTGCCGTAGGCGCACTGGATCACGTGCCAGCGCCCTTCGCTGCCTTCTCGTGTGAAGCGCTTTTCCCCGGTGGCGATGAGGCTGTCGTCGCGGATTTCGATGTCGATGTCCTGCTTGTCCATGCCCGGCAACTCCAGACGCACGACCACACGCTTGTCGTCCTCGAATACTTCGCCGCCCAGCATGGCCCAGCTGCGGGTGGGGAGGAAGTGGTCGTCATCCACCTCGCTGGCGGCCGGCAGGTTGGTGGTGGCGCCCGGTACGAAGCGGGTGAGCGCGCTCGCCGCCGATTCGCGCAGGTGACGCCAGCCTTCGGTGACGCTGCTCCATAGCGAGCCGAACTGATCCTTGAGATGATCCAGGTTCATGATGGCCTCCTGATGAAAAAAGGCCCTGCGGGGCAGGGCCGGGTTGATGTCAGTAATCCATGTCAGGTATGGCCGGCGCTGCGGCCTTTTCCTCCTTCGGCGCCTCGACCGCCGTGGCATCGGTGGTGAGCATCAGGCCGGCCACGGAAGCGGCGTTCTGCAGGGCGTAGCGGG
>JBBILG010000088.1:0-7188 GCA_037445085.1 Methylobacillus sp.
AGGACCCAATCGTGCAGCATGCGGCTTGAAAACTTCATCTTGTCGGATCAATAACGTGTCGCGGTGGAGAATCTTACAGTCCTTCGGCCATTAACCCGGCCCCATGATTTCTCGCCCCCGCGAAAGCGAGAGCCCGGCCTGTCCGCTGGATTCCCGCTTGCGCGGGAATGACGGTGCCCGAGGATTCAAGGGCCTTCTCAATAACGCGGCATCACTGTCGTGTGTCATGGCGCCGGGCGCATCAGGGGATGCGATGGGCCAGCGTATGGGCGGCACCCGCATCCTTGCCCAGGACCCGCGCGAGAAAGGGTAGCACGGTTTCCAGCGCCGCCGGCAGGGTCCATGGCGGGTTCACCACGTACAGCCCGCTGCCGTGCATGCCGAAGCCCTCGCCCGAGGGCGCCTGCACACTGAGCGTGGCGTGCAGCCAACTCTCCGGGGCCAGCCTGGCGAGGCGATCCTGCAGCAGCCGCGGTTCCGGGCGTGGCAGCAGCGGATACCAGAGCAGGTAGGTGCCGGTGGCGAAGCGCTGCAGGCTGTCTTTCAGCGCATCGACCACGCGCGCGTAGTCCTGCTTCTGCTCGTAGGGGGGATCGATCAGCACCACCGCCCGGCGCGGCGCCGGCGGCAGCAACGCCCTGAGGCCGGCATAGCCGTCGGCTGCCTCGATCTTCACCCGCCGCCCGTTGCCCTGCATGGTCTGTAGCAGCAGCTTGTGGTCGCCGGGGTGCAGCTCGCACAGGCGCATGCGGTCGTCTTCGCGCAGCAGCGGCAGGGCGAGCGCCGGCGAGCCGGGATAACGGCGCAGCGTGCCGTCCTGGTTGAGATCGTGCACCAGCTTGACGTAGCGGGCCACGGCGGGCGGCAGGTCGTCGCGCCGCCACAGGCGGCCGATGCCGTCGCGGAATTCGGCGTTCTGCGCGGCGTAGCCGCTGTCCAGGGCGTACAGGCCGGCGCCGGCATGGGTGTCGATGTACCAGAACGGCTTGTCCTTGCGGGTGTAATGGTCGAGCACCTGTACGAGGACGCAGTGCTTGAGCACGTCGGCGTGATTGCCGGCGTGGAAGGCGTGGCGGTAGCTGAGCATCCGGGCGAGCTGCCTCAGTCTGCCAGATCGATGACGACGTTGTTGCGGCCGCGCTCCTTGGCCCGGTACATGGCGCGGTCGATCTGCTGCAGAAAGGCATCCGCGGCTTCGCCCGCCGCATACTGGGCGACGCCGAAGCTGCACGTCAAGCGCAGGGCCGGGCCGCAGGGCCGGGCGGAAATGGTCAGGCGCAGCTTTTCCGCCAGCGCCGCGGCCTCGCCCAGGCCGGTTTCCGGCAGGATGAGCATGAATTCCTCGCCGCCAACGAGGCGGGGCTGGATTTCCTGGCCGAGCAGATCGTAGAACTTGCGCCGCGAATAGGCGCCGGTGAGGCCGTCGTGCTTCACCAGCTCCTTCATCCGGTTTTCGGAGGCGATGCGGGCGGTGATGTCGACGTTGACGATGACGGCGCCGCAGACGGCGCCGGTCTTGTCGTGGATGGGCATGGCCGAGTTGAGGATGATCTTGCGGCTACCGTCGAGGCACTCGATCTCGATTTCCTCGTCCACGCTGGTCTCGCCCCTGCGGATGGCCCGCGCCGCGGCCCATTCCTCCGGCGCGATCGGCTCTCCGCTGCTGCGCCACCAGCCCTTGCATGCGCAGTACTGCCCCGGGCCGGCGTCACGGGTGCCGGCCCAGATACGCTGCCCCGCCGGATTGCCGTACACGACGGTGCCGCTGGCATCCATGATCCAGATGCCCACCGGCAGGAGGTACGGTACCCGCGACAGCAGGTCGAGGTTGCCGAAATGCTCCATGCCGGCGCCGCCAGATTCAGTCCAGGTTGTGGGCGTAGCTCAGCATTACCTGGCCGGCCACGAAGTTGACCTGCACGTGGCGCTGGTCGTCCCCCCACTGGCAACTGCGCACTCCCAGCGCCTCGCTGCAGGCGTCGGGTTTGCCGAGGATGGCGACCACTTCGCCGTAGTGCATGCCGGCCTCGATTTTGTTGTAGTTCTCCAGGGTCAACCTGCCACACCCGGCGACGAGCAGGGCGAGCAGGGCGAGGACGAGCAGACGTTTCATGGAAGGCTCCCGAGCAGGGCGAGGACGAGCAGACGTTTCATGGAAGGCTCCCGAGGTTGGCCGCGATGCCAGAGGCGGACGATCCGGCAGGCAGGCTCGCAGACACTGTCACTCGATGATGCCGCAGGCGATGCGGGCACCGCCGCCGCCCAGCGGCTTGGGATCGTCACTGTAGTTGTCGCCGCCGGCGTGGATGATCAGCGAGCGGTCGCGGATGTCGGCCAGCTTCAGGCGCGGCGCCACCCTCTGGGGCGCGGCGACGCCCTCCTCGTTGACTTCCAGGGCAGGCAGGTCGCCGAGGTGGCCGTCTCCTTCCGGCCCGCCATGCCGGCTGGTGCGGTGGGGGTCATAGTGGCCGCCGGCGGCGAGGCCGGCCACCTTGGCGCCGTCCCGCTCGCCCGGCTCGCAACTGGGATTTTCGTGCACGTGGAAACCGCGCGGCCCGGGCGGCAGGCCGCCCAGGTCCGGCGTGATGACGAGACCGCGCTCCGAATCGGCGAGGTGGATGGTGCCGAGAATGCTGCCGACACCGTCGGCGCCGATGCTGCGCATTACGACGATTTGTTCGGCAGCCTGGGCATGGATGGCGACGGTGCAGAGCGCAGCGGCGAGAAGATGGCGTGGGGTCATGACAGGTCTCCGCGATTCAGGACGCATCGGGGTCTAGTGTACAGGGAATCGCTGCGGCAAAACCAGAGCCTTATAATGTGCGCTTCCCCGAATGGAGTGCCCGCATGCAGACCTTCGATGCCGAATGCCGCCGCTGCCCGCGTCTCGCCGGATTTCTCGACCAGGTGCGCCGCGACCACCCGGCCTACCATGCGCGGCCGGTGCCGGCGTTCGGCGATGCCGCGCCGCGCCTCTTGATCGTCGGCCTGGCGCCCGGCCTGCACGGTGCCAACCGCACCGGCCGGCCGTTCACCGGCGATCACGCCGGCATCCTGCTCTACGACACCCTGCACCGCTTCGGCTACGCCAGCGCGCCGCAGTCGCTCTCCGCGGACGACGGCCTGGAACTGCGCGGCTGCCGCATCACCAACGCGGTCAAGTGCCTGCCGCCGGTCAACAGGCCGGAAGGCGGCGAGCTCGCCGCCTGCAACGGCTATCTCGCCGCCGAGCTCGCCGCCCTGCCGGCGGGGGCGGTCATCCTGGCGCTGGGCAACGTGGCGCATGCCGCGGTGCTCAAGGCATTGCGGCTGAAGGCCTCGGCGCACCGCTTCGCCCACTGCGCCCGCCATCTGCTGCCGGACGGGCGCCGGCTCTATGACAGCTACCATTGCAGCCGCTACAATACGCACACCAGACGTCTTACCGAAGCCATGTTCCACGCGGTGTTCGCCGCGATCGAGGATGACCTGAAAGGAGCCTGAGATGCCATACGTCAACGTCAAACTGGCGGGCAGCGTGACCCGCGAACAGAAGGCGAAGATCGCCGAGGAAATCACCGCCACCCTGCAGCGTCACGCGGGCAAGCCGCCGCAGTATACCTACATCACCTTCGAGGAGGTGGAGTATGAGGACTGGGCCATTGCCGGCAAGCTGCTGGACGAGTGAGCGGCCGTGGTAGACGCAGCTCCGCAGCGCCACGCCAGCGCGGAAATCCTGCGGCTGGCGTTGCAGCGCATGAGCCGGCACGAGGCAGGGTTCCATCCCGCCTGCTATGCCGTCTGGTACGAGTACCTCGCGGGCGGCAATTTCCCGCTCAACCAGGCGCTGGATGCCTGGATCGCGGAAGGCAGGCCGCTGGACGACGCGGCCATCGACCACTTCTACCGGGCGTTCCTGGCCGAGTGCAACGTGGACAGGATGCAGGCGCTGCGCGAGGACGCCCAGCGCATCCTGCACGACATCGGCATGCAGGTGCAGCAGGCCGGCAGCCGGGCCCACCGCTATGACGACCACCTGCAGCAGTCCGCCAGCCGCCTGGGGGAGGTGCGGGATGCCGACAGCCTGCGCGGCATGGTGACGCAACTGCGCGAGGATACCCTGGCATGCGCACCGCCATGCGGGAACTGCAGGCGCACCTGCAGCAGAGCCGCGAGGAGATCGAAACCCTGCGCCAGGAGCTGGAAACGGTGCGCAGCGAGGTGCTGACCGATCCGCTCACCGGCGTGCTCAACCGCCGCGGCTCCCTCGGCAGGCTGGATGCCATGCTGGAGCAGGACGGCCTGCCGTGCCTGCTGATGCTGGACATCGACCATTTCAAGAGTGTCAACGACACTTACGGCCACCTGTTCGGCGACAAGGTGATCCGCGCCGTGGCCACCGCCTGCAGCAACCTGGTCGGCAACAATGGTGCGGTGGCGCGCCTGGGCGGCGAGGAGTTCGCCGCGCTGCTGCCGGGCGTGGATCTGGACGAGGCGCGTGCCTTGGCGGAAGAGGTGCGCATCGCCGTGGCCAACGGCAAGATCCGCCGCGGCGGCAACCACCAGCCCATCGGCGGCATCACCATCTCCATCGGCGTGGCGGTCTGCCATGCCGGCGAGGGGCACGCGAGCTTTATCGACCGCGCCGATCGCGCGCTGTACGCTTCCAAACAGGGCGGGCGCAACCGCATCACCGTGCTGGAAGACTGAGGGCCATGGCGCCCAGCCCGCCGGCATTCGACGCCAAGTCCGTACTCAGGAACCTGCCCGGCCTGCCGGGTGTGTACCGCATGATCAACGCCGCCGACGAGGTGATCTATGTCGGCAAGGCACGCGATTTGAAGAAGCGTGTCGCCTCGTATTTCCAGAAGAACCTGCCCAGCCCGCGCACGCGGCTCATGGTCTCGCAGGTGGCGCGCATCGAGACCACGGTGACGCGCTCGGAAGCCGAAGCGCTGCTGCTGGAAAACAACCTCATCAAGCGCCTGATGCCGCGGTACAACGTGCTGTTCCGCGACGACAAGTCCTACCCTTACATCATGCTGACGGCCGACGACTTCCCACGGCTCGCCTTCCACCGCGGCAGCCAGCAGAAAGGAAACCGCTACTACGGGCCGTTTCCCAACGCGGTGGCGGTGCGCGAAAGCATCCAGTTGCTGCAGAAGGTGTTCCGCCTGCGCACCTGCGAGAACTCGGTGTTCAGCAACCGCTCGCGCCCCTGCCTGCAATACCAGATCGAGCGTTGCACCGCTCCTTGCGTACACTACATCGGCCGCGACGACTACCGGCGCGACGTGGAGCACGCCGCCATGTTCCTGGAAGGGCGCGAGCAGCAGGTGCTCGACGAGCTCTCGGCGCAGATGATGGCGGCGGCGGAACGGCAGGAATACGAGCGCGCCGCAGTGTTCCGCGACCGCATCCAGAGCCTGCGCCAGGTGCAGCAGCGCCAGTTCGTGGCCGATTTCAGGAGCGGCGATGCCGACGTGGTGGCCTGCGTATCCGCCTCCGGCCTGATGTGCGTCAATCTGGTCATGATCCGCGGCGGCCGCCACGTGGGCGACCGCAGCTATTTCCCCAAACATACCGAGGGCTGCGACGAGCAGACCGTGCTGCAGGCATTCCTGGAGCAGCATTACCTGCAGCAGCCGGTGCCGCCGCTCATCATCACCGGCGTGCCGCTACAGACGGACGGACTGGACGAGATTCTCGGTGAACGTGCCGGCCGCAAGGTGCAGATCAGCGCCTATGCCGGCGGCGACCGCCGCGTCTGGCTCAAGATGGCGCAGACCAACGCCGGGCTGGCGCTGCAGCAGCACCTGGCGCACAGGGCCACGCAGGCCGAGCGCCTCGACGCGCTGCGCGAAGCGCTCGGCATGGCGGAGACGGCGGAGCGCATCGAGTGTTTCGACATCAGCCACACCATGGGGGAAGCCACGGTGGCATCCTGTGTGGTGTTCGACCGGGGTGCCCTGCAGAATTCCGAATACCGCCGCTACAACATCGAGGGCATCACGCCGGGCGACGACTGCGCGGCGATGCGGCAGGCGCTGACGCGCCGCTACACCCGGGTGGCTTCCGGCGAGGGCAAGGTGCCCGATCTCGTCTTCATCGACGGCGGCAAGGGCCAGCTCGGCGTGGCGGTGGAGGTGCTGCAGGAAGTCGGCCTGCCCGGCATTCAACTGGTGGGCATTGCCAAGGGCGAGGTGCGCAAGCCGGGGCTGGAGCAACTGATCTTCCCCGAGCGAGAGGAGGCATTGCGCCTGCCCCGCGACCATCCCGGCCTGCACCTGCTGCAACAAATCCGCGACGAGGCGCACCGCTTCGCCATCACCGGGCATCGCGGCCGCCGCGGCAAGGCGCGCACCGCCTCCTCGCTGGAAGAAATCCCGGGTATCGGCGCCAAGCGCCGGCAGAAGCTGCTGGCCCGCTTCGGCGGCTTGGCCGGCGTAGCCAAGGCCAGCGTGGACGAGCTTGCGCAAGTCGAGGGCATCAGCCAAACTCTTGCGGAAAAAATCTACAGGGAGTTGCACTGATGGCCTGGAATGCCCCCAATATCCTCACCTGGCTGCGTATCGCCATGATTCCCTTGTTCGTCGGGATGTTCTATCTGCCGGAAGGCACCATCACCGCCGCCCAGCGTGATCTGTACGCCGCCTTGCTGTTCGCGCTGGCGGCCGCCACCGACTGGCTGGATGGCTATCTTGCACGCTCGCTCGGACAGACCTCGTCGTTCGGCGCCTTTCTCGATCCGGTGGCGGACAAGCTGATGGTGGCCGCCGCGCTCATCGTGCTGGTGGAATTCGGGCGGGTCGGGGCGGTGATCGCCCTCATCATCATCGGCCGCGAAATCGCCATTTCCGCGCTGCGCGAATGGATGGCCGGCGTGGGCAGCCGCGGCAGCGTGGCGGTGGCCATGATCGGCAAGGTCAAGACCGCCACGCAGATGACCGCCATCCTGCTGCTGCTGTATGCCCGGCCCTTCGCCTTCGTCGATACCGTGCAGCTTGGCACGCTGCTGATCTATGTCGCCGCGTTTTTGACATTGTGGTCAATGGCTTACTACCTGAAGGCGGCGTGGCCGCAGATGCGCGGCCGCTGACCGCGCGGCGGAGGTTGACAGCGGGCGCAAAAACCTTAAAATTGCGCCTTCTTCAACGCGGGAATAGCTCAGTTGGTAGAGCGCAACCTTGCCAAGGTTGAGGTCGCGAG
>JBBILG010000089.1:0-7180 GCA_037445085.1 Methylobacillus sp.
GGCAAGACACATCTCAATGGCCCTCCTCCAGTAGTCGATGCAGCGCGACCCAGGCCTGCCCCAGGGAGATGGCGCTGTCGCCGGGCGGCAAGCGGCACGCGCCGAGCACCTCCAGGCCCTGTGCCGCCAGCGCGGGCCGCAGCGTATCCGGCAAGATCCGGTTGAGGAAGCAGCCGCCGCCCAAGGCGACGGTGCGGATCCCCTGTGTTTCGGCGGCACGGGCCACCCACTGCGCCAGTCCGTCCGCCACGGTGGCATGGAACAGCGCCGCCCCCAGGCCGGCGTCGTCACAGTCGGCGAGCTCCGCGAGCAGCGGCCGCAGGTCCAGCACCCCGTGCCCGTCGATCGCATAGCCGCCGGCGAGCGGCACCGCCGGGCCGTGCGCCGCGGCGAGCTGCTCCAGCCGCATGGCCGCCTGCGCCTCGTATGCCATGACTTCGCACACCCCGAGCAGCCCTGCGGCGGCGTCGAAATGACGCCCCATGCTGCTCGTGGCCGGGCAGTGGAGACCGCGTCGCAGCATGGCCGCCACGGTGGCGGCGCCGGCCTGCTGCGGAAAGCGGCGCGGGATTTCGTCATTGCGCCCCAGCACGTGCAAGGCCGCTGCCGCCATGCGCCACGGCTCGCGCGCGGCGCGGTCGCCGCCGGGCAGCGGCAAGGATTGCAGATGGCCGAGGCGCCGGAAGCGCGAGCCGTCCACCCGCAGCAGCTCGCCGCCCCAAGCCGCACCGTCCGTGCCCAGGCCGACGCCGTCCAGCGCCAGCCCCAGCAGCGGGCCGGCATGGCCATGCTCCGCCGCGACTGCCGCGATGTGGGCATGATGATGCTGCACGCCGATGAGCGGCACGTCGAATCGCGCCGCCAGCACGGCCGCATGGCGGCTGGAATGGAAATCCGGGTGCAGGTCGTGGGCGATGGCCCGCGGCTTCTCGCCCAGCCAGGCGAGCAGTTCCCCGGCAAGGGCTTGGTGCGCACGGCAGGCATCCGCGTGGTCAAGGTCCCCTACCACGCGACTGACGCACGCGCGACCATCCCGCGTGACGCACAGCGTATTGCTGAACCAGGCCCCCGCTGCCAGCATCGGCCGGTCAACCAGCGGCAGCGCCACTTGCACCGCGATGGCGGGCTGGGAGGCGGAAAGGCCGTGGGCGACTGCCGGCACGACAATCAGCTCCGGCCGGCGGCGAGCTGCGCTTCCAGCTCGGCGATGCGCAGCCGCAGGGCCGACACCCGCTGCTGACGACGGCCCGCGGCGGCGCGGCAGCCGGCCTCGATCCAGGCCAGCCATTCCGCCATGCCGTCGCCGCGCGTGGCGGAAACGCGGATGACTTCGATGGCCGGATTGACGCGGCGGGCATGTTCCACGGCGCGTCCGGCGTCGAATTCCACATGGGGCAGCAAGTCGCACTTGTTGAGCAGCAGGAGATCGGCGGCGCGAAACATGTCCGGGTACTTGAGCGGCTTGTCCTCGCCTTCCGTGACCGAGAGGATGACCACCTTGTGCGCCTCGCCCAAGTCGAAGCCGGCCGGGCACACCAGGTTGCCCACGTTCTCGATCAGGAGCAGGCTGTCTTCCCGGAGATCGAGCTGCCGCACGGCGTGTCCCACCATGTGCGCATCCAGGTGGCAGCCCTTGCCGGTGTTGATCTGCACGGCCGCAACTCCGGTGGCGCGGATGCGCGCGGCGTCGAGATCGGTCTGCTGGTCGCCTTCGATCACCGCCAGCGGCAGGCGGCCGCCCAGGGCGGCGATGGTCTTCACCAGCAGCGTGGTCTTGCCCGAACCCGGGCCGGACACCAGATTGAGCGCGAACACGCCGCGATCGGCGAACCCGTCGCGGTTTTCGCGGGCATAGGCGTTGTTCTTGGCCAGGATATCCTGCTCGATCCTGACCATGCGCGCCTGGCTCATGCCGGGAGCGTGCGCATGCGCCGGTCCGCGGCCGAAATGCAGCAAGCCGTGGTCATGGTCGTGCGCATGTTCATGATCATGGCTGTGATCGTGAACATGCGCGGTGCCGTCGGCATGCACGCGGTAGTGCCGGCCATGCGTCTGACCGGGTGGCTGGCCGTCCATCGTCACCTCATTGTTGCCGCAGCCGCAGGTGGTACACATGCCCTTTCTCTCCTACTCCACTTCCAGTTCCCTGACGCGCATCCCGCCGCCGCCGGCGACCTCCAGCCCGTAACTGCCGCACTGCGGGCAGGCATCCAGCAGCGTGGCCATGGGCACCAGCACGGCACACTGCCGGCAGCGCCCCCGCCCCGGCTGCGCGACGATCTCCAGCCGCGCATCCTGGGCGATGCTGCCGCGTGCCACCGCATCAAAACAGAAGCGCAGCGCTTCCTCCTCCACGCCGGCGAGCTGGCCGATTTCCAGCCACACTGCCCTCACCCGGCGAAAACCCTGTACCTGCGCCGCCTCCTCGATCAGCAGCAGCACGTTTTCGGCCAGCGACATTTCATGCATGGCATCAGGACTCCGGCGGTTCGGGACAGTGGACGGCCGCACCCCATCGCGCGGGCTTCACCCATCCTCCCCATTCTACGCCTACCGCCCGCCCGACGCCATGGCCTGCGTCGATGGCTGGATGCCGGCATGCGGCCGCACGACATCGACAAGCAGCGGCTTTGCGCGCATGATTCATACTCTACCATCCCCCAGCGAGAAAGGAGCGCGCCATGTCCGCTCATACCTACAAGCTCATCGAACTGGTCGGCTCGTCGTCGGTCAGTTCGGATGACGCCATCCGCAACGCCATTGCCAGAGCCGCCAGGACCGTGCGCCACATGGGCTGGTTCGAGGTGGTGGAAACGCGCGGCCACATCGTGGACGGCCAGGTGGCGCATTTCCAGGTGACGCTCAAGGTGGGATTCCGTCTGGAGGACGCGCAGGAAATCGCCGGATGAAACAGACCGTCTGATGAACCCTCCAGGGTTCACCCTGCCACCAAGGGATTTATGGTCGCAGTAAAGCACACCACACTTCCTGCTCGCGCAGGACACGACGATACCGACACCTGGCTGGATGCCCTGAAGGGGCATTTCGCCGAGCAGGAGATCGCCCTGCTGCGCCGCGCCTGCGCGCTGGCGGCGCCGCTGTATGAGGGGCGGGGCACGCTCGCCGGCACGCCGCTGCTTGCCCACGCGCTGGGCGCGGCGGACACCCTCATCGGCATGCGCATGGATGCCGAGACGATAGCCGCCACCCTGCTGCACGCGGTGCCGGAGTTCCTGGCGGACTGGCGCCCGCGGGTGGAAAAGGAGTTCGGCGCCGCCGTCGCCGTGCTGGTGGACGGCATCACGCATATGGAGCAGATCCGCCAGTTCAGCGAGATTGAAGACCTGCACGCCCAAGACGACGGCGATCAGGCGCGGCAGATCGAGAGCCTGCGCCAGATGCTCTTGGCCATGGTGCAGGATATCCGCGTGGTGCTGATCAAACTGGCCGAGCGCACGCAGACCCTGCGCCAGCTTGCCGGCGCCAGCCCCGAGCAGCAGCAGCGCGTCGCCCGCGAGACGCGCGGCATCTTCGCCCCGTTGGCCAACCGGCTGGGCGTCTGGCAGATCAAGTGGGAGCTGGAAGACCTCGCCCTGCGCTACCTGGAACCACAGCTCTACAAGGAAATCGCGCGCCTGCTGGACGAGAAGCGCGTCGACCGCGAGCAGTACATCGCCGACGTGATCGCGCTGCTGCGCCGTGAACTCGGGCAGGCCGGCATCCGCAGCGAGGTGAGCGGTCGCCCCAAGCACATCCACAGCATCGTCAACAAGATGCGCCGCAAGCACCTGGAATTCAGCCAGCTCTACGACGTGCGCGCCGTGCGCATCCTGGTGGACGACGTCAAGGACTGCTACGCCGCCCTGGGGCTGGTGCACCACCTGTGGCAGCCCATCCCCGGCGAGTTCGACGACTACATCGCCCGCCCCAAGGGCAACGGCTACCGCTCGCTGCACACCGCCGTGACCGGCCCGCGCGGTCTGGCGCTGGAAGTGCAGATCCGCACCCATGCCATGCACCACGATTCCGAACTGGGTGTGGCCGCGCATTGGCGCTACAAGGAAGGCGGCAAGTCGGACGGCGGGCTGGACGACAGGATCGCCTGGCTGCGCCAGATCCTGGCCTGGAAGGACGAAGTGAGCGACGGCGGCGAGATGCTGGAGCAGTTCAAGGGCGAACTGTTCCACGACAAGGTGTTCGTGCTGACGCCGCAGGGCAAGGTCATCGACCTGCCCCGCGGCGCCACGCCGGTCGATTTCGCTTATGCCGTGCACACCGGGCTCGGCCACCGCACACGCGGCGCCAAGGTGGATGGCAGCATCGCGCCGCTCAACACCCCGCTCGCCAACGGCCAGCGGGTGGAAATCCTCACCGCCAGGGTGGGCGCGCCCAGCCGCGACTGGCTCAACCCGGCACTCGGCTATCTGAAGAGCCCCAGCGCGCGCGCCAAGGTGCGCCACTGGTTCCGCCAGCAGAATTTCGCGGCGGACGTCTCCGCCGGGCGCGACAGGCTGGACCGCGAACTGCACCGTGCCGGGGCGACCGGCCTCAACCTGGAACGGATGGCGCAGCGGCTGCGCTTCAACCGGCTGGAAGACCTGCTCGCCGCCCTCGGCCGCAATGATGTGAGCGAGCACCAACTCGCGCTGGCCCTCCAGGAAATGGCGCCCCCCAGGCCCGCCGAAGCCGTACCGGCACTGTCGCCGCGGCGCACGCAGGCGCCCGGGGCCGCGTCCGGCATCGTGGTGGAAGGCATGGGCAACCTGCTCACCACCCTGGCCAAATGCTGCAAACCGGCGCCGCCGGATGCCATCGTCGGCTACGTCACGCGCGAGCGCGGCGTCACCATCCACCGCCAGAACTGTGCCTTCGTCACGCGCCTGCCGCAGGACAGGCGGGCGCGCCTGCTGGCCGCGCAGTGGGGCGGCAGCGGCTTCCTCGCCGGCGTGGACATCGAGGTGGAAGCGCACGACCGCCAAGGCCTGCTGCGCGACCTCGGCGAGCTGTTCGCCCGGGAAAGGATCAACACCACCAAGGCCAACACGCTCTCCCGCGACAATCGCGCGTTGATGCGGTTCGGGCTGGAAATCGCCGATCTCGACCAGTTGCAGCGCCTGCTGGCCATGATCCGCCAGGTGCCCGGCGTGATCGCCGCGCGGCGGCGGGGAGACAACTGGTAAGGAAGCTGCGACGAAGCCCGCTCTGCCGGTCGCGCGGCAGGGAAATCTGCTGAAACAGGCTCCAGGGGACCACATGCTATATGAAACGATGATCCGGCCTTTGCTGTTCCGCCTCGATGCGGAACGCGCCCACCACCTGGCGCTGGAAGGGCTGCGCATGGCGCAGCGGGCCGGCCTCGCGCGCCTGTGCCCAAAGCCGCCGGCCTGCAAGCCGCGCCGCGTCATGGGATTGGATTTCGCCAACCCGGTCGGTCTGGCGGCGGGGCTGGACAAGAACGGCGCCTACATCGACGCGCTGGCGGCGCTCGGCTTCGGTTTCATCGAGATCGGCACGGTCACGCCGCGGCCGCAACCGGGCAACCCCAGGCCGCGCCTGTTCCGCATCGCGCAGGCGCAGGGCATCGTCAACCGCTTCGGTTTCAACAATGACGGCGTGGACGCCCTGCTGCGCAACGTCGAACGGGCGAGCTACCGCGGCCCGCTCGGCATCAACATCGGCAAGAATTTCGACACGCCCAATGAACGCGCCGTCGACGACTATCTCGTCTGCCTGCGCAAGGTGTACGCGCAGGCCGGCTATGTGGTGGTCAACATCTCCTCGCCCAACACCCGCAACCTGCGCGCGCTGCAGGAAAAAGAGGCGCTCGGCGCCCTGCTCGTCGCACTCAAGGCCGAACAGGTGCGGCTGGCGGATGCGCATGGCCGCTACGTGCCCATCGCCCTCAAGATCGCGCCCGATCTCGGCGCCGAACAGATCATCGACATCGCCGACCTGCTGCTGGTGAACCGCATGGACGGCGTGATCGCCACCAACACCACGCTGTCGCGCGAAGGCGTGGAAGGGTTGCCGCATGCGGAAGAGGCCGGCGGGCTGTCGGGCGCACCGGTGCGGACGAAATCGACGGCGGTGATCCGGCAGTTGAGCCTGGCGCTGGGGCGGGAAATCCCCATCATCGGCGTGGGTGGCATCCTGAGCGGGCAGGACGCCCGGGAAAAGATCAAGGCCGGCGCCAGTCTGGTGCAGCTATACAGCGGGCTGATCTACCGCGGCCCCGGCCTGGTACGGGAAATCTGCGCGGCGCTGGCGTAGTCCCGTCCCCGCTGGCCGCCAGAGGCGCGGCGGCGAACACGCCACTGTACCTGCCGGCAATCTTGTAGCACAATGCCCTCGTCCGCCACAGCCCAAAGGAGTCCGTCATGCAAGCGAATGTTGGAGACGTCGATCGCATCGTCCGCATCGTCATCGGCCTTGCCCTGCTCAGCCTGCTCGTGGTCGGTGAAGGCCCGATGAAGTGGCTGGGCCTGATCGGCATCGTGCCCATCGCCACTGCGCTGCTGCGCCGCTGCCCGGTTTACCGCCTGCTGGGCACGAGCACCTGCGGCGGCGACAAGCGGCAGTAGTGCCTAGTCGGCGAGGTCCTCGGCCACCGCCGGGGTGGCGGTGTCGCCCTGCGGGAAGCTGAGGACGATCCTGTCCTCGCCGTCCACGTCCACCACCACGCTGCCGCCCTGCGCCAGGCGGCCGAACAGCAGCTCGTCCGCCAGGGCGCGGCGGATGGTGTCCTGAATCAGGCGCGCCATGGGGCGCGCGCCCATCAGCGGGTCGAATCCCTTGCGCCCGAGGTACTCCCTGAGCGCGCCAGTGAAGGTCGTCTCGACTTTCTTCTCGTGCAGTTGTTCCTCCAGTTGCATGAGGAACTTGTCCACCACGCGCATGATGATGGCATGATCGAGCGGGCGGAAGGAGACGATGGCATCCAGGCGGTTGCGGAATTCCGGCGAGAACAGGCGCCTGATCTCCACCATTTCGTCGCCGGGGCCGTCGGCCTGGGTGAAGCCGATGCTGGCGCGGGACATGGCCTCGGCACCGGCATTGGTGGTCATGATGACGATCACGTTGCGGAAATCGGCGCGGCGGCCGTTGTTGTCGGTCAGTGTGCCGTGGTCCATCACCTGCAGCAGGATGTTGAAGATGTCCGGGTGCGCCTTCTCGATCTCGT
>JBBILG010000090.1:0-7077 GCA_037445085.1 Methylobacillus sp.
CCAATGATTGCCGCATCGCCGTGCATCGCCCGCAGGATGGCGACACCGTGGTGGTGCTGTCGGTCATCGACAACCTGGTCAAGGGCGCGGCCGGGCAGGCGGTGCAGAACATGAACATCATGTTCGGATTTGCCGAGACCGCCGGTCTGGAGCACGTGCCGCTACTGCCATGAGGCAGCTCTACCGGCGCATGCGGCTGCGTCATGGCGTCAGCGCGAGACGCGTTGCCGTGCGCGCGCAGAAGCCGTGGTACTGGCGTGTCGTGGCCGTGCTGCTGGTGCTGCTGCTCGGCTATGGTCTTGGTTACTGGCATTTTTCCGCGGTCAATGGCTGGCCGCTGACGGCCAGTGCCCAGGATCGGGCCTTGCTGGCCCAGCTCGTGCTGGCCGAGCGCCAGTTGCAGGTGGAGCGCGCCGCCCAGCACAGCATGGCGAGGGAAATGGCGGCGCTGCAGGGCGAGGTCACGCGCCTCAAGGAGGACGTCGCTTTTTATGAAAGCATTTTTTCCGAGAGCGGTGCGGCCGGGGTGGTCAGCCTGCACAGCGTGCGCATCGACAAGACCGAGCGCCCGGGCGAATACCGCTACCAGGCGCTGCTGGTTCAGACCGGGCGCCATGACCAGGAGGTGCGGGGGACGCTGCAATTGAGCCTGCAGGGCCGCGAGGCGGGCAAGACCGTCACGCGCCAGTTGCGGCAGGGCATTCCGGTGAAATTCAAGTATTATCAGCGCATCGATGGCAGCGTCACGTTGCCGGATGGGCTGGAGACGCCCAGCCTGCTGGTCGAATTCATCGAGCCGGGCAGCCGGCGGGCGAGGCTGAGCAAGACGGTCGGTCTGGCCGGGTAGGGGGAGAAGCTCGCATCATGTTTCTGAACAGGCGTCACAAGCCGAGCAGCCGTATCGATACTCTGGTCGGTGCCGAGACGGTGATCGAGGGCAGTGTGACTTTCGGCGGCGGGCTGCGCGTGGACGGTTGCATCCGCGGTGACGTGCGCGACGCCGAGGGCAAGGCCGGCACCCTGGTGCTGAGCGAGCACGGCCGCATCGAAGGCGCCATCCACGTTGCGCACGCCGTGATCAACGGGACGGTGATCGGGCCGGTCAACGCGCGTGACTATGTGGAACTTCAGGCGAAATCGCGGGTCACCGGAGATGTGCGCTACAGGACGCTGGAAATACACATGGGCGCCCTGGTGGAAGGCCGGGTGCTGCACCTCGGCGATCCCGCTGCCGCAATGCCGGGCAAGCAGGAGACGGATTGACCGCGTGGCCTGCCCTGTGGATAATCAGGGTTCGTGAACGGAGGAGTGTGATCATGAATGCAGTGACCGAAATCGCCAGCCCGCTGATCTTCACCGACAGTGCGGTGCGCAAAGTGAAAGAGCTGATCGAGGAAGAGGGCACCCCCGATCTCAAGCTGCGTGTGTTCGTCACCGGCGGCGGCTGTTCCGGCTTCCAGTATGGTTTCACCTTCGAGGAAGCCGTGAACGAGGACGATACTGCCATCGACAAGAATGGCGTGACCCTGCTCGTCGACCCCATGAGCCTGCAATATCTGGTGGGCGCGGAGATCGACTACCAGGACAGCCTGCAGGGTTCGCAGTTCGTCATCCGCAACCCGAACGCCACCACGACCTGCGGCTGCGGCTCTTCCTTCTCCGCGTGATCGTTCCCATGCCGGCAACAAAAAAGAAAGGAGGCCGCGCCTCCTTTTTTGTTGCCGGCATTCGTTGCCTGCGTTTTGTTGCCTAGCGCCGCTCGATCGGCACGTAGTCGCGCCGCAACGCCCCATCGTACTGCTGGCGCGGACGATAGATGCGGTGCTCGGGGGCGGCCAGCATTTCGGTCCACTGCGCTACCCAGCCGGCGGTGCGCGCCAGCGCAAAGATGGCGGTGAACATGGAATTGGGGATGCCCATGGCGCGCATGACGATGCCGGAATAGAAATCCACGTTCGGATACAGTTTTTTCTGCACGAAATAATCGTCTTCCAGGGCGATCTTCTCCAGCTTCATGGCCAGCTTGAACAGCGGATCGTCGTGCAGCCCCATCTCGTTGAGCACCTCGTGGCAGGTCTTGCGCATGATGGCGGCGCGCGGGTCCATGTTCTTGTACACGCGATGACCGAAACCCATGAGACGGAAGGAGTCCGCCTTGTCCTTGGCGCGCTCGATGTATTCGCCGATGCGTGCCTCGCTGCCGATCTCTTCCAGCATCTTCAGCGTCGCCTCGTTGGCGCCGCCGTGCAGCGGCCCCCACAGTGAGGCGATGCCGGCGGCGATGCAGGCATAGGGATTGGCGCCGCTGGAGCCGGCGACGCGCACGGTGGAAGTGGATGCGTTCTGTTCGTGGTCGGCGTGCAGGATGAGGATGCGGTCCAGCGCGCGCGCCAGCACCGGGTTGGGCCGGTATTCCTCGCACGGTGTGGCGAACATCATGTGCAGAAAGTTTTCCGCGTAATTGAAGCGGTGCTGCGGATAGATGAACGGCTCGCCGACGTTGTATTTGTAGCTCCAGGCGGCAATGGTCGGCACCTTGGCCAGCAGGCGCAGGGCGGCGACCTCGCGCTGGGCGGGGTCGAAGGCGTCCGCTGAATCGCGATAGAACGCCGACATGGCGCCCACCACCCCCACCATCACCGCCATCGGATGCGAGTCGCGGCGGAAACCGCGGTAGAAGTTGGACATGAGGTCGTGCAGCATGGAGTGCCCGCGTACCGCGGCGCAAAAATCCGGCTTCTGCTGTGCATCGGGCAGCTCGCCCTTGATCAGCAGATAGGCCACTTCCAGGAAATCGGCGTTGTCCGCCAGTTGTTCGATGGGGTAGCCGCGGTAGTAGAGCAGCCCTTGCTCGCCGTCGATATAGGTGATGGCCGAACTGCAACTGGCCGTCGACATGAAGCCGGGGTCGTAGGTGAAAAAGCCGTGTTTGCCCAGGCTGCGAATGTCGATGACGGGTGTGCCGAGCTGCGGTGACATCAGCGGCAATTCGATGGGTGGCTGGCCATTGTCGAAAGTGAGTGTGACTTTGCTGGGCTTCATCGCGTCTTCAGTGCCGTAGGAAAGGAGGCTCAATACTAGGGGCTCGTGCCTGGCGGCGCAAGCATCCCTCATGCCGGATGACCCTTAGGCCGGATAAATGGCGCCGAGCACCCGCGGCCCGACTGCCCCGGTCACGCCCGGCAGGTTGCCGGGCAGGCCCAGCAGGGTCTGCCGCGCCAGCCAGGCGAACGCCGCCGCCTCGACCCAGTCTGCCGCCATGCCGAGACGGTCGGTGGTTACCACGCTGCGCCCGGTCAGCAGCGTGCGCAACCGGCGCTGCAACGCCAGGTTGTGGGCGCCGCCACCGCACAGGTAGACCTCGCCGGCCGTCGTGCAGAAGCGGACGATGGCATCGGCGATGGTGCATGCGGTGAGCTCGAGCAGGGTGGCCTGTATGTCCCGTGCCTCCATATGCGGCCGGATGGCTTGGCCCAGCCAGTCCAGGTGGAAGCAATCGCGGCCGGTGCTTTTCGGCGGGGGCTGCTGGAAAAACGGATGTGCCAGCAATGCCTGCAGGAGTTCCGGAATCACGGTGCCGCCGGCAGCCCAGGCGCCGTCGCGGTCGAAGGGCTCACCAAGGTGCAGGCGGACCCAGCCGTCCATCAGCAGGTTGCCGGGGCCGCAATCGAAGCCGGCGGCGCTCCCGTCCTCGGCCAGGTCGGTGAGGTTGCTGATGCCGCCGACATTGACGATGATGCGATGCACGCCGGGCGCGGCAAACACGGCGCGGTGGAATGCCGGCACCAGCGGGGCGCCCTGCCCTCCCGCAGCCACGTCGCGGCTGCGGAAGTCGGCAACGACGGGGATGCCCGCCAGCTCCGCCAGCAGGGCGGCGTTGCCGATCTGTACCGTATAGTCCAGCTCCGGCCGGTGCCTGACGGTCTGGCCGTGCATGCCGATGGCGCCGATCTGGCTTCGCTCCAGGCCGGCATCGCGCAGCAGCGCGTCCACCCCGCTTGCGTAAAGCCGTGCCAGCGCGTTCGCCAGCAGACAACTGCGCGCGATTTCATCGGGCCCCGGGCTGTTCAGTGCCAGCAAGGCGTCATGCAATTCCTGGGGAAACGGCTGGTAGTGCGTGGCGCGCAGCAGACAGCCACCCTCCGCACCGAACTCGGCCAGCACCGCATTCGTGCCATCCAGACTGGTGCCGGACATCAGGCCGATGTAATGGGCGTAAGGATGCGTGTTCAAGGCGCGCGCCTCGGCAGGCGGCCGTCAGTGCGGCAAGGGGCCGCTGGAGTCGGGCTATTCCAGCGATGCGGTCTGGTAGCTGCGCATCAGGGACAGTTGCGCCAGCCAGGGCTGTGTCTGCTGCCTGAATGCGGCCAAGGCCCCGGATGGCAGTGACTCGCTCTGCGGCAGGGCGACGCTGAGCGGATCCTTGTGCTGGCCATGCACGCGGAATTCGTAATGCAGGTGCGGGCCGGAGGCGAGGCCGGTCATGCCGACATAACCGATGATTTCGCCCTGGGTGACCTTCTGGCCTTGGCGCAAACCGGCGGCGAAGCGGGACAGGTGGGCGTACAGCGTGCTGATGCCGTTCGAGTGCTGCAGAATGACCACGTTGCCGTAGCCTCCCTGCTTGCCGACAAAAACTACCGTGCCGTTGGCCGTGGCCTTGATGCGGGTGCCGATGGGTGCGGCGTAGTCCACCCCCTTGTGCGCGCGCCAGGTCTTCAGCACCGGATGGTAGCGTGCCAGCGAGAACCCCGAGCTGATGCGGGAGAACTCCAGCGGCGAGCGCAAGAAGGCGAGATTGAGAGTCCTGCCCTCGGGCGTGTAGTAGGCTTCCCTGCCAGAAGGCGTGCGGTAGAGCACGGCCTGATAGGTCTTGCCCTGGTTGACGAACTCGGCCGCCAGTACCTTGCCCGCCCGGCTGTACGCGCCGTTGCTGAAGCCGGCTTCATACACCACGCTGAAATGGTCGCCCTTGCGCAGATCCTGGTGGAAGTCGATGTGCGAGGAAAAGATGTTCACCAGTTGCATCGCGACGCTGTCCGGGATGTCGGTCGCGTCGGTAGCTGCGAACAGCGAGCTGTTGATGGTCGCGGTTCTGAGCTGTATCTGGTCGTCCAGGATCACCGCGCTATGCTCGGCCTGGTAGCCCGCTTCAGTGCGGGTGACCGTCAGCGCGGAGCCGGTCTCGTATTCGTATTGCAGTTCCAGCAGCTCGCCCTCGTGGGTGGTCTGGGCGAGTATGCCGCGACCCGGGCGCAGGCGGCTGGCGAGGAGGCGGGCGGTCTGGTCGTTGCGGAGGAAATCAATGGCCTCGGCGTTGCGGATGTTGAGGCGTTCGAGGACGGTGGCGAAGGTGTCGTCGCGTCGGATGGCATCGACCTGCCAGAGCGGCAGCGCGCCCTGCTCCGCTTCAGCCAACACGGTGACGGGCAACTCCAGTTCCTCGATGACGGTGGCCACGGGAATGTCGCGCACATCGGTCTGCGGCGCGATGCCGAAGGCGGTGACGATGCCGAAAAGCGGGATGCTGGACAGGAAAAGCAGGCCGCGCAGTCGCAGCTTGCGTTCAGAAGTTGCCGTGTTTTGCGCTAAAATGCCTGACTTTTGCTGATGCACTGGCGCCTCCCCCACTGCTGTTGGAGTGATTAAACGCGCATGCTATCAGAAAACCCTGGGAAAAGTGAAGGTTACACGTTGCTCATGAACGACATCCTAGAGCAGATCAAACGCGGCTGCGACGAGTTGCTGGTCGAGCAGGAGCTGGTGGAGAAACTCAAGACCAGTCGACCGCTGCGCGTCAAGGCCGGCTTCGACCCGACCGCGCCGGATCTGCATCTCGGTCATACCGTGCTGATCAACAAGTTGCGTCAGCTGCAGGACATGGGGCATCACGTGCTGTTCCTCATCGGCGATTTCACCGGCATGATCGGCGACCCCACCGGCAAGAGCGCCACGCGCCCGCCGCTCACGCGCGAGCAGGTGGAGGAGAATGCCAGAACCTATCAGGAGCAGGTATTCAAGATCCTCAAGCCCGAGCAGACCGAGGTGGTGTTCAACTCCGCCTGGCTCAACGCGCTCGGGGCGGCCGGCATGCTCAGGCTCGCGGCCAGCCATACCGTTGCGCGCATGCTGGAGCGTGACGATTTCGGCAAGCGCTACCGCAGCGGCCAGCCCATTGCCATCCACGAATTCCTCTACCCGCTGCTGCAGGGGTACGACTCGGTCGCGCTCCGGGCCGATCTGGAACTGGGCGGCACCGATCAGAAATTCAACCTGCTCGTCGGCCGCGAATTGCAGAAGCAGGCCGGCCAGCCGCAGCAGTGCATCCTCACCATGCCGCTGCTGGAAGGGCTGGACGGTGTCAACAAGATGTCCAAGTCGCTCGGCAATTACGTCGGCATCAACGAGGCGCCGCAGGAAATCTTCGGCAAATTGATGTCGGTGAATGACGATCTGATGTGGAAGTACATCGAGCTGCTTTCCTTCGAGCCGCTTGCCGTCATCCGCCGGTGGAAGGCCGATGTCGACAACGGCGCCAATCCGCGCGACATCAAGGTGCGTTTCGCGCAGGAAATCGTCGCCCGCTTCCATGGCCGGCAGGCAGCGGAGCGGGCGCTGGCCGATTTCGAAGCACGCTTCCAGCGCGGCGCCATACCGGAGGATCTGCCCGAGGTGACGGTGCAGGCGGCGGGCGAAACCATCACGGTCGCCCACCTGCTCAGGCAGGCCGGGCTGGTGCCCAGCACTGCCGAAGCGGTACGCATGATCGAGCAAGGTGGTGTGCGCCTGGATGGGCAGAAGGTCTCCGACAAGGCGCTGCAATTGGCGTGCGGTACCACGGTGGTGGCCCAGGTGGGCAAGCGCAGGTTTGCCAAGGTGGTCATCTCCTAAGAATTTTCCTTAGGTCTCTTGACCGGATTTTCCGGCCTGTAGAATGCGCGCCTTCGCTCGCCATGGCGAAGCGCGCAAGGGAAGGGTTTCCGTTCCTTCTTGACCAGAAAGAATTGGTCGGTAAAATGCGCGTCCTTGCTGACGAGGCGGCAAGCGCGAAGCCACCTGATTTTGACTCTTCGGCGG
>JBBILG010000091.1:0-6893 GCA_037445085.1 Methylobacillus sp.
CGCGTGTTCATGCTGGCGCCCCACCAGAAGATGAGCCGCTTCCAGACCGCGCAGATGTTCAGCCTGCAGGATTCCAACATCTTCAACATCGCCATCCGCGGCGTGTTCGACGATTGCCAGGACATCGTCAAGGCCGTCTCCAACGATCACGCCTTCAAGGCCGCATACAGGATCGGCGCGGTCAACTCCATCAACTGGGCCCGCGTCGCCGCGCAGGTCGTTTATTACTTCAAGGGCTACTTCGCCGTCACCCGCAGCAATGCCGAGCAGGTCAGCTTCACCGTGCCTTCCGGAAACTTCGGCAACGTCTGTGCCGGCCACATCGCGCGCAGGATGGGCCTGCCGATCCACCGGCTGGTGGTGGCCACCAACGAGAACGACGTGCTGGACGAATTCTTCCAGACCGGCGTCTATCGTCCCCGCGATGCCGCGCACACCTACCACACCAGCAGCCCGTCCATGGACATCAGCAAGGCCTCCAACTTCGAGCGCTTCGTGTTCGACCTGGTCGGCCGCGACGCCGCCCGCGTGCGCGAACTGTGGAGCCGGGTGGACCGCGGCCAGGCGGTCGATCTCAATGTGGGCGGCCATTTCGGCCGGGTCGACGACTTTGGCTTCACCTCCGGCTCCAGCAACCATGCCTTCCGCATGCAGACCATACGCCTGGCGGACGAAAGGTATGGCCTCATCATCGACACCCACACCGCCGACGGCCTCAAGGTGGCGCTGGAGCAGCGCACTCCCGGCATCCCCATGGTGGTGCTGGAGACCGCGCTGCCGGCCAAGTTCGAGGACGCCATCCGGGAAGCCCTCGGCCGCGTGCCGGAACGCCCGGCCGATCTGGTTGGCCTGGAAGACCTGCCGCAGCGCTATGAGGTGATGGACGCCGACGTCGATGCGGTCAAGCGCTACATCGCGGAAAAGACGGCGTGATCCCGGATTCCGGGTTCGCCTGTGGCGCCCCGGAATCCGGAAACAGGAGTGAGTCCCATGCAGCAATACCACGATCTCATGCGCCACGTGCTGGCGCACGGCCACCGCAAGGCAGACCGCACGGGCACCGGCACGCTGTCGGTATTCGGCTACCAGATGCGCTTCGACCTGGCGCAGGGGTTCCCGCTGCTGACGACAAAGAAAGTCCACCTCAAGTCCGTCATTCACGAACTGCTGTGGTTCCTGCAGGGCAGCACCAACATCCGTTACCTCAAGGACAATGGCGTCACCATCTGGGATGAGTGGGCCGACGAGAACGGCGAACTCGGCCCGGTGTACGGCGCGCAGTGGCGTTCCTGGCCGACGCCGGACGGCGGCCACATCGACCAGATCGCGCGGGCGGTGGACATGATCAGGAAGAACCCGGACTCGCGCCGGCTGATCGTGTCCGCCTGGAACGTGGCGGAAATCGACAGGATGAAGCTGCCGCCCTGCCACGCCTTCTTCCAGTTCTACGTGGCGGATGGGCGTCTCTCCTGCCAGCTCTACCAGCGCAGTGCCGACATCTTCCTTGGCGTGCCGTTCAATATGGCCTCCTACGCCCTGCTCACCATGATGGTGGCGCAGGTGTGCGATCTCGCGCCGGGCGATTTCGTGCACACCCTGGGCGATGCCCACCTCTACCTCAACCACCTGGAGCAGGTGCGCGAGCAATTGTCGCGCACGCCGCGGCCGCTGCCGACCATGCGCCTCAACTCCGCGGTCCGCGACATTTTCGGCTTCCGCTACGAGGATTTCACGCTGCAAGGCTATGACCCGCACCCGGCCATCAAGGCGCCGGTGGCGGTGTAGGGGAGGCACTCCCGCAGCGATCCCGGTGCCGCGTGCCGCTCCGGCGGTCAGCCCTGGCCGTGCAGGTCGATTTTCTCGAATGCGACGGATTCGCCCAGCAGTTCGACACCGGTATGCCGGTAGCTGGCAGTGACATCGCTCAGCAGCGCGCGCAGCCGGCCATGCCGGCTCACCCGCCGGTCAATTTCCGGGTGGCGACGCAGATAATCCACCAGCCTGGGCGGCACCACCTCGTTTTGCGTGATGAGATCCACGCCCCGCGGCAGCAATTCCTCCAGCAGCGGGCGGAACAGCGGGTAGTGGGTGCAGCCGAGGATGAGGCTGTCGATTTCCTGCCGCAGCAGTTCCCCGAGATAGTCCTCCAGCACCGGCCGCGCATAGCGCAGGCCGGCGTTTTCCGCCAGCGGCACCAGCAGCGGCGTGGCCAGCGCGGCGAGGCGGATGACCGGGTTGAGCTTGGCCAGTTCCTCCTCGTAGGTGCGCGAGCGGATGGTGAAGGCGGTGCCAATGAGGCCGATGCGGGTATGACCGGTGGCGACGGCGGCCTCGATGGTGGGCACGATCACGCCCAGCACGCGCCGGTCCGGGTAGTGCCGCGGCAGATATTCCCGCTGCAGGCGGCGCAGCGCATTGGCGCTGGCGGTGTTGCAGGCGATGATGACGAGCGGGCAGCCCAGCGCGAACAGCGCCTCCACCGCCCGCTGGGTGTAGCCGAAAATGGCGCCGGCCGAGCGCGGCCCGTAGGGCACGTGCAGGGTGTCGCCCAGGTAGATGAAATCGTGTTGTGGCAGGGCGGCGCGGAAGGCGCGCGTCATCACCAGTCCGCCCAGGCCGGAATCGAAGATGCCGATGGGGCCGGGCGCGTTCATGCCACACCCGCCGCGCAGCGCCTGCGGATGCGCTGCATCAGGTGTTCTGGATCACGATGTTGGGGAACTTGCTGCTGTGGTCCAGCGCCATTTCCGACAGTTTTACCGCGACGCGGCGGGCGATCCTGCGGTATTCCGCGGCGATCCTGCCGTCCGGCTCGGCCACCACGGTGGGCGTGCCGCCGTCGGCCTGTTCGCGGATGCGGATGTCGAGCGGTAGCGCGCCCAGCAGTTCGACGCCGTAGTCCTGGCACATGCGTTGCGCGCCGCCGGCGCCGAAAATGTGTTCCTCATGGCCGCATTGGCTACAGACGTGCGTGCTCATGTTCTCCACGATGCCGATGATGGCCACGCCCACTTTCTCGAACATCTTGAGGCCCTTGCGCGCGTCGAGCAGGGCGATGTCCTGCGGCGTGGTGACGATGACGGCGCCGGTGACCGGCACCTTCTGCGACAGCGTCAACTGGATGTCGCCGGTGCCGGGCGGCAGATCGACCACCAGGTAGTCGAGGTCGCGCCAGTTGGTCTCGCGCAGCAGTTGTTCGAGCGCGCCGGTAACCATGGGGCCGCGCCATACCATGGGGGTGTCCGTGTCGATGAGGAAGCCGATGGACATGGCCTGCACACCGAAGCGTTCCAGCGGTTCCATGCTCTTGCCGTCACGGCTCTCGGGGCGTGCGCTGATGCCCAGCATCTGCGGCTGTGACGGCCCGTAGATATCGGCATCCAGGATGCCGGTGCGCGCACCTTCGGCGGCCAGCGCCAAGGCGAGGTTGACCGCGGTGGTGGACTTGCCCACGCCGCCCTTGCCGGAGGCGACGGCGACGATGTTCCTCACGCCGGGGACGAGGGAGACGCCGCGTTGCACCGCATGGGCGACGATCCTGCTGCTGACGTTGGCGAACACGCTGCCCGCCCCGGGCAGACTCTTGAGCTTTTCTTCCACCATGGCGCGGATGTCGCCCATGACCGTCCGGGCCGGGTAGCCCAGCACGATGTCCAGGGCGATATTGCTGCCGTCGATGCGGATGTTGCGGGCCGCCTTGGCGGAGATGAAATCCTTGCCGGTATTGGGATCGATGAGTTCGCGCAGGGCAGTCTGCACCTGCAGTTCCGAGAGCGACATGCGTGGCGAATTCCTGAGTAAAAGGTTTGGGTAATTTTAGCGCATGTGCAAGGGCACGTCATTTGCTAAAATCGTGATCTTTTTCCATCTGCCGCAGCCACCCATGACGCGCAAAATCCTGGTCACTTCCGCCTTGCCTTATGCCAACGGCAGCATACACCTCGGCCACCTGGTCGAGTACATCCAGACCGACATATGGGTGCGTTTCCACAAGATGCAAGGGCACGTGTGCCATTACGTGTGTGCGGACGACACCCACGGCACGCCCATCATGCTGCGCGCGGAAAAAGAGGGCATCACGCCCGAGGCGCTGATCGCCAGGGTGCACGCCGAGCACCGCCGCGATTTCGCCGACTTCCTGGTCGAATTCGATAACTACCACTCCACCAACTCTCCGGAAAACCGCGAGCTGGCCTGCGCCATCTACCACGCCCTCAAGGCCGGCGGCAAGATCGCCGTGCGCACCATCGAGCAGTATTACGACCCGGTCAAGAACATGTTTTTGCCGGATCGCTTCATCAAGGGCGAGTGCCCCAGATGTCATGCCAGGGATCAGTACGGCGACTCCTGCGAGGCCTGCGGCGCCACCTACAGCCCCACCGAGCTGATCAACCCGTATTCCGCCGTGTCAGGGGCCGCGCCGGAGCGCCGCGAGACCGAGCACTCTTTTTTCAGGCTGTCCGAGTGCGAGGCGTTCCTGCGCGACTGGACGCGTGCCGGCCACCTGCAGGAAGAAGCCGCCAACAAGATGGGCGAGTGGTTCGCCGCCGGCCTATCGGACTGGGACATCTCGCGCGACGCGCCGTATTTCGGCTTCGAGATTCCCGATGCGCCGGGCAAGTATTTCTACGTGTGGCTGGATGCCCCCATCGGTTATATGGCGAGCTTCAGAAACCTGTGCGCCAAGGCCGGGCTGGATTTCGACGAATACTGGAAGAAGGGCAGCCGGACCGAGCTGTACCACTTCATCGGCAAGGACATCCTCTATTTCCACGCGCTGTTCTGGCCGGCCACGCTGGAATACGCCGGCTACCGCACGCCGACGCGGATTTTCGCCCACGGCTTTCTCACCGTGAACGGCGAGAAAATGTCCAAGTCGCGCGGCACCTTCATCACCGCGCGCAGTTATCTCGAACACGTCAAGAACCCGGAGTACCTGCGCTATTACTACGCGGCCAAGCTGAACGGCTCCATGGAGGACATCGACCTCAATCTGGAGGATTTCGTCGCGCGGGTGAATGCCGACCTGGTGGGCAAGTACGTCAACATCGCCAGCCGCACTGCCGGCTTCATCACCAATCGCTTCGACGGGAAGCTCCTCGCCGCCTCCGATTCCGCGGTCATTGATGAACTGCGTGCGGCGGCCGACGGCATCGCCGAATGCTATGCCAGCCGCGATTATGCGCGGGCGCTGCGCGAAATCATGGCGCTGGCCGACAGGGCCAACGCCTTCGTCGCCGAAGCGGCGCCATGGGACATGGCCAGGCAGCAAGGCCGGGAGGCCGCGCTGCACGCCGTGTGCTCCGACGCGCTGGAAATGTTCCGTCTGCTCACGCTTTATCTCAAGCCGGTGCTGCCGGCACTCGCGCGTGCCGTGGAAGGTTTTCTCGACATCGCGCCGCTCGCCTGGCGCGACGTCACCGCGGGACTACCCGACGGACATGCCATCCAGCCTTACCGGCACCTCATCGTCCGCCTCGACCACCGGCAGATCGAGGCCATGGTCGAGGCCAACAGGGAATCCCTGCAGGCGCCGCAGCCGCATTCGGAGCAGCGCCATGCCGGGCACCAGCAGCATGCCGCCCAGGCCGCCGCCGCGGCCGGGTCGGGCTGGGAACCCTACATCGGCATCGACGATTTTTCCAGGGTGGATCTGCGCGTCGCCCGCATCGTCGAGGCGTCCCACGTGGAAGGGGCGGACAAACTGCTGAGACTCTCCCTGGACGTCGGCGAGAACAAGCCCCGCCAGGTGTTCGCCGGCATCAAGTCCGCCTATGACCCGGAGGCGCTCAAGGGCAGGCTCACCTTACTGGTGGCCAATCTGGCGCCGCGCAAGATGAAATTCGGCCTGTCCGAAGGCATGGTGCTGGCGGCCGGCGACGAGCGCGGCGGGCCGTTCATCCTGTCGCCGGACGCGGGCGCGCAGCCCGGCATGCGGGTGAAGTAGCGGACGGCAGCAAGGCCCCGGGCAGGGCTTGCTGCCGGAGCGGAGCCGGTTCAGGGCCTGCCGCTTTTGTCCTTGGCGATTTTTTCGGCGGCGCCTTCGCGGGTCTGCTTGCGCTCGGTGGTCTTGCCGGCAGCCGCAGCCCTGGGATTGCCCACGGTGATGTCCTTCCTGATCCTTTCCATGGTGGCCGGGCCGATGCCGGGCACCTTTTCCAGGTCGTTGACGGTCTTGAAGGCACCGTGCTGCTTGCGGTAGTCGATGATGGCCTGGGCCTTCTTCGGGCCGATGCCATTGATCTGCTCCAGTTCGGTCTGTGTCGCGTTGTTGATGTCGATGGCTGCCCATGCCGGCAGGGCCAGTATCAGGGCGGATGCGAGGGTCAGCAGCAGCTTTTTCATGATGGATCATCTCCCGGGGACGATAGGGCGGGCGTGTGGCCGGGCGGAACTGCCCGACAGTGCGATACGCTATCAGCTACCAGACGGAGGATCAATTGACCCGGTCAGGTGGGGATGCGGTGCAGATTTCCTCGTGGATGGCCTGCAGGGCGCGCAGGGGATCGGCTGCCCGTGTGATGGGGCGGCCGATGACCAGCTGGCTCGCGCCCTCCCGCAGGGCGGCGGACGGGGTCAGCACGCGTGACTGGTCATCGACGGCGGTGCTGGCGGGGCGGATGCCGGGGGTGACGAGGCAGAATTCCCCGCCGAGTCGTGCGCGCAGCAAGGCGGCTTCCCGGGCGGAGCAGACCACGCCGTCCAGTCCAGCGCCATGGGCGAGGCCGGCCAGGCGCAGCACCTGCTCCTGCAGGCTGCCCGCTACGCCGACTTCGTGGAGCGCGCCCTGGTCCATGCTGGTGAGCACGGTCACGGCAATCAGCAGCGGCCGCTCCGGGGCAGCGTCCACCGCCGCACGCGCTGCTTCCAGCATGGCGCGCCCGCCGCTGGCG
>JBBILG010000092.1:0-6808 GCA_037445085.1 Methylobacillus sp.
CCCATCCCGCCGACGGCAAGCCGGTGCAGTTCAAGTCCGGCCGCTTCGGCCCCTACGTCCAGCACGGCAAGCTGATGGCCTCCATCCCCAAGGAGCGCAGGCCGGACGAGATCACCCTCCAGGAAGCCCTGGCGCTGCTCGCCGAGAAGGCGGCGAAGCAGGCGGCCTGATCGACCCGCCGGCTGGACAAGGCGCGCCGACATGGAGGACGCCGCCACTGGTTGCGGCGCACGCCCGGCTAGGCCGTCACCCCGGCGCAGGCCGGGGTCCAGGGGGGGGCCGAGCGGACGCCGAGCAATGTCCCGAATGGAAAGGCGCGCCCTGCCTCAGCGCCGATGCTTCTCCCACAACTCGCGGCTGTCGATGGGGGTCATGTCCTCGTTGTGCCTGGGGTTGCGGCCCGTGAAGCGCACGTAGTCGTAGGGCTGGCCCTCCCAGGTTTCGCCGGTCGTGGTGTTGCGCGTGCCCCAGCTGTCGGTGTGGTACACCGTGCCGCCCTCCATCGACGAGATCCAGTCCTGCTCGCCGCGGATGCTCTGGGTGCGCTTGTAGTCCAGGTAGTCCTGGCTCCTCTGGCGCTCGTCGTAGGCCGCCTGCATCATCTCGCGCACGTCGCGAGCATTGTCCGCCACCTTGCGGGCGGTCTCCCGCTCCATCTGCCTGAGCCGTTCCATGCCCTGCTTGACGTAATTGCTCACCCAAGCCTCGTCCAGCGCATAGGAACCGAGCATGGCGCCGAACAATGGCGCGTAGTCGACAAAGCGGTCGCGCGGCGCCGCCACGGTGATGTGGCGGAAGTTCCAGTTGGTATCCAGCCGCGAGCCGAAGCTGATGCCCAGGGTGTAACCCTTGGTCGGTCCCTCGCGGGTATCGCAGTGATAGAGGAAATCGGCCACCTGCACCGGTCCCGCGGTATAGACCTGGGCCACCTGCGCGGCGATCTGTGGACGCGGGTTCACCTCGAGGAACTTCATGTTGCTGGCCAGTCCCTGGGTGCCGGAGAGGAAGCGCCAGGCCTGGTCCGGGGGCAGGTAGGGCGAAATGGGCACGCCGGGCACGCGCACGCCCAGGTTCGGCGTGATCACGTCGGCGCTGGCCACCATGAAGCTGGGGCTGCCCGCCGGGTCGCTGGCGATGAACTGGCCCTTGCCCAGTTCCCTGACCCGCCAGCCGCTCGGAATCTGGAAGCTGGCGGAGCCGTCGGACAGGCGATGCGGTTTCAGCGGCGGCAGGGCGGCGCGCTCGCCTGCGCCAGCGGCTTGCGCGGCCTTCATGGCGCGCACGTTGGCCAGGATGGTGAGCAGGGTCGGCTTGATATCCTCCAGCTGACCCTGCGGCGCCGAGATGGTGGAGTAGTGGAATTGGCCGTCGCGCAGGCTCAGCCAGGCCCGCATCTCCCGGCGTCCCCCCTTGCCGTCGCCAAAGGCACCGTCGAACCTCAGGCGGTCGCCCGCCCGCGACACCCGCAGATTGCTGAGGGCGAGGTCGGGATAGAGCTGAGCGATCTGCGCCACCTGCCGGCGCGCCAGGCCCATCAGGTCGGCGCCCGCCGCGCTGCCGAGCTGCAGGGCCACCTTGTAGCGCAGCGCGGAATCGGCGACGCGCAGCATCTGCAGATTCCGGTCGCGGCCTTCCTCCGCCTTCCAGCCCGCCGGGAGGTAAAGCACGAAGCCGCCCTGCTGGGTGACCTGCTTCTGCATGGCCGGCGGCGCGGATGCGGCGGCGACAGCCGATCCGCCAACCAGGAACCCCATCATTGCGAGGACGGCGAGAATAGCCGGACGTTTCATGACGCACCTTTCGATCAAGGATTACCACTCTCAAATTAGTGGTTAATTTCGAGAATGGTGTCACAGGGGTGCCTCCAACAACCCTTCACACCGGCGCAGGCCGGTGTCCAGGTGGTTGATTTTTATGGATTTCGGCCTGCTCCGGAATGACATGCCAAGGTTTAATGGGGGTATCCACTGGTATATTTCCAGTCCTGTTTCATCAGACTGGCAACCCACCCGAGAGATCGCGATGTCCCAACCTGCCCGACTGCTTGTTGCCCTGTTACTCGGCCTGACCCAGCTCGGCTGTTCCGATAGCGGCGAAAACACCGGCGCCCCCGCCGAGCAAGCCCAGGCCCAGGCGGCGCAGGGCAAGCTGAGCGCCGCCGTCATCGAGCTCAAGAATGCCCTGCAGAAGAACCCGCAGGACGCCCAGGCGCGCTTCGCCCTGGCCGAGTTGTACCTGAAGCAGGAACTCGGACGGGCGGCGGAAAAGGAGTTGTTGCAGGCGCGCCAGCTCGGCCTGGACGAGGAGCGGGTCGGCCCCGCCCTGGGCGAAGCCCTGCTGCTCAGCCACGACTACAAGCGCGTGCTGGAGCTGGTCAGTCCGGCCGCCATGAAGACCCTGGGAAAGCGCGCCGACCTGCTGCGCATGCATGCCGACGCGCAGCTCGGCCTCGGCCAGGTCGAACTGGCCTGCACGCAATACAAGGAGGCCCTCAACCTGGATGCCAATCTGGCCTCCGCCTACTGGGGCCTGGCGCGCTGCGCGCGCATCCGCGAGGGGGCCGCGGCGGCCCGCGCCCTCTACGCCAAGGCCCTGGCGCTGAACCCGAACAACGCGCGCACCCGCGTCGAGTTCGGCCACATGGAATACGGCCTGGGCAACCTGGCCGAGGCGGAAAAGCAGTATGCCGAGGCCATCAAGCTGGACGGCGATTCCCTGCCAGCATTGGCCGGCCATGCCCTGGTGGTGTACCTGCAAGGCCGGGTCGAGCCCGCCCGCGCTGAAATCGCCCGCCTGGGCAAGGACTACCCCGACAGCCCCCTGACCCATTCCCTGCGCGCGATGCTGGAGTTCGGCCAGCGCAACTACGAGGCCGCGCTCAACGCCGCCGCCCAGGCGCTCAAGGAAATGCCCCAGCATCTGCCCAGCCTGGCCCTCTACGGCCGCTCCGCCTACCAGCTCGGCCGCTTCGAGGAAGCCTGGCGCGGGCTGTCGTTCTACCTCAGGGCCAACCCCGAGGATGCGCACATCCGCAAGCTGGTCGCCAACTCGCAGATTCGCATGCAGCGCAACCTGGACGCCCTGGAGACCCTGTCGCCGCTGCTGCGCGAAGGCAGCCGGGACGACAACGCCCTGCTGCTGGCCGGCGGCGCCAACCTGCAACTGAACCGGCCGCAGCTCGCCCGCCGCTATTTCGAGCAGGCCCTGGCGGTCAATCCGAAGTCCACGGATGCCCGCATCGCCCTGGCCCGCATCCTCCTCGCCGGCGGTGACCACGCCGGCGCCAAGTCCCACCTGCGCCAGGCCGTCGAACTCGCCCCCGATCACCTGCACGCGCACTACACCCTGGCGCAGGCGCACCTGGCCGCGCGCGAATACGACGCGGCCCTCGCCGTGCTGGCGGACGTCGACAAGCGCTGGCCGAACCGGGTGGAAACCCCGGTGCTGCAAGCCCAGGCCCTGTTCGACAAGAAGGATGTGGCCGGCGCCCGCCGCATCCTCGAAGCCCGCCTGCGCGCCGCGCCCAAGGACGCCGGCGCCGCACTCAACCTCGCCCGCATCGATCTCTTCGAGGGCAAGCCGGCCGCCGCGCGGGCGCATGTGAAGAACGTGCTGGACGACAATCCCAAACATATGGAGGCGCAACTCATGCTGGCGGGCATCGCCGGCCAGGAAGGCGACGCGAAGGAGCGCCAGCGCATCCTGGAGCAGATGACCAAGGCGCATCCCGGCGAGCTCGCGCCCGCCATGGAACTCAGCCGCCACCTGCTCGCCCAGGGCCAGGCCTACAAGGCGCTGGAGTGGGCGCGCCACGCGGAGAAGCTGAAGGCGGATTCGCCCGAGGCCCTGGCCCTGCTGGCGGAGGTGCAGCTCGCCGCCGGCGAGAAGGAGAACGCCCTGGCCACCACCCATCGCCTCGCCACGGTGGTGCTGCCCAACTCGCCTTCCGCCCAGTTGCGCTACGCCCAACTCCAGTTGGCGGTGAACTCCAACCGCGAAGGCGCGCGCTTCGCCCTCGGCCGCGCCCTCAAGCTGCAGCCCGACTACCTGGAGGCGCAAACCGCGCTGATCGCCCTGGACCTTTCCGACCGCAAGTACAACGCCGCCCAGGAGACGGCGCGCCGCATCCAGGCGCAGCGTCCCGCCGAGGCGGTGGGCCACGTCTACGAGGGCGACGCAATGCTGGCGCAGAACCGCTACACAGCGGCCATTGACGCCTACCGCAAGGGCATCGACAAGAACGGCGGCGGCACCGCCGTCGTCAACCTGCATCGCGCCCTGGTCCTGGCCGGGCGCAAGGCGGAGGCGGAACAGGCCCTGGAAGCCTGGCTGGCGCGCCGTCCCGGCGACATCCCGGTGCGCATCTACCGCGCCGAAAGCGCCATGGCGGAGGCGCAGTACCCCCTGGCGCGGGAACGTTTCGAGGAAATCCAGCGCCTGCGCCCCGAGTTGCCCAACGTGCTCAACAACCTGGCGATTCTGTATGCCCGCATGGGTGACGCGCGGGCGCTTGATTTTGCCCGGCGCGCCCACAAGCTGGCCCCCGGCAACCCCCTGATCGCCGACACCCTGGGCTGGATGCTGGTGGAACGCGGCCAGCACGGCGAGGGCCTGCCCCTGCTGCGCCAGGCCCACGCCGCTCTGCCGGAGCATCCCCAGGTCGCCTACCACCTTGCGGTCGCCCTGGAGCGCAGCGGCGCGAAGAACGACGCGCGGGGCCTGCTGCGCAATCTGCTGGGCAAGGCGCAGGCGTTCCCGGAGCGGGCTGAGGCGGAGGCGTTGTGGAAGAAGCTGGGGGGGTGACACCCCATGGTGGTCCGCCGGGCTTGGGTGCCGGGAGTGTCGAAATTATTTACAGAAATGCGGGTTGCTTCCGCAGTGCGTTTTCAACCCCATGATTTTTATAGGTCTTATTGAGTGGCATGGGATTTGCTTGATTATGCTCGCTAGTTTTACAGACCCCATGCGAGGAGTTCCATCATGAAAAAGACCCTTCTAACCGCAGCGTTCGCGGCCGCTTTGTTGGCGCCGATGGCCCAGGCCACCATGATTACGCAATGGACGGTGGGAACCTGGACCCGTTTCAATACCACCACGGTGCAGCCTGCGGACGTGGACATCATCAATGATCAGAGCCTGCGCTGGGGCACCTCAACCGGCTTCGGTCGAAGCGGGCTCGACATCACCAATGGCGGTACGAGTGGCAGCCCCTACCTCTCCACCCCCGTGTTCACCAACGGGGCGGGTGCCGACAACGTCCGCATCACCCACCTCAACCAGCCCATCACCGGTACCAGCCTCGATTCCGTCACCATCCTCTCGACCCTTTATCTGACGCCTGTGATTCCGGCCGGTTCGACCGCGGGTCCCATTGGTCCGGTCACTTTCGCGATCAACTTCGAGGAAACTCCCAATGCCGCTAACCCCTGCGCCAATGGCGCCCCAAATAACAGCGGTGTGAATGTCAACGGCTGCGCTGACATTTTCGTCATCGACAAGCAGGCCCTGAACTTTGCGTTCCAGTTCCCTGATCCCGATGCACCCGCCACGATTCGCACTTACTTCCTCAGCTTCTTCGAGCGGACCGGCGGCTTCAACCCCCTGCCCGCAGCGGCTTGCGGCGCGGCCGGCGCCACCGCTCCCTGCCTGGGCTTCATGACCCCGGAACGTCAGAACACCACCGCCCAGTTCGCGGTGACCATCACTTCCCAGCCCATCACCATCCCCGAGCCGGGCACTCTGGGTCTGCTGGGTATCGCCTTGACCGGGTTGGCGCTGTCCCGCCGCCGTCGGAAACTTTGACAGTCACGGACTTGCGCGAAAAGGCGGCCCTCAGGCCGCCTTTTTCGTTTTGGCATTTCCCCCAGACATGATCCCGGCGGCCGTCGCACCCACCCGGCCCCTGCTGCTTTCCCTCGTCGAACTGCTCGGCTACCCCAACCTGCGGCCCCTCTACGAGAGTCTGGACTACCGCGTGCACACGGAATTCTCCGCGCGCAAGGCGATCGCCTTCCTGCGCCGGGAAAAGCCGGCGGTGATCGTCGCGGACTTCTACTTCCAGCCGGATTTCCGCGACCGGGTCAGCAACCTGGAATCGCTGCTGGCGGCGGCCCAGTCCCTGAAGGAGGTGAAAGTGCTGGTGCTGTACGAAACGGCCCACCAGCACGCGCTCGACCGCTTGCGCCAGCGTTTCCGCATCGACGCAGCGCTGGCCCTGCCTGTCAAAAATTCCGACATCGAACGGATACTGGGCCCGGGGTCCTGAGTCTGGGGGCGCGCGACGGGGCGGCTGACTCGATTCGGTGTGATGTCAGCCTGTCACGGAAGTGCGGAATTCCATAACGAAACCCCGCCCTGGGCGTCATTGCGAGGAGCGTAGCGACGCGGCAATCCAGCAGCCCTAGACGCCTTGTAAAGATCGCCACGCTTCGCTCGCGATGACGGCTATGCCCCAAGTGTCGGCGGAAGGGGCCTCGGCGGGGATCCCGGCCCTGGCCAATCGCGGATTGACGGGTTGAGCCGGGCGGAGCACCGCCTTCCGCCACCTGCCTTCAGCCCCGCCGCATCGAATCGAAGAAATCCGTGTTGGTCTTGGTGGCCCGGATCTTGTCGCTGAGGAATTCCATCGCTTCCATGTCATCCATGGGATAGAGCAGTTTCCGCAGCACCCAGATCTTCTGCAGGATGGAGGCCTCGATCAGCAGTTCTTCCTTGCGCGTGCCGGAGCGGTTGACGTTGATGGCGGGGTAGACCCGCTTTTCCGCCATGCGCCGGTCGAGGTGGATTTCCATGTTGCCGGTGCCCTTGA
>JBBILG010000093.1:0-6791 GCA_037445085.1 Methylobacillus sp.
GGCTACAGCCCCTGGTCAATATTCAACGAGCACGGGTGGTCAAAATTCAATGCGCGCCGACACCTACCCACCTAACGGCTTCAGCAAGCCATCAGCAACGATCGGAAAGTATGGAACCTCCGAGTTTTGACGGTATAAATGACGGTATAAGAAAAACTGTAATTCCAGACAACCGCTAATTACTTGGATTTCGAGGGATCATTCGGCTCCCCCTCCCCACCAGAGCCCTTCCATCCGGCCTGGAAACTCCTCCAAGCTTGCGCATTTTCCCGGGTTTTGCCCGCCGCATAGTTCCGGCATGGCGCGCCCTCAGGCAGTTCCTGGACGGGACACGGCCTCTTGCAGCGCGGCACGGGTGCCCTGCACCAGCAGGCGGATTTCCCCGGCGTCGATGACATAGGGCGGCATGAAATAGACGGTGGCGCCGATCGGCCGCAGCAGCAGGCCCTGCCGCAACGCGCTTGCGTAAAAGCGGCCGGCGAAATCCGGCGCGGCGCCGGCGACCTCGAACGCCCAGATCATGCCGGTCTGGCGCAGGTTGCGTATCGGCATGTCCCACAAGGATTCCAGTTCCGCGTTCATCAGCTCCATCCTGTGCCGGTTTGCTTCCAGTACGGCGTCCTCGGCGAAGATGTCCAGCGTGACCAGTGCTGCCCGGCAGGCCAGCGCGTTGCCGGTGTAGCTGTGCGAGTGCAGGAAGCCGCGCGTCAGCGCGTCGTCGTAGAAGGCGGCATACACCGCCTCGGTGGTCAGCACTACCGAGAGCGGCAGGTAGCCGCCGGTGATGCCCTTGGACAGACACATGAAGTCGGGACGGATGCCGGCCTGCTCGCAGGCGAACAGGGTGCCGGTGCGGCCGAAGCCGACGGCGATCTCGTCGGCGATCAGGTGCACCCGGTAGCGGTCGCACAGCGCTCTCGCGCGCCGCAGGTAGGCGGCGTGATACATCGCCATGCCGGCCGCTCCCTGCACCAGCGGCTCGACGATGAAGGCGGCGGTCTCCTCGTGGTGTTCCGCCAGATGCGCCTCCAGCGCCGCAGCGCAGCGCAGCGCACAATCCTCGGCCGATTCGCCCGGCTCCGCCAGGCGCCAGTCGGGACTGGGCACCTGCGCGCTGCTGCGCAGCAGGGGTGCGTAGGTATCCTTGAACAGCGCCACGTCGGTGACCGACAGCGCGCCCACGGTTTCCCCATGGTAGCCGCCGGCCAGACTGACGAAGCGAGTCTTGTGCGGGCGGCCGCAGTTGCGCCAGTAATGGAAGCTCATCTTCAGCGCGATTTCCGTCGCCGAGGCCCCGTCCGAGCCGTAGAAGGCGTGCCCCAGCCCGGTGAGCGCGGCCAGCCGCTCGGACAGTTCCACCACCGGCCGGTGGGTGAAGCCGGCCAGCATGACGTGTTCGAGCCGTTCCAGCTGATCCCTGAGGGCGGCATTGATACGCGGATTGGCATGGCCGAACAGGTTCACCCACCAGGAGCTGACCGCGTCCAGATAGCGGTTGCCGTCGAAGTCGTGGAGCCAGACACCGCTGCCGTGCGAGATCGGGACCAGCGGCAGGCGCTCATGCTGCTTCATCTGCGTGCAGGGATGCCAGACGGCGGCGAGGCTGCGCCGCAGCAGGGTGCGGTTGTCGTCGTACATGGGGCGTCAGTATAGTACGGTGGCGACGACGCGGTTGCCCCTGTCCAGGTATTCGACGCGATCGAAGCTGAACGTACGCGACATGGCGATGCCGCGCCCGTTGAGGTCGAAGGCGCGTTCCGGCTGGAAATCGAGGTAGCGGCTCCAGTCGAAACCCTCGCCCTGGTCGGTGATGGTGACGGTGAAGCGCCGCGCGTCCCTTTCCGCCACCACCTCGACACGGCGCGCCGCATACTCGGGCTGGGCGAGGCGCCGCTCCATCTCCTGCACCCAGGTGCCGGCGGCCAGCAGGGCGCTTTTCTCGGCGTAGCCGATGCCGAGATTGCCGTGCTCCACGGCATTGACCAGCAACTCCGCGTAGCCGTTGATGGTGCGTTCGGGACGGCCGCTGGCGCTGGCCAGCAGCAGCGCCAGGCTGCGCGCTTGCTGCAGGGTGCGGTATTCGAATTCGCCGCGGCGCAGCAGGCTGCTGCCGCCTTCCTGACGGCTGACGATGTCGCGCAGCTCGCGGTTGCGGCGAGCATCTTCCAGCGCGTTGCGGATGATGGTATCGACGATCCTCACCGTGGCCGGCTTGACCAGGTAGTAGTAGGCGCCGGCCGCCAGCCCCTCGGCCACGTCCCCGGGACGGTTGTCGCCGGTCAGCATCACCACCGGCAACTGGGCGAGACGCACATCCGCCTTGAGCTTGCGCAGCAGGCTAAGACCGTCCATGCGCGGCATGTGCTTGTCCAGCAGCATGAGGTCGTAGGCTTCGGGTGCGGCAGTCAGCCGTTCCCAGGCCTGCGTGCCGTCAGCAGCCCGGTCCACCCGGTAGCCGAGCGGAGTGAGGCCGGCCTCCATCAGGGCGAGGATGAAGTCGTCGTCATCCACCAACAGCAGACGGCAGCTCACGGCGGCAGGCTGCGCGCGTTCATGTTACGCCCGCTTCATGCACGCAACCCAGGAAGCCGGCATGGGCCTGCTCCAGCAGCGGGTACAGGCGGCGCACCTGCTCGATGTCCTGCTGGCGCCCCGCACGCTCGATGTCCTGGCAAACCGCCCCCAGCGCCATGGCGCCCACGCCGCGCGCCGCTGACTTGAGCTTGTGCGCGATTTCCCCCGCCAGCGCGGCTTCGCCGCTGACGGCGGCCTCGGCGATGGAGGCCACCTGCTGCTCGGCGTGGCTGAGGAACCTGGCCAATAGGCTGCGGTGCAGGCCGGGCTGCTCCCCCACCAGGCGCGTCAACGCCTGCCTGTCCCAGGTCGGCGGGGCGGCGGCGTCCACCGCTGCCGCAGCCGCCTCGCCGGGCTGCGGCAGCGCCGCGGTGGACGGCAGCCAGCGCGCCATCACACGGCCCAGCTCGTCCAGCCGCACCGGCTTGGTCAGATAGCCGTCCATGCCGGCGGTAAGGCAGCGCTCCTCCTCGCCTTTCAGCGCGTTGGCGGTGACCGCCACGATGGGAAAATGCGTGCCGGGCGGCTCTTCGGCGCGGATGGCGGCGGTCAACCGGAAACCGTCCATGCCGGGCATGTGGTAGTCGGTGAACAGCATGGCATAGCGACCGCTGCGCCAGCGTTCCAGCGCACTCCTGCCGTCCCCGACGGCTTCCGAGGCGTAGCCGAGCAGCCGCAGTTGCTGCCGGATGATTTCACGGTTGGTCTCGTTGTCTTCCGCCACCAGCACCAGCCGGCCGGCCGCCGCGGCCTGCTGCACGGTGGGCGGGGCGTTGCGCGGATGCCGGCGGCGCTCGCTCCTGTCGACCAGTTCCGGCACGGTGAGCCTGCCGCCGGCGATGGCAACGGCATCGACCAGCTCCCGGTAGAGCAGCGGATGCGTGTGCACCTGGACACGGGGCCCGGACGGGTCTCATCGGGACTGCCGCGCCGGCCGAGCAGCACCCACGGCAAGGAAGCGAAGGCCGCATCCTGCCCGGCCCACTCGGCCCAGGATGCCTCCAGCACCAGCAGCGACCATGGCCCGGGCTGCCGCAGACGCTCCCACGCGGCATCCGGATCGGCTTCGACGCACACGTGCGCCCCGGCGTGGCGCAGATAAGCCTGCACCACCTCGGCACTCATGGCATCCGTCACCACCGCCAGCACCCGCAGCCCCTGCAGGCTGACCAGTTCCGGCAGCCGGTGCCCGGCATAGGCCTGCTGCAGCGGCAGGGTGACGGTGAATTCGGCGCCGTCGCCGGGCGCGCTCCGCACCTCGATGCTGCCCTGCATCAGCGACACCAAGCGCCGGGTGATGCTGAGCCTCAGGCCGGTGCCGCCGAAGCGGCGGCTGGTGCTCTCGTCGGCCTGGGTGAACGGCCGGAACAGCCGTCCCATCGCCTCCGGCGCGATGCCGATGCCGTTGTCGATGACGCGGATCCGGAAGGCCGGGGTGCCGCCCCCGCCGGCGGGCGATTCCACCCGCAACGCCACCCTGCCGCGCCGCGCGGCATCGCCTTGGGTGAACTTGAGCGCGTTGCCCAGCAGGTTGTACATGATCTGGCGCAGGCGCAGCGGATCGGCCAGCACCCATTGCGGCAGCGCCGGATCGACATACACGTGGAAATCGATGTCGCGCGCGCCGGCGTTCGGCACCAGCAGGCGCGCCACCTCCTCGGCGACCTCGCGCAGCGAGGCCGGCACCGCCTCCAGCGTCAGCTTGCCCGCCTCGATCTTGGAAAAATCGAGGACGTCGTCGAGGATGCCCAGCAGCGACAGGGCGGAATCACGGATGGTGCGCACCATACGGCCCTGTTCCGGGGTGAGCGGGGTTTCCAGGAGGATGTCGGTCATTCCCACCACGCCGTTCATGGGTGTGCGGATCTCGTGGCTCATGTTGGCGAGAAATTCCGATTTGGCCGCGTTGGCCGCCAGTGCCCTTTCCGCTTCCTTGTGCTGGGTGAGATCGGCCATGACGGCGACATAGTGGCTGACACCCCGGTCCGCGCCGTCGATGACGGTGATGCTCAGCCACTGCGGATAGATTCTGCCGCTCTTGTGGCGGTTCAGAATCTCGCCGGACCAGCGGCCATCGCGCCGCAGCGCCTGCCACATGTCGCGGTAGAATTCCGGGCCCTGCCGGCCGGAGCGGAGCATGGACGGATTCCTGCCGACGACTTCCGCCTCGGCATAGCCGGTGATCTCGGTGAAGGCGCGGTTGACGCGCAGGATGCGGTTGTCGCGGTCGGTGACCATGACGCCCTCGCGCATCTCGAACACGCTGGCGATGAGGGTGAGCTCGCGCTCGGTCTGCGCGCGCAGGGCGCGTCTTAGCGAAGGCAGCAGCCGACCCGGGCGGTCCTTGCAGACGACATCCCAGATGCCGAGGCGGAGCAGATCGACGGCCCGCGCCTCCTCTGCGGGCGCAGCCAGCAGGATCACGGGCAGGCCGGCATGGGCGGTCGTCACTTCGCCCAGCACGGCCTCGCTGTCCATCCCCGGCGCATCGAGATCGGCGATCAGCGCATCCCATCTGTCGGCGGCCAGCGCTGCCTGCAGCTCGGCGGCGCTGGCCGCGCACACGCACTCCGCCACCATGCCGCCGCGCAACTATTCCGCCAGCCAGCAGCAGCCCGCCGGCGCGGCCGCCACCAGGAAACGAGGCCGCGCGCTCACCGCGCGCTCACCCGCCCCCGCAACAAGGGCGCGTGCCGGCGGCGGCAGGAGACATGGCGGTGGCGCGGCGATGTGGGCATGGACATGGCGAATCGGTCGGTCGGTTTTCCTGGGTCAGTCGCACGCTGGATTGCTTCGGCGATACTGTACGCTTTCGACGGCGATGTCCAGCCCGCCACGCAGCGCGCGTGTCATGACGGACGGCACTGCGGGGGGACGGCGGGGAATGGCGCGCTCCGGACGAGGCCGGCGCAATTTTCGGTACCCGTGCGGGTGGCAGCCCAGAAACGGCAGTGCAACCGCCAAGGCACGAGAAACGCAAGGGAAGCCCATGAACCGGCGGATTCCGTTCATGGTTCGACGGGCTCGCCACGAACGGAATCGCTCAGTGAGCGTTCGTCCCGGGCCGGCCGAAGGGTTTCGTGCGGGGCTTCCCCCAGGAATTCACAGGGCGAGCGGAGGCGAGCCGACCATCTTCCCGTGCCGTGGCTCAACCCGGCAAGCTTTGGTTTTTCTTGTAAACCTTGCACCACTTGCGGTTCAAGCGAGGTTTCCGGGATTCAACCCGGAGATCCATTAGGGAAGCCCTGAACAAGTGGCTGCGCGGGCCCACGACCGCCATCATCGCGCGTCCCAATGGACCCGGGTTCAATGATGGCGCCCACCCGGCCCGTGCACATGGCCGTGGTTGACCTCCTCCCTGGTGGCAGGGCGGATGCCGGTGACCGTGCACTTGAAGCGGACGCGCTCGCCCGCCCAGGGATGGTTGCCGTCCACCACGACCTTGCCATCGGCGATGTCAGTGATCGTGTAGAGCACCACGTCGCCGTCGGGATCTTCGCCTTCGAACTGCATGCCGATTTCCAGCGTGTCCACCGGGAAGGCGCTGACCGGCTCGACCTGCACCAGCCCCTCGTCATAGTCGCCAAAAGCGTCCATCGGTTCCAGGGTGAGCTCCACGCTGGCGCCGACGTGCTTGCCGTGCAGTTCTTCTTCCACCTTGGGGAAAATGCCGTCGTAGCCGCCGTGCAGATAGCTCACCGGCTCGTTTGCCGCTTCCAGCAGGTTGCCGTCGGCATCGTGCAGTTCGTAGGTGAGGGACACAACGGTGTTCATGGCGATATGCATCATAATTCCTTGATCAGATTCAAAATTTCATGGGCGCTCCCCTTCGGGGCGACCCCATATAGGACATGGCGCAGCACCCCTTCACCGTCGATGACGAAGATGGAGCGCACGATGCCCATTTTCTTCACGCCGTCCTTTTCCTTTTCCTGCCAGACAGCATAAGCCTTGCAGGCGTGCAGTTCCTTGTCCGCCAGCAATTGCACGGTAATGCCGTGCTTGTCGCGGAAGCTGCCGTGAGAAATGCAGTCATCCTTGGATACTCCCAGCACAACCGTATCCAGGCTGGCAAAGTCTTTTTCCAGCTCAGAAAACTCGATACCTTGAGTCGTGCAGCCTGGCGTATCGTCGCCTCGCCGTGGGTCGCCGAGGTGATCGTGGTCGACGACGGCTCGACGGACGACACCCGGGCCCTGCTGGCCGGCGTCGACGCC
>JBBILG010000094.1:0-6454 GCA_037445085.1 Methylobacillus sp.
ACGCCAAGATCGCGCTCTATGACGAGGTGTTGGCGTCCGATCTGCCGGACGATCCGTCGCTGGCGGACGATCTGATGGGCTACTTCCCAGCACCCCTGCGCGAGGGCCACGCCGCGGCGATCCAACGCCATCCGCTGCGGCGCGAGATCATCGCCACGCTGGTGACCAACAGCCTCGTCAACCGCACCGGCCCCACCTTCGTGCGCGAGATGGTGGAGAAGACCGGCACCTTCTCGCAGGTCTACGACATCTACGGCTTCCGCATCATCGTCAAGGACACGCCCACCTGCTATCTCGCGCTGGGGGCGCTGCACGGGTTGTACAAGCCCATTCCCGGCAAGTTCAAGGACTACATCGCCATCCCCAAGGCGAACGGCTACCAGTCTCTGCACACCACGCTGTTCGGCCCGTTCGGCACGCCCATCGAGGTGCAGCTCCGCAGCCGCGCCATGCACAACATCGCCGAGGCGGGAGTGGCGGCGCACTGGCTGTACAAGAACAGCGAGACCGATCTTTCCGCCTTGCAGCAGCAGACCCACCAGTGGCTGCAGCGCCTGCTGGAAATCCAGTCGGAAAGCGCGGACTCCCTGGAATTCCTGGAGAACTTCAAGGTGGACCTGTTCCCCGACGAAGTCTACGTGTTTACGCCCAAGGGCCAGATCATGGCGTTGCCGCGCGGTGCCACCGCGGTGGATTTCGCCTATGCCGTACACTCCGACATCGGCAACAGTTGCATCGCCGTCAAGATCAACCACGAGCTGGCGCCGCTCAGAACCGAGCTCAACAACGGCGACCACGTAGAGATCATTACCGCGCCGCATTCGCGGCCCAATCCGGCTTGGCTCAACTATGTCACCACCGGCCGCGCCCGCTCGCACATCCGCCATTTCCTCAAGACCATGAAGTCGGAGGAATCCGCGCTGCTGGGCGAGCGCCTGCTCAACCAGGCACTGCGCGCGCTGCACGCCGACCCCGCCGACATCGACCAGGCGCGCTGGGACAAGCTGGTGCGCGATTACGGCGTGAAGGACCGCCAGGAAATTCTCACCGACCTCGGCCTCGGCAAGCGTCTCAACGTGATGGTGGCGCACCAGCTGCTGGCGCTGGCGGAGGGTGGCGGCGAGCGCGAGGGCAGGCCGCTCGGCACCATCACCATCCGCGGCTCGGAAGGCCTGGCGGTGCAGTTCGCGCAGTGCTGCCGGCCCATCCCGGGGGATCCCATCCTGGGCTACATCAACAAGGGCAAGGGACTCATCGTCCATACCCACGATTGCCCGACCATCCGCAAGTTCCGCGCCGATCCGGACAAGTGGCTGGACGTGGAATGGGATCCCGACACCAGGCGCCTATTCAAGGTCAGCCTGCGCCTGGTGGTGGCCAACCAGCCCGGCGTGCTGGCCCGCATCGCCGCCAGCATTGCCGATGCCGGCTCCAACATCGACAATGTCGGCATGGAGGAATCCGACGACAGCGCCTACACCACCATGAATTTCACCGTGCAGGTGGAAAACCGCGAGCACCTGGCGCGCCTCATGCGCAGCCTGCGCAAGATTCCCATGGTGGTGCGCATCGGCCGCGTCAAGGGCGCTGCCTGATCCCCGTTTCAACCCAGGTTCTTCAAGGAATGCACATGGCAAGACAAATCATCGGCACCGAGGACGCGCCCAAGGCGATCGGCACCTATGTGCAGGCGGTCAGGGCGGGCAATACCGTCTACCTGTCCGGGCAGATCGGCCTCGATCCGCACACCATGCAGCTGGTGGACGGCATCGATGCCCAGGTGCGGCGCGTATTCGACAACCTGGCCGCGGTGGCGACCGCTGCCGGCGGCTCGCTGGCGGACATCGTCAAGCTCAACATCTATCTTGCCGATCTTGGCCACTTTGCCCTGGTCAACAGCATCATGGCCGAGTATTTCGAGGAGCCCTACCCGGCCCGCGCCGCCGTGGGTGTCGCCAGCCTGCCCAGAGGCGCGCTGATGGAAGCGGACGGCGTGCTGGTCCTGAATGCCTAGCCACAGCGAGCACGTAGAACACGGAGCCTGTCGCGCGCATCCTTCGGAGCCTTCGGTAAGTTTTTCCGCTGCGTTGAGTAAAACCTGCTGAAACGGGCTTTGGGCGGTCCCTGTGTCCTTATACGGCTGAAATGCAATCGCTCGCAGAACTGAAGGGCATCAGCCAAGCGGTGTTGAGCCGCCTCGGCAAGCTCGGCATCACCGATCTTAACGGCCTGCTGCTGCACCTGCCGCTGCGCTATGTGGATGAGACCCGCCTCATCGCGGTCTGCGACCTGCGCGCCGGCGAGCAGGCGCTGGTGGAAGGCGAAATTGTCCATGCCGAAGTGCAGTACCGCCCGCGCCGCGCCCTGATCTGCCAGTTGCGGGATGCCAGCGGTCTTCTGGTGCTGCGCTTCCTGCACTTCTATCCCGGCCAGGTGAAGGCGCTGCAGCCCGGCACGCGCGTGCGTGCGCTGGGCGAGGCGCGCGGCGGCTTCTTCGGCATGGAGATGGTGCATCCGCAGACCCGCGCCGTGCGCGAGGACGAAGCGCTGCCCGACACCCTCACCCCGGTCTACCCGACCACCGCCGGGCTGTCACAGGCCGTGCTGCGTCGGCTGGTACAGCACGCACTGGCGCACGCCGATCTCGATGAAGTGCTGCCGGCGGACTGTTACGCCGCGCTGGGTCTGCCCGGTTTCGCCGAGAGTCTGCGCCTGCTGCACAACCCGACGCCTGGCGTTGCAGCGGAGCGCCTGCAGGATCGCGCGCACGCCGCTTGGCGCCGCCTGGCGTTCGACGAACTGCTGGCACAGCAGTTGTCCCTGCGTCGCCAGCACGCCCGTCGGCGCGAACAGGGCGCGCCCCGCCTGCCCGCGCGAGACCGGCTCACTTCGGCGCTGCTCGCCCGGCTGCCGTTTGCCCTGACCGCAGCACAGCGGCGGGTGTGGAAAGACATCAGCCGCGACCTCGCCGCACCGCACCCCATGCAGCGACTGCTGCAGGGCGACGTCGGCAGCGGCAAGACCATCGTCGCCGCGCTGGCAGCCTTGCAGGCCATCGAGAATGGCTGGCAGGCGGCAGTGATGGTGCCCACCGAGATTCTCGCCGAGCAGCACTACCGCAAGCTGCACGACTGGCTGGCGCCGCTCGGCGTTGCGACCGCCTGGCTCACCGGCACCCAGTCGAAGGGCGAGCGCCGCGCCGTGCGGGAGGCGGTGGCGAGCGGTGCGGCGCACCTGGCGGTGGGCACCCATGCCCTGTTCCAGCAGGAAGTGGCGTTCGCCCGCCTGGGGCTCGTCATCGTCGATGAGCAGCACCGCTTCGGCGTGCAGCAGCGCCTTGCCCTGCGTGAGAAGGGCGCGCAACCGCACCAGCTGATGATGAGTGCCACCCCCATCCCGCGCACGCTGGCGATGAGCTACTACGCCGATCTGGACGTGTCGGTGATCGACGAGCTGCCGCCGGGGCGCACGCCGGTCGCCACCAAGCTGGTGGCCGAGGAGCGCCGCGCGGAGGTGCTGGTGCGCGTGCGCGAAGCCTGCCTGCAGGGGCGCCAGGCCTATTGGGTGTGCCCGCTCATAGAAGAGTCGGAGGCCTTGCAGCTGAAGACTGCGCTGGCAACCCACGAGCAGCTCGCCGCCGTGCTGCCGGAACTGGGAATCGGCCTCGTGCACGGCCGCATGAAGCCCGCCGACAAGCAGGCGGTCATGCAGGCGTTCTCCAGCAATGAGATCCAGTTGCTGGTGGCGACCACGGTGATTGAGGTGGGGGTGGACGTGCCCAGCGCCAGCCTGATGGTGATCGAGCACGCCGAGCGCATGGGGCTGGCACAGCTGCACCAGTTGCGCGGGCGGGTGGGCCGCGGCAACGCGCAGAGCGCCTGCATCCTGCTCTACCAGGCGCCGCTGTCGCAGGCCGCACGCGAGCGCCTCAAAGTCATCTACGAAAACGGCGACGGTTTCGCCATCGCGCGTGCCGATCTCGCCCTGCGCGGCCCGGGGGAATTCCTCGGCGTGCGGCAGAGCGGCGTGCCGCTCTTGAGGATTGCCGATCCGGAGCGTGACGCCGATCTGCTCGATGCCGCGCGGGACGTCGCCGAACGGCTGCTGCGCGCATGCCCGGCCGCAGCCGGGGCGCACCTGCGGCGCTGGCTGGGCCAAGCACAGGCCTACGTCAGGGTGTAGCTGGCTTGTGGCATAATCCGCCGCGTGAGAACCCGCTTCCACCATCCCCGTGTGCGCGACCCGTGGCTGGCCGCGCCGGTCGGCGCCGGCGGCTACCGGCACTGGCTGCGGGATCGTGGTTCGCTGACGCAGCGGCTGCAGGCGCGCTGCGCCGCCTTTGCCGTGGAAGGGCTGCGTCTGCGCTGGGCACGGCCGCAACCCGACGAGGCGCGGCTGCTCGGTCTGCCGCGGCACGAGCGCGCCCGGCTGCGCGAGGTGACGCTGTGCTGTGCCGGCACGCCGGTGATATTTGCCCGCAGCGTGCTGCCCGGACGCAGCCTGCGTGGCCCCTGGCGCGCGTTGGCCTACCTCGGCAGCCGTCCGCTGGGGGCGGCGCTGTTCGCCGATCCGCGCGTGGCGCGCACGCCGCTCGCCTACCGCAAGCTGACGCCTGCGCATGCGCTGTACCGGCGCGCGGCCGCCGTGCTGGATGCGCCGCCTGCCTGCCTGTGGGCCCGGCGCTCGGTGTTCTGGCGCGAGGATGCGCCCATTCTGGTGACGGAAGTATTCCTGCCGGGCGTGCTCGAACTGTAGGCCGGGCATGCCGTGCCCAGTCCGGCACACGGGCGCCAGAATGTGTTTGACATTGCGCCACTGCTTGGCATAGAATCCACCCCTTTCATTTTTCAGCGAATTACGGTTGCTCCGATGAAGACCTTCTCTGCCAAAGCGCACGAAGTGAAGCGCGACTGGTTCGTGGTGGATGCCACGGACATGGTGCTGGGCCGTCTGGCGAGTGCGATCGCGCACCGTCTGCGTGGCAAGCACAAGACCATCTACACGCCGCACGTCGATACCGGCGACTACATTGTCGTGATCAACGCAGACAAGATCAGGGTGAGCGGCGACAAGGCCGAGAGCAAACTCTATCATCGGCACTCCGGCTTCCCGGGCGGCATTTCCACCACCAATTTCGGCAAGATGCAGCAGCGCTTCCCCGGCCGCGCCCTGGAAAAGGCGGTCAAGGGCATGCTCCCCAAGGGGCCGCTGGGTTACGCCATGTTCCGCAAGCTCAAGGTGTATGCCGGCCCGCGGCACGACCACGCGGCGCAGCAACCCCAACCTCTGGAAATGTAAGGATCCAGCATGATCGGTAAATACAACTACGGTACCGGCCGCCGCAAGAGCTCGGTCGCCCGCGTGTTCCTGAAATCCGGCAAGGGCAACATCGTCATCAACGACAAGCCGGTGGACGAGTATTTCTCCCGCGTGACCTCGCGCATGATTCTGCGTCAGCCGCTGGAGCTCACCAGCAATACCGGGAGCTTCGACATCATGGTCAACGTGGTCGGCGGCGGCGAATCCGGCCAGGCTGGCGCCGTGCGCCATGGCATCACCCGCGCGCTGATCGACTACGATCCTTCCCTCAAGGGCGCGCTGTCGGCCGCCGGCTTCGTCACCCGTGACGCCCGCGAAGTGGAGCGCAAGAAGGTCGGCCTGCGCAAGGCACGTCGCGCCAAGCAGTTCTCCAAGCGCTGATCCACGGTTGCATCCGCGAAAAAGGCCGCCCCGTGCGGCTTTTTTCGTTTTCCGTGCACGGTTGCCTTTTGCCGGGGCGGTCATTAACATGGGCCGCTTCGGCTCTCCTGAAGGACGGATATGCAGACTGACAAGATCAAGATCGGCATCGTCGGCGGCACCGGCTACACCGGCGTCGAACTGCTGCGCCTGCTGGCAACCCACCCGCAGGCCGAGCTGGCTTGCATCACTTCGCGTTCGGAGGTCGGCCAGTTGGTCAGTGACATGTTCCCCAGTCTGCGTGGGCGTGTGCATCTGACCTTCAGCGATCCGGCACAGGCGAATCTTGCCGATTGCGACCTGGTGTTCTTCGCCACGCCCAACGGCATCGCCATGCAGCAGACCGCACGCCTGCTGGAAGCCGGCGTGCGGGTGATCGATCTCGCGGCTGATTTCCGCCTCAAGGACGTGGCCGTGTGGGAACGGTGGTACGGCATGACGCACGCCTGCCCCGATCTGGTGGCGGTGGCGGTGTACGGCCTCCCCGAAATCAACCGCGGGCGGATCCGCCAAGCGCGCCTGGTGGCCAATCCCGGCTGTTATCCGACGGCAGTGCAACTGGGCTTCCTGCCGCTGCTCACGGCGGGCGCGGTGGATACCGCGACGCTGATCGCCGATGCCAAGTCCGGGGTCAGCGGAGCGGGGCGCAAGGCGGAAGTGCATACCCTGTTCGCCGAGGCCAGCGACAATTTCAAGGCTTATGGTGTCGGCGGTC
>JBBILG010000095.1:0-6371 GCA_037445085.1 Methylobacillus sp.
TTCGCCCACGAGAGCTGCGGCTTCTGCACCCCATGCCGGGTCGGCACTTCCATACTCAAGGAAACCATGGACAAGCTCCACAAGGGCCACGGCACCCCGTATGACCTCAATGAGCTGCACAAACTCAACCACGTGCTGCTCGCCACCGCGCACTGCGGGCTGGGCCACACCGCCTGCAACCCGGTGCTGGACACCCTGAAGCATTTCCGCCCCGCCTACGAGCGGCGCCTGAAATCGCTGGATTTCGTGCCGGCCTTCGACCTCGACGGTGCGCTGGCGGCGGCGCGGCAGATGACCGGGCGCAACGACCCCGGCGCCCATCTCAGCACGGCGGAGGAAGGATGAACATGAGCGACGCCCAACCCACCTTCCGTCTCGATGGCGAGGACATTCCTTTCGAGCCCGGCCAGACCGTGTTGCAGGCCGCGCTGGCGGCCGGACGCCACATCCCGCATCTGTGCTACCACCCGGAATTCAAGCCGCACGGGAGCTGCAAGGTATGCACGGTGGAAGCCGGCGGCCGCACCACCGCCGCCTGCACCTGCCCCGCCGCGCCGGGCCTGGAGGTGAAGGGCGAGACGCCGGAGCTGCATGAGATGCGCGCCATCCTGGTGCAGATGCTGTTCGCCGAGGGCAACCACTTCTGCCCTTCGTGCGAGAAAAGCGGCGACTGCATGCTGCAGGCGCTGGGCTACGACCTCGGCGTGATGACGGCCGGCTTCCGCTACCTCTACCCCAACCGCGAGGTGGACGCCTCGCACCCGGACATCCTGCTCGACTTCAACCGCTGCATCCTGTGCGAGCTGTGCGTGCGCGCCTCCAACGAGGTCGACGGCAAGGGCGTATTCGCCCTGTCCGGGCGCGGGTTGACCAAGCACCTCATCGTCAATGCCGAATCCGGCAAGCTGGCCGATACCGACATCGCGCTCACCGACAAGGCCATGGAAGTGTGCCCGGTCGGGGTAATTTTGCGCAAGCGCGTCGGCTTCGCCGTGCCCATCGGCCGACGCAAGTACGACCTCCAGCCGGTCAGCGAGCGCGCCCTGGAGGACGCGCCGCGCGTGCCGGGGCAGAAACATGAGTGAGACGAGGAAAATCCGCATCGCCACCGCGTCGCTGGCCGGCTGCTTCGGCTGCCACATGTCCTTTCTCGACATCGACGAACGCCTGTTCCCGCTGCTGGACCAGGTGGAGTTCGATCGCTCGCCGTTCACCGACCTCAAGCACTGCGGCCCGTGCGACATCGGCATCGTCGAAGGCGGCGTGTGCAACGCCGAGAACGTGCACGTACTGCGCGAGTTCCGCAAAAACTGCAAGGTGCTCATCGCCATCGGCGCCTGCGCCATCAACGGCGGCCCGCCGGCGCAGCGCAACCACCTCGACCTGCGCGACTGCCTGCAGGAGGTGTACGTCACCGAGGGAGGGCTCGTCAACGGCCGCATCCCGGACGACCCCGAGCTGCCGCTGCCGCTGGACAAGGTGCACCCGCTGCACGAGGTGGTGATGGTGGATTATTTCATCCCCGGCTGCCCGCCTTCCGGGGACGCCATCTGGAAATTCCTCACCGACCTCCTGGCCGGCTGCACGCCGCGCCTGGGGCACGGACTGATCCGGTATGACTAGGCTGCCGCCATGAACTTCGAACTGGAAACCGCGGAGAACCCGCAGAACCTGCGCCGCGTCGCCATCGACCCGGTGTCGCGCGTGGAGGGCCACGGCAAGGTGACGCTGCTGCTGGACGACGAAGACCGGGTGCGCCAGGTGCGCCTGCACATCGTCGAGTTCCGCGGCTTCGAAAAATTCATCCAGGGCCGCCCCTACTGGGAAGTGCCGGTGATGGCGCAGCGCCTGTGCGGCATCTGCCCGGTCAGCCACCACCTCGCCGCCGCCAAGGCCATGGACATGATGCTGGGCGCGCGGCTCACGCCGACCGCGGACAAAATGCGCCGCCTCATGCACTACGGCCAGATCCTGCAGTCGCACGCGACGCACTTCTTCCACCTGGCCTCGCCCGACCTCTTGTTTGGCTTCGATTCCGAGGTGGCACAGCGCAACATCGTTGGCGTCGCCGCGGCTTACCCGGATATCGCCCGTCAGGGCGTGCTGCTGCGCAAGTACGGTCAGGAAGTCATCCGCGTCACCGCCGGCAAGCGCATCCATGGCACCGGCGCCATCCCCGGCGGCGTCAACAAGAATCTCGGTCCGGCCGAGCGCGACGAGCTGCTGCGCGACATCGACCGCACCGTGGAGTGGAGCCGCGCGGCGGTGCACCTGGTGCGCCGGCTGTTCGAGCAGGACCTGGCGTTCTACAACGCATTCGGTCGTTTCGAGGCGGGCTCCCTCTGCCTGATCCGTGCCGACGGCGCCATGGATCTCTACCACGGTGGCCTGCGCGCGCGCGATGCCGCCGGCAACCTCCTGTTCGACCATGCGGATTACGGCCGCTACTGGGACTACATCCTGGAGGAAGTCAAGCCGTGGTCGTACATGAAGTTCCCCTTCCTGCGCGCACTGGGGCCGGATGCGGGCTGGTACCGTGTCGGGCCGTTGAGCCGCGTCACCCATTGCGACTTCATCCCCACCCCGCTCGCCGAAGCCGAGCGGCAGGCATTCCTGGCCTTCGACGACGGTCGTGCTGCCGGGGCGACACTGGGCTTCCACTGGGCACGCATGATTGAGATGCTGCACGCTGCCGAAGCCATCCGCGAGCTGCTGCACGACCCCGACCTGCGGGGAGACGCACTGGTCAGCCACGGCCAGCGCCAGGAGCGCGGCGTGGGCGTGATCGAGGCGCCGCGCGGCACGCTCATCCACCACTACCGGGTGGACGAGCACGACATCGTCACGCGCGCCAACCTCATCGTCTCCACCACCCACAACAACCACGCCATGAACCGTGCGGTGCGCGAGGTGGCCAAGCGCCATCTGGACGGCCGCAAGCTCACCGAGGGCCTGCTCAACCACATCGAGGTGGCCATCCGCGCCTTCGACCCTTGTCTTTCCTGCGCCACGCATGCCCTGGGAAAGATGCCGATGTCGGTCGAACTGCGGGACGCGCGCGGCCACCTAATCGACAACCTGTCGCGCGATGGCTGACCCGGCACCCCGCCTCATCATCGGCATCGGCAACCCCAGCCGCGGCGACGACGCCTTGGGGCCGCTGTGCATCATGCGCCTGGAACGGCTCGGCCTGCCGGACACCGAGCTGCTCACCGATTTCCAGTTGCAGGTGGAATACGCGCTCGACCTGACCGGCCGCGCCGAGGTGATCTTCGTCGATGCCACGGCCAGCGGAGCGGCCCCCTATACCTTCACGCCGGTGCATCCACAGGCCGACCGCAGCTACAGCAGCCACGCGGTGTCGCCCGCCGCGCTGCTCGCCGCCTGCCGCAACATTGGCGTGCCGCTGCCGCAATCGGCCTACGTACTGGCCATCCGCGGCCAGGATTTCGCGCTGGGCGCCCCGCTCGGCGATGCGGCCGGGCAGCATCTGGAGGCCGCGCTGGATTTCCTGGCCCGGCACTGCCGGCCCGCCCGTGTCGAAACGGGCCAAGGCCCGCTCACGCCACCCTGACCCCGGCGCCGCCCGGTCAGGCGATTCGCGGCCCGCTCAGCAGATGCGGGGCAGCTGCTCGCCCGTCAGCCAGTCCACCATGCGCCGGCCGCCCAGCAGGGTGGTCATCTGCACGAAGCCGTGCGCGTCCGCCACCACTTCCCCGATGACGGCGGCATTCCCGCCCAGCGGGTGGGCGCGCATCACGGTCAGCAGGCGCGCGGCATCCGCCGCCGCGCAGACGGCCACCAGCTTGCCCTCGTTGGCGACATGCAGCGGATCCAGGCCGAGAAACTCGCAGGCGGCGGCCACCGCCGGCCTGACCGGAATGGCGGCTTCATCGAGCCGCATGCCCACGCCGGACTGCCGGGCGATTTCGTTGAGCGTGGCGGCAAGCCCGCCGCGCGTGGGGTCGCGCAGCACCCGGATGGCGGCCCCGCTGTCCAGCATGGCGGAAACCAGGCCGTGCAGCGCCGCCGTATCCGACACGATGGGCGAATCGAAACCCAGCCCCTCGCGCGCGGCCAGGATAGCCATGCCGTGATCGCCCAGGCTGCCGGACAGCAGGATCGCATCACCCGGCCACGCGCGGTCGCCGGACAGGGTAATGCCCTCGCGCGCCGCCCCGACGCCGGTGGTGGTGATGAACACGCCGTCGCCCTTGCCCTGCTCGACGACCTTGGTATCGCCGGTGACCACGGGCACGCCGGCATCCTGCGCCGCCTGCGCCATGCTCGCCACGATGCGCCGCAGGTCGGCGAGCGGAAAACCTTCTTCCAGGATGAAGGAAGCCGCCAGATAGAGCGGCCGCGCGCCCATCACGGCGACGTCGTTGAGCGTGCCGTGCACCGCGAGACGGCCGATGTCGCCGCCGGGGAAGAACAGCGGCGACACCACGTGGCTGTCGGTGGCCATCACCAGCCGCCCCGGCACCTGCGGCAGCAGCGCGCCGTCGTTGCCCTGTGCCAGATGAATATTGCCGAAGGCGGCCGCAAACAGCTCCTCGATGAGCTGTGTCATGGCGCGCCCGCCCCCGCCATGGCCGAGGTCGATGCGGCCATGCACGAGGTCGAGCGGACGCCCGTAGTCACGCTTCATGGGATGAAGGAAAACATCTCCGGCCGGCTCCGGCGGTAGACGCGCAGCCACAGCAGCAGCGCCGGCGCCAGCGTCTGCACGCCGGCCCACACCGCCGCGCGCTCGCGCAGACCGTCCGTCTTGAGCTGCATGCCCAGCGCCGTCCAGCCCGCCCAGTCGATATCCGCCAGCAGCATCCGCGTCTCCGCCGGCAGGCTGGCCACGGTCTCGGTCATGATGCGCAACTGGCACAGCACCTCCTCCCGCGCAAGGCGGCTGGCGAAGAAGGCATCGGCGTCCAGCCCGTCAGTGAGGGCCAGCACGGCGGTCGCGGCGTCCTCCAGGATGCCGAGCAGCGCGCCGTTCAGCATGCCGCTTCCGCCGCCAGCGGGAGCTGGCGGAAGCGCCCGTAACTGTAATGAGCGGCACACGCGCCTTCGGACGACACCATGCAGGAACCCACGGGGGTATCGGGCGTACACGCCGTGCCGAAGATTTTGCAGTCCTGCGGGCGCTTCTCGCCGCGCAGGATGGCGCCGCACTCGCAGGCCTTGTGGTCTGGCACCGGCCGGTAGTCCGCAGCGAATTTCCGCTCGGCGTCGAAGGCGGCGTACCGGGTCCGCAGCCTGAGCGCGCTGTGCGGCACCGTGCCCAGACCGCGCCACTCGAAACGGTCGCGCAGCTCGAACACCTCGGCGACGATGGCCTGCGCCTTGCGGTTGCCCTCGCGCGTCACCGCGCGGGTGAATTCGTTTTCCACCTCGGCACGGCCCGCGTTGACCTGGCGGATCAGCATGAGGATCGCCTGCATCACGTCCAGCGGTTCGAAGCCGGCGATGGCCACCGGCTTGCGGTAATCGCGGGCAAACACTTCATACGGCCGGCTGCCGATCACCGTGGACACGTGCGCCGGGCCGACGAAGCCGTCCAGCGGCACGGCAACGCCCTCCCGCTCCCCCGCCAGGATGGCGTGCATGGCCGCCGGCGTCAGCACGTGGTTGCACAGGATGCTGAAATTGGCGAGCCCTTCCGTCGCCGCCTGACGGATGACCACCGCGGTGGGCGGCGTGGTGGTCTCGAAGCCGATGGCGAGGAACACCACCTGCCGCTGCGGATGCTGGCGCGCCATCGCGAGCGCATCCTGCGTCGAATACACCATGCGCACGTCGGCGCCATCGGCGCGGGCGCGCATCAGCGTCAGCTTGCCGGACGCCGGCACGCGCAGCGTGTCGCCATAGGTGCAGAGAATGACGCCGTGCTCGCGCGCGAGGCGGATCGCCTGGTCGATGCGGCCGACGGGCAGCACGCACACCGGGCAACCGGGGCCGTGGATCATCTCGACATTGGGCGGCAGCAGGTCGGCGATGCCGTAGCGGGAAATGGCGTGGGTATGGCCGCCGCAGAATTCCATCAGCCGGTAGCGGCAGCCGGGCCTCGCCTCCCGCGCGATGTTGGCGGCGATGTTCCTGGCCAGCGCGGCATCGCGGAATTCGTCCACGTACTTCACGAAGCGATTCCCGGTTCGTCCATTTCTGCAAAAGCATGCAGCGTGCGTAGCGCCTCGGCTTCGTCGAGGATCTGCAGCGCGTAGCCGACGTGCACGATGACGTAGTCGCCCACCCTGGCGTCCTCCACCAGGGCAAGCGAGATTTCCCTGCGCACGCCGCCCAGGCTCACGACGGCAGTGCCCGGCGCGCTCATTTCCTCGATGCGGGCGGGAACGGCAAGACACATCTCAATG
>JBBILG010000096.1:0-5556 GCA_037445085.1 Methylobacillus sp.
GCTCGCGGCCGCGGATGTCGGGCAGCGGCACCACCACCTGACGGTCGAAGCGGCCGGGACGCAGCAGGGCGGGATCGAGCACGTCGGGACGGTTGGTGGCGGCGATGACGATGACGCCGACATTGCCCTCGAAGCCGTCCATCTCCACCAGGAGCTGGTTCAGCGTCTGCTCGCGCTCGTCGTTGCCGCCGCCCAGGCCCGCACCGCGCTGGCGGCCGACCGCGTCGATCTCGTCGATGAAAATAATGCAGGGCGCGCTCTTCTTGGCCTGCTCGAACATGTCGCGCACGCGCGCGGCACCCACGCCGACGAACATCTCGACGAAGTCCGAACCGGAAATCGAGAAGAACGGCACCTTCGCCTCGCCCGCGATCGCGCGCGCGAGGAGCGTTTTCCCGGTGCCGGGGTTGCCGACCATCAGCACGCCTCGCGGAATGCGTCCGCCCAGTTTCTGGAACTTGGACGGATCACGCAGGAAATCCACCAGCTCCTGCACTTCCTCCTTGGCTTCGTCGCAGCCGGCGACATCGGCGAAGGTGACCTGATTGCTGCTCTCGTCCAGCATGCGCGCGCGGCTCTTGCCGAAGGAGAAGGCGCCGCCCCTGCCGCCGCCCTGCATCTGGCGCATGAAGAACACCCACACCGCGATCAGCAGCAGCATGGGGAACCAGGAAACCAAGATGTTCATGAGCAAGGAGGGCTGCTCTTCCGGCTTGGCCTCGACCATGACATCGTGGCCGAGCAGGTCGGAAACCAGCCAGGGATCGGCAGGGGCGTAGGTGGTGAAGCGCTGGCCGTCGCGGGTCTCGCCGCGCAGCACGCGGCCGTCTATGGTCACCTTGGCGATCTGCCCCTGCTTGACCTGGTCGATGAACTGCGAATACACGACCTGGTTCTCGGCGACCGGCTTGACGCCGAAATGGTTGAAAACCGTCATCAGCACCAGTGCGACGATCAGCCAGATGGCAATGTTCTTTACGATATTGTTGTTCAACGTCCCGTTCCTTTTGTCAATCCCGTTCCTCTATATTGGGGCATATGGTTGCATTCTAAACCGAATCGGCGAGCCGCGCTTGCGGTCTATTCCAGCAGGCGCAATCCCAGCAGGTAGATTTCGCTGCTGCGATCGCGCGAGGCTTTGGGCTTGCGCGTGACCACCTTTGCGTATCTCTCGTGCAGGGCGGCGACGATTGCATCGCAGCCCGAGCCGGCGAACACTTTGACCAGGAAGTTGCCGCCCGGTTTCAGCCAGTTGTCGGCAAAATCCAGCGCCAGTTCGGCAAGATGGGCCATGCGCGCCTGGTCGGTGGCGCCGATGCCGCTGAGGTTGGGCGCCATGTCGGAGATGACGAGATCGACCTGCCTGCCGGCGAGCAGCGCTTCCAGCGCGGCCAGCGCCGCCGCCTCGGTGAAATCCCCCCGCAGGAATTCCACGCCGGGCAGCGGCTGCATTTCCAGCAGATCCAGGGCGATGACGCACCCCCTGCCCTGCAGGCGTTGCGCCACCACCTGCGACCAGCTTCCGGGCGCGGCGCCGAGATCGACCACGGTCATGCCGGGGCGGATGAGGCGGTCGCGGTCATCGATTTCCATCAGCTTGTAGGCGGCGCGGGCGCGATAACCTTCGTGCTGCGCGCGCCTGACGAACTCGTCGCTGACATGCTCCCGCATCCAGGCCTTGCTGGTTCTGGATCGCTTCATGTGCTAGACTGCGAGCCTTTTTGAATCAAATACATATGACGCCTCTTCATTCCAAGCAGGTCAGCCGTCTGCGCGCCCTTGCCCATCACCTCGACCCGGTGGTGATGATAGGCAGCAACGGCCTCAGTGAGCAGGTATTGCGCGAAATCGAGGTGAACCTCGCCGCGCACGAACTGATCAAGATCAAGGTGTTCGGCGACGATCGCACACTGCGCAAGGCGCTGCTGGAATCCATCTGCGCGCACACCGGCGCCGTCCCCATCCATCACATCGGCAAGCAACTGGTGATCTACCGCGCCGCCGACAAGCCGCGCATACAACTGCCCTGAGCGTCGGCTTTAGCGGGCGCGCAGCACCAGCGCCACGCCAAGCACACTCTGCGCCAGATAGGCGATGCTGGCCACGCCGTGCCAGGTGCGGAAGCGGTCGGCGAACACGCTTTGCATCACGTCCATGGCACCGGCCTCTGCCTTGAGCTGCGCCAGCAGCGGCTGGATGCCGAAATGCCCGCCCAGGGTGAGCAGCAGCATCAGCAGCGCAGCCCAGAAAAACGCCTGGCGCAAGGCACCGATGCCGTCGCGCAGCAGGCGGTGCAGCAGCAGATAGCCGCCGGCCAGCATGCCGAACCAGGCCATCCAGGTGAACATGCGCCCGGCCAGCATGCCGGCCAGCATGCGATCGTCCAGGCTGTGAAACAGGACGGGAGCCGCCAGGTAGCCGATGGCCCACAGGCCGCCAGCCCAGGCGGCGGCCAGCAGCAAGGCCAGGGCGTCAAGAAATCTCGGCATGCGCGGCGCCGTCAGATGTAGCGCACGTCCAGCACTTCGTAGGAACGGATGCCGCCCGGTGCCTGCACCTCGGCCACATCGCCGGCATACTTGCCGATCAGGGCACGGGCGATGGGGGAGTTGACGGAAATCTTGCCGGCCTTGATGTCGGCCTCGTCGTCACCGACGATCTGGTAGACGCACACCTCGCCGCTGTCGAGATCTTCCAGCTCGACAGTGGCGCCGAACACGCAGCGGCCGTCCGCGTCGAGCCGGGCGGGATCGATGATCTGCGCGTTGGCGAGCTTGGCCTCCACCTCGGCGATGCGTCCCTCGACGAAGCTCTGGCGCTCCTTGGCGGCGTCGTATTCGGCATTCTCGGAAAGGTCGCCCTGCGCGCGCGCCTCGGCGATGGCCTGGATGACGCTGGGGCGCACCACGCTCTTGAGATGTTGCAGTTCGGCCTTGAGCTTCTCGGCCCCGGCCACGGTCAAGGGAATCTTGATCACTTCCGTATCCTGTCTCCAAAAAAAACGAAACCACACCGGAGCGATCCGGCGTGGTTTGCAAACATGCCGTTATCTTATTACCGAGTGAGCCGGCGGTGCAAGTCCTGCAGGGACTGCACTTCCAGCTCCTGCATGTGCGCCATGCCGGCGCAGGCGGCCTTGGCGCCGGCCAGGGTGGTGTAGTAGGTCACCTTCTGCTGCAGCGCATCGCGGCGGATGGCATAGGAATCCAGCACCGCGCGCTTGTCTTCCACCACGTTGACGATGAAGTTGATCTCGCCGTTCTTGATCATGTCCACGATGTGCGGGCGCCCTTCCGTCACTTTGTTGACCGGCGTCACCGGCAGGCCGGCAGCCGCGATGGCCGAGGAGGTGCCCCGCGTGGCGACGAGCTGGAAGCCGAGGTCGTGCAGCGCCTGGGCGATCTCGATGACGCGCCCGCGGTCCTCGCGGCGCACGCTGATGAAGGCGCGGCCAGCGGACGGCAGCTTGCTGCCGGCGCCGAGCTGCGACTTGGTGAAGGCGGCGGCGAAGGTGTGGCCGATGCCCATCACTTCCCCGGTGGATTTCATTTCCGGGCCGAGGATGGTATCCACGCCGGGAAACTTGATGAAGGGGAACACCGCCTCCTTCACCGAGTGGTAGGGCGGCACCACCTCCTGGGTCACACCCTGCTCCCGGAGCGGACGGCCGACCATGCAGCGGGCGGCGATCTTGGCCAGCGGCAGGCCGCAGGCCTTGGACACGAAAGGCACGGTGCGCGACGCGCGCGGGTTGACTTCCAGCACGTACACCGTCTCGCCCATGCTGTTGCTTTGTATTGCGAACTGCACGTTCATCAGGCCCACCACGCCCAGCGCCCGGGCCATCACCACGGTCTGGCAGCGCAGTTCGTCCTGCAGTTGCCCGGACAGGCTGTAAGGCGGCAGCGAGCAGGCGGAATCGCCCGAGTGCACGCCGGCCTGCTCCACGTGCTCCATGATGCCGCCGATGACCACGTCGATGCCGTCGGAGAGCGCATCCACATCGACTTCCTTGGCATCGTTGAGGAAACGGTCGAGCAGCACCGGGGAATCGTTGGACACCTTGACCGCCTCGCGCATGTAGCGCTCCAGTTCCGAACGCTCCTGCACGATTTCCATGGCGCGGCCGCCCAGCACGTAGGACGGGCGCACCACCAGCGGATAGCCGATTTCCTCCGCGCTGCGCAGCGCCTCCTCTTCGGTGCGCGCGGTGCGGTTGGGCGGCTGCTTGAGACCGAGCTCGTGCAGCATCTGCTGGAAGCGCTCGCGGTCCTCGGCGCGGTCGATGGCCTCCGGGCTGGTGCCGATGATGGGCACGCCGGCCGCCTCCAGGTCGCGCGCCAGCTTGAGCGGGGTCTGGCCACCGTATTGCACGATGACGCCCCGCGGCTTTTCCACGGCGACGATTTCCAGCACGTCTTCCAGGGTCAGCGGCTCGAAGTAGAGGCGGTCGGAGATGTCGTAATCGGTGGACACGGTCTCCGGGTTGCAGTTGACCATGATGGTTTCAAAGCCGTCCTCGCGCATGGCGAGAGCCGCATGGACACAGCAATAGTCGAACTCGATGCCCTGGCCAATCCGGTTCGGACCGCCGCCCAGCACCATGATCTTGTTCCTGGCGGTGGGCCGCGCCTCGCATTCCTCCTCGTAGGTGGAATACAGGTAGGCGGTGTTGGTGGCGAATTCCGCGGCGCAGGTATCGACGCGCTTGTATACCGGGCGCACGCCCAGCGCGTGGCGGCAGGCGCGCACCGCGTGCTGGTCGGTGCCGAGCAGCTCCGCCAGGCGCCGGTCGGAAAAGCCGCGGCGCTTCAACTGGAACAGCTCGGCCCTGTCCAGGGAATCCAGGGTGCGGCCCTTCAATGCCTGCTCGCGGGCGACCAGATCCGCGATCTGGGCAAGGACCCAGGGGTCGATTCTGGAATGGGCATGCACCTCGTCGAGACTCATGCCGGCGCGGAAGGCATCGCCCACGTACCAGATGCGCTCCGGCCCCGGTTCACCCAGCTCCTTGGCGATGATGTCGCGGTTGCCGGTCCTTTCGTCGAGGCCGTCCGCGCCGGTCTCGAGACCGCGCAGGGCCTTCTGGAAGGATTCCTGGAAGGTGCGGCCCATGGCCATCACTTCGCCCACCGACTTCATCTGCGTGGTAAGGCGCGAATCGGCCTGCGGGAATTTCTCGAAGGCGAAGCGCGGCACCTTGGTGACGACGTAGTCGATGGCGGGCTCGAAAGAGGCCGGGGTGGCGCCGCCGGTGATTTCGTTGCGCAGCTCATCGAGCGTGTAGCCCACCGCCAGCTTGGCCGCCACCTTGGCGATGGGGAAGCCGGTGGCCTTCGAGGCCAGGGCGGACGAGCGCGACACACGCGGATTCATCTCGATCACGATCACCCGGCCATCGGCCGGGTTGATGGCGAACTGGACGTTGGAGCCGCCGGTATCCACACCGATCTCGCGCAGCACGGCGATCGACGCATTGCGCAGGATCTGGTACTCGCGGTCGGTCAGCGTCTGCGCCGGCGCCACGGTGATGGAGTCGCCGGTGTGCACGCCCAT
>JBBILG010000096.1:5566-6182 GCA_037445085.1 Methylobacillus sp.
GGGTCGAGGTTCTCGATCGAACAGACGATGATGCAGTTGTCGGCGCGGTCGCGCACGACCTCCATCTCGAACTCCTTCCAGCCGATCAGCGATTCCTCGATCAACAGTTCGTGGGTGGGGCTCGCTTCCAGGCCGCCTTCGCAGATGGCGACGAACTCCTCCATGTTGTAGGCGATGCCGCCGCCGGTGCCGCCCAGGGTGAACGAGGGGCGGATGATGACCGGGAAACCGATGCCGGCCTGGACCTGGAAGGCCTCCTCCATGGAGTGGGCGATGCCGGAACGGGCCGAACCGAGGCCGATCCGGGTCATCGCCTGCTTGAATTTCTCGCGGTCCTCGGCCTTGTCGATCGCCTCGCGCGAGGCGCCGATCAGCTCGACCCCGTATTTGTCGAGCACGCCGTTCTTGGCCAGGTCGAGCGCGCAGTTGAGCGCGGTCTGGCCGCCCATGGTGGGCAGGATGGCGCGCGGCCGTTCCTTCTCGATGATCTTTTCGACGGTCTGCCAGTTGATCGGCTCGATATAGGTGGCATCGGCCGTGTCCGGGTCGGTCATGATGGTGGCCGGGTTGGAGTTCACCAGGATGACGCGGTAGCCCTCCTCGCGCAGCGCCTTGC
>JBBILG010000097.1:0-6156 GCA_037445085.1 Methylobacillus sp.
GTGATAGAAGCCGGCGGGGGCGTTCTCGTTGGCCCGGCGCAGCGCCTCCAGCACCTGGTCCACCGTAATGCCGTAAGCCGCCAGGCGTTCGGGTTGCAGGGTCACCTGGTACTGTTTCTCGTCGCCGCCTATGGTCAATACCTCCGCCACGCCGGGCACTGCCAGCAGCCGCCGGCGCAGCACCCAATCGGCGGTGCTCTTCAGTTCCGCGCCGCTGTGCACGCCGGAAGTGAGCGCGATGAACATGATCTCGCCCATCACCGATGCGGCTGGCGCCATTTGCGGCGGCGGCAGTTCCGGCGGCAGGCCGGCGCGGGCGAGTTGCAGTTTTTCGCTGACGATTTGCCGCGCGGTCAGTGTTTCGGTGCCCCATGCGAACTCCGCCGTCACCACCGACAGGCCGACGCCGGAGATGGAACGCACCCGGCGCACTCCGGGCGAGCCGTTGAGCGCGGTCTCGATGGGAAAGGTGACCAGGTTTTCCACCTCGGTCGGCGACATGCCGTGCGCTTCCGTGACCACCGTGACTGCGGGAGCGGTGAGGTCGGGGAACACGTCCACCGGCATGCGGGTGGTCTGATATCCGCCCCACAGCATGAGCAGCAGCGCACCCATGAGCACAAAGAGCCGGTTGCGCAGCGACCACTGGATGAGATATTCGATCATGATCATTTCCCTCAGTGGGCGTGGCCGTGACCGATGGCGGCCGGCGTGGTTGCGGCGAGTCGCACCTGGTAGGCGCCCAGCGTGACGATGCGCTCGCCGGCCTCAAGGCCGGCCTGCACGGCGATCCAGTCGCCGTCGCGCGGGCCCGGCGTGATCACCCGGCGCTCGAACGCTTCGCCTTCGCGCAGCACGAGCACCACCGACGTGCCGCCGTCATCGATGACGGCGGATGCGGGGACGGCCAGCGTCTGCGTCTTGCGGCCGGTGTAGATGCCGGCCTGCAGGTTCATGCCCGCGCGCAGGCGCCCCTCGGGATTATCGAACTCGAAAATGGCCGGCACCGTGCGGGTGGTCGCATCGACCATGCCGCCGAAGGCGACGAGGCGGGCGTTCCTGCCCACTTCGAGGGTGACGGGGACGCCCTCGGCGCCCGCCGCGAAGAAGGCGCCGTCGGGCGTGGTCACGCGGGCGACATCGCTCTCGGCGATGCGGGCCTCCAGCCACAGGCGCCTGATGTCGGCGACATGCGCGAGGCTCTGGCCTTCCACCACGGCCGCGCCGGGTGTGGCACCGACCATGACCACTTGCCCGGCCACCGGGGATTTCAGGGCGATGCCGCCGCTGCCGCCGCTGAAGGTGGCGAGGCGCTGCCGCGCCGCATCCAGTTCCGCTTCGGCCATCCGTTCGCGGGCGAGCGCGTCGCGCACCCGCTTCTCCGGGATGGCCTCCAGTCCGAGCAGCCCCTCCAGCCGTTCGCGGTCCACCCGCGCCTGCTCGGCGGCGATGTGGGCCCGCTCGACTTCCAGGCGCAGTGTCGCCACGTCGGCTGCGCCGCCCAGCTTAGGGGATAGATAGGCCAGCACCTGGCCGGCGCGGACCGTATCGCCGATTTGCGGGAATCCGCCGGGGCCACCGCGCATCAGACCCGGCGCGGGGGCGGCGATGATGGCCTCGCGGTCGGTGCCGGGGCGCAGGGTGGCGGTAACGAACACCGATTCGCGCACCGTGCGTTCTGCAACGGTTTGGGTGGCGAAGGGGATTTTCCACTGCTGCTCCTTGGTGAAGGCGATGGTGGAGTCGTCCTCTTCCGCGGGGAGTGACGCCTCGGCCGACTTGCGGTCGGCATGCACCGTGACCGTCCCCAGGTCGTGGGTGATGACGCCGTCGGGCAGTTCCAGGCGTAGGAGCAGCCGGCGCTGGCCGGCGTGCTGCGGTTTCAGCACCGGGCGGAAGATGCCCGGCGTGGCGCTGACGGCGGCCTCTGCCTGCTCGTCGGGAAAGCCGCCGCCGGTCAGGGTGACGATGAGCTTTCCTTCCGCCACGGCCCGGAAACCCTGCGGGTCGAGATGGGTGAGATGTGCGGCGAATGCCGATCCCTCGCCTTTTGCCAGCGGCGCATACTCGACGAACAGCTCGGTCCGCTCGCTAAAGTGGGTCACGGAAACCCCGCCGCCGTGGCCGTGGCCATGTGCCTCGTCTTGGGCGGGTTCGGCGCCATGGGGATGGCCGTGATCGTCTTCGTGCGGCGTGCAGCCTGCGGTGATGACAACGACCGCCCATGCGACCAACAGTCGCTTCAGTTCATTCATGATGGGTGGCTCCGCTCAGGGCGTCCAGCTCGATGCGGGACAGGCGTGCCCGCAGGGCCAGATCGAGGTTCATGGTGTGCGCTTCGAGTTCGGCGCGGTAGGCATCGAGCAGTTCCAGCAGGCTGCCTTCGTCCGCGATAGGAGGCTTCGGCAATGCGCGACAGCTCCTGCGATGCCGTCAGGGATTCCTCATGGAATGACAAGGCGTTTTGCCGCAGTTGGGAAACCTCGCTCCATAGTCCGCGCAGTCCGGCCTGCATGCGCGCCAGCCTGAGCGTGCGTTCCGCCTGCAGGCTGGCGGCCTGCGTGCGCGCCTGCCATGCTTGCGCCTGCCCGCGGTCGAATACCGGGATCGGCACGGACAGCGCCAGCATCAGCCCGGTGTCCGAGAAGCCCGGCTCGCGCACGTGCCTGGTGCCGATCCCCACCGTCACATCAGGAGTGCCGAGGCGCCCGGCAGCCTCGTGCTCGCGCTCGTAGGCGACTGCCTGCGCGGCCAGGCTGGCGATTTCCGGGTGCCGTTCGGCCGCGGCCAGCAGGGTTTCAAGGGGCGGTGGCGGGTCGGGGAGCAGGTCGCCGCCCAGGGGCTGCTGCACGGGGACGGGCTTGGCGATCAACCCGGCCAGCATCTCGCGCGAGCGGCTCGCTTCCGCCTCCACGGTGCGCAGCCTGGTCTTCGCCGCGTGCACTTCCCGCTCCAGACGGCGACGGTCGTAGCCGGAAGCCTCGCCCGCCGCCGCCAGACGGGCCACCACGGAAAGCGCGGACTCGATGCGCTGCAGCCATGCAGCATGGGCCTTGCGCAATTGCTGTCGGTAGAGCGTTTCCGCAAATGTGCGCCGCACCTCCTGCACGAGGGCAAGCCGGTGTGCCCCGCCATCCAGCCGGGCGGCCTCGACGCGGGTCCGCGCGGCATCCGTGCGCAGCGCGCGCCGGCCGGAGATGTCGAAAGTCTGCGACAGCATGACCGCGGTCTCGCTGCCGCTTCCTTCCGGAGCGGCGGCGCGCTCGTGTTCCAGCGAGACCACCGGGTTGGGCCGTGTGCCGCTCTGCGCCACGGCGCCCTCCGCCGCGGCCAGGCGGGCATCTTCCGCTTTGCGCAGCGCCGGGCGCGCGAGCGCATGCTTGATGGCGGCCCGCTCGCTGAGGGCCGGTCCGGCGGGCTGATCCTCGGCGTGAACGCTGCCCGCCGCGAGCAGGATGAGGGCGGCCATGCCGGAACGCAATGCGGCGCGGAGCGCATCGATCCGGGAATGGCCATGCAAGCGGTCCCTATGCATGGAGTTCTCCTTGACTGTGAATGATGGAGCACGGGGACAGCCGCAGGCAAAACCTGCGACTGCATCAGGCTTCAGTCAGGAAAATCGGACTTGGGAGGACGGAGCGGTGGTTCAGGGCTGGTCCGCGGAAGCGGCGGGGTCAGGAAAGCGATTGCGGCATGCGCTGCCGGCACGACGAGCAGCCGGGGCGGCTCGAACAATCCCGCCGGCAGGTGGGACAGCAGATGGCCCATCGAAGCGTGGGCGTCCGGGTGCTCGTGGACATCCGCGGGCACGCCAGTCCGGTTGTGGTCATGCTCGAATGCATGGCCGTGGGCATGGTGAGTGTCGGTCTCCGCCCCGCCAACCCCATGAACCGACTGATGGTGGCTCGCCACCACGCCCCAGCCAAAGGTCGGCGACAGAAACGTGGCCAGCATCATGGCGAGCATGCAGTGCGTCAGCAGTTGTCGGGCGCGGGCGAACATGCCGCTCATTCTACCTGCAGTCGCCGGAGAAGGCGTGCACCCCATGCGCGGCACCATGGCGACGACACCACGGGTGCCGCGCCCTGTGCATACACGGCCCGGAACGGGTTCACGAGGCGGCATCTCCTGCCGCCGGCCGAGGTTCGGGCAGCCGGCTCACCAGCACCTTGTCCACGCGGGTCTTGTCCATGTCCATGACCTCGAAGCGCCAGCCGGCGCTCTCGAAGTGATCTGCGGCAGCGGGGATCCTGCCCATCATGTGCATGACGAAGCCGCCCAGCGTGTTGAAGTTGCGCCCTTCCTCGCCGTCCAGTGGTTCGTGGATGTCCAGTACCGATTTCAGCCGCTCGATGGTGACACAGCCAGCCATCAGCCAGGAGTCGTCGTCGCGGGCGACGACTTCCTGTTCCTCCAGGCCGCCCAGCGACGGCAGCTCGCCCACGATGGAGGTGAGGACGTCAGTCAGAGTCACCAGGCCTTCCAGTTCGCCGTATTCATCCACGATCAGCGCGAACTGCAAGCGCGCCGTGCGGAAGTTCTCCAAAAGCTGGGTGGTGGTCACGCTGTCGGGCACGAACAGTGCCGGGTGTACCGCCGCCTCGAAGTCGAGGGGTTTGCCTTCCAGCAGGGTCTTGAGCAGATCGGCCTGGCTGAGGATGCCCGCCACATGGTCCAGCCCGCCACGGCAGACCACGATGCGCGTGTAAGGACTTTCCATGATGCGCCGGCGGATTTCCTCTTCGCTGTCGTCGAGGTCGATCGCGTAGATGTCGATGCGTGGAGTCATGATGGCGGCGATGCGCTGCTCGTCCAGCCGCAGCACGTTGGATACGAATTCCTGCTCGCTTTCGTGGAAGATGCCGGCTTCGGCGCCCTGCTCCATCAGCACCTTGATTTCCTCGTCCGTGACCGGGGGCTCCTCCTTGCTGCGGGCACCGATGACGCGCAGCACAAAGGTCGAGGAAGCCGACAGCAGCAGCACGATCGGCTTGGCCGCACGCGCTAGCATGTTCATCGGCGGGGCGATGACGGAGGCGACCGTCTCGGGCGCCAGCAGGCCTAGCTGCTTGGGCACCAGTTCCCCTACCACCACGGAGAAGTACGTCAGCCCCATGACCACGATGGTCAATGCCATGCCGCGCGCATACGGTTCGGTCAAGGGAAACTGGGAGAGCCAGGCCGCCAGGGGATCGGCCAGCGCGGTCTCGCCGATGGCACCGCTCAGAATGCCGACGGTGGTGATGCCCACCTGAATCGTCGAGAGAAAGATCGAGGGTTCGTTGTTGAGCGCCAGGGCCGACTCTGCGCCGGGGCTGCCGTCATCTGCCAGCCTTTGCAGCCGCGCCTTGCGGGAGGATACGACGGCGATTTCCGACATCGCCAAAACGCCATTGATGAGGATGAGTACGAAAAGCAGCGCTATGTCCATCAAAATAGCCGCCCATGCCAGCGATGCCGGTATGCGGCCTGGAGTGGAAAGTCGCTAATATAGCACTTCCGGAATCGGCGATGCGAGATCGCCCGGGATCGGCCGGAATGGATGGTCCGATCACCCTGCCGCCCCTGGTCTTGACAACTGGATTCATGATTTACCGGGCACTGCTGATATCATGCAATATTTCATGAACGGGAGTTGATCATGCGCTATGAATTGTTGATCCTGGCCGCCCTGGGTCTTCCTGCGGCAGCCCAGGCGGCCGATGGCTATGTCAGCGGCGCGGGGAACCTGAATTGCCGTAGCCTACAGCAGGACATGCAACAGCAGAAGCTGACCGATGGCGAGTTCCAGCAGTGGCTGCTGGGCTACTTTTCTGGCACCAATGTTTCCCACAGCCTGCGATCCAGACGCGGTGTCGCCGTCACCACGGGAGCAACGGTGCTGCCCGGCCAACTGGCCGAAATGGTCATGGGCAAATGCGGCCAGCAGCCGGATCTGCAGATATCGAAAGCGGCGGATGAAGTCTATTTCGAATTGCGCCAACTGAACCGGTAGATCGGACGATCAAGCCAGCGACTTGGCTCCGCCGCAACTCTGAAAGACAGCGTTGCGCGGTGCTCACGCCTTCGTTCAGGATTTCCTCGACTACGGTCGGCCAGAAATGAACCCGGATTGTCCATTTGGATGTACGTATCTGTAGGAGCGGCGCCCTCGCC
>JBBILG010000098.1:0-6111 GCA_037445085.1 Methylobacillus sp.
GTGGCGATGCCGGCGTGGTCGGTGCCCGGCTGCCACAGCGTGTTGGCGCCGCGCATGCGGTGGTAGCGCACCAGCGCATCCATCAGGGCCTGGTTGAAGCCGTGGCCCATGTGCAGGGTGCCGGTGACGTTGGGCGGCGGCAGCAGGATGCAGAAGTTGTCGGTCTTGCCGGGATCGAGACCGGCGGCGAAGTAGCCGCGCGACTCCCAGAAGGCATACCAGCGGCCCTCCATGTTCTTGGGATCGAAGGATTTTTCCAGGGTACGGTCGAGTTCGCTCATGGGGCGCGATTCTACCACAGCGCCACCAGCGGGCCGGCCCGATACGGGCCGCAAGGCCGGAGGATGCCTACCCCGCGACCGGGGCGGGCCGCCCGGCGCAGACCGGACAGCCGGGATCGCGCAGCAGCCTGACGCTGCGCCACTCCATGCCAAGCACGTCGAGCAGCAGCAGCCGGCCCTGCAGGCTGTCGCCCAGGCCGAGCAGCAGCTTCATCGCCTCGGCGGCCTGGGTGGTGCCTATCATGCCGACCAGCGGCGCAAACACGCCGAACTCGGCGCAGCGCATGGTGCCGACGCCGTCCTCCTCGCCGCTGTCGGGATACAGGCAGTGATAGCACGGGCTGTCGGGGTGGCGCAGGTCGAATACCGTCACCTGCCCCTCGAAGCCGATGGCCGCCCCCGAGACCAGCGGCTTCGCCAGCCGGGTGCAGACGCGGTTGAGCAGGTAGCGCGTGGCGAAATTGTCACTGCAGTCGATCACCACGTCGGCGTCCTGTGCCAGTTCGAGCAGTTCGGATTCCTCCAGCCTGCGTTCCATCGCCGTCACGCGGATGTCGGGGTTGAGCGCCTCAAGCGTCTGCCGCGCCGACACGGCCTTGTTGGTGCCGACCGCCCGCGTGGTATGGATGACCTGCCGCTGCAGGTTGGTGAAATCGACCTTGTCGAAATCGCACACGGTGAGCCGCCCCACGCCGCCGGCGCCGAGGTAGAGCGCCACCGGCGAGCCCAGGCCGCCGGCGCCGACGATGAGGGCATGGGTACGGACGAGCCGTTCCTGGCCCTCGTAGGCGATCTGCGGCAGCAGGATGTGCCGGCTGTAGCGCAACAACTGGTTATCGTTCATCGGAACTGGCGGAGTGGGGCCGCGCCATCTGCCGGGCGGGCTCGTGGAATTGTGCGCCCATCCGGCATGGTTCGTCAAAGACGGTGCGATTTGCGGTTATAAACAAATTTCCAAATATTCTTTTACATTATTTATGCGCGGCCCTATAGTTCGCCCGGTAATTCCATGGCGTGCCGTGCCCGGCGGCGCTGCCATGGCACCTTGTCCTGAAGGAGTTGAAATGAAAGCACTGCATCTTTTCCTGAGCCTCGTCATCGGCGCACTGACATACCCGTTCGCGGCAGTCGCGGCGGATGTCACCCTGCTCAACGTTTCCTACGATCCGACGCGCGAGCTTTACGCCGACTTCAACAAGGCCTTTGCCAAACACTGGAAGCAGAAGACCGGCACCACCGTGACCGTCAGGCAGTCCCACGGCGGCTCCGGCAAGCAGGCGCGCTCCGCGATCGACGGCCTGCAGGCTGACGTGGTGACCCTGGCGCTGGCCTACGACATCGACGCTATCCACGAACGGGCGAAGCTGATCCCCAAGGATTGGCAGACTCGCCTGCCCAACAACAGCTCGCCCTACACTTCCACCATCGTGTTCCTGGTGCGCAAGGGCAACCCCAAGCAGATCAAGGACTGGAACGACCTGGTCAGGCCCGGTGTTTCCGTCATCACGCCCAACCCCAAGACCTCGGGCGGGGCGCGCTGGAACTATCTGGCAGCTTGGGCCTATGCGCTGAAGCACCACCACAACAACGAGACCAAGGCCAGGGAATTCGTGCAGAAGCTGTACAGGAACGTGCCAGTGCTGGATTCCGGGGCGCGCGGTTCCACCACCACTTTCGTCGAGCGCGGCATCGGCGACGTGTTCATCTCGTGGGAAAACGAGGCCTTCCTCGCCCTCAAGGAACTCGGTCCCGACAGGGTCGAAATCGTGGTGCCATCCCTATCCATCCTGACCGAGCCGCCGGTGGCCCTCGTCGACAAGGTGGTGGACAAGCGCAAGACCCGCGCCGTGGCGCAGGCCTATCTGGAATACCTGTATTCCGACGAGGGCCAGGACATCGCCGGCAGGCATTACTTCCGGCCGACCAACCCGAAAATCGCCGGCAAGTATGCCAGCCAGTTCCCCAAGGTGAATCTGGTCACCATCGACCAAGCGTTCGGCGGCTGGCAGAAGGCACAGAAGATCCACTTCGACGATGGCGGGGTGTTCGACCAGATCTACCTCAGGAGGAGATGAGGGGGAGAACCGCCATGACACGTGAAACCCCGGTTTCCCGCGACACCCGATTGAGAGTCCATTTTCAGTAGGTTGTATCCACCGCGCCGCTGGCCGGCGCGAAGGGCATGGCCTGCTGAAACAGGCTTTTATAATTCCCGGGAATTAAAAAATCGATAAATATTATTTATGTGTGCTGATTGCTGCCGATATCATGGCGCGACTGTCAGCGACGAGATGACTCATGTCTGTCCCGAGATCCTGGAAATCCTATAGTGTGCTGCCCGGCTTCGGCCTCGGGCTCGGCTTCGCCATCCTCTACCTGAGCCTCATCGTGCTGATCCCGCTGTCGGCGACCTTCATCAAGACTGCCGAACTGAGCTGGGCCGAATTCTGGTCCGTGGTCACCGATCCGCGCGCGCTGGCCTCGTATCGCCTGTCTTTCGGGGCCGCGCTGATCGGCGCGGCGCTCAACGCCGTGTTCGGACTGCTCACCGCCTGGGTGCTGGTGCGCTACACCTTCCCCGGCAAGCGTCTGGTCGATGCCTTCGTCGATCTGCCGTTCGCCCTGCCCACTGCGGTGGCTGGCATCGCGCTCACGGCCATCTACGCCCCGAACGGCTGGATCGGCCAGTGGCTGGAGCCGCTCGGCATCCAGGTGGCGTTCACGCCGCTGGGCGTGGTGGTGGCACTGACTTTCATCGGCCTGCCTTTCGTGGTGCGCACCGTGCAGCCGGTGCTGGAAGACCTGGAGGCGGAGATTGAGGAGGCCGCCGCCTGCCTGGGAGCCAACCGCTGGCAGACCTTCGCCAGGGTACTGCTGCCGGCACTGTGGCCGGCGCTGCTGACCGGCTTTGCGCTGGCCTTCGCCCGCGCGGTGGGCGAGTACGGGTCGGTGATCTTCATCGCCGGCAACATGCCGATGGTGTCGGAAATCACGCCGCTGCTCATCGTCACCAAGCTGGAACAATATGACTATGCCGGCGCCACCGCGATTGCCGTGGTCATGCTGGTCATCTCCTTCGTGCTGCTGCTCGCCATCAACGGCCTGCAATGGTGGATCGGCCGCCGTCACGGCAGAAAGGGGGCCTGAATGGCCGGACTGGTCACGCACGTTTCAGTTTCAACCCATGCGCCGGCGCGCATTTCGCGCGCCACGCAGGAGCCGGCATGGGTGCGCCGGCTGCTCATCCTCGTGGCGCTGGGCTGGCTGGGAATGTTCCTGTTCGTGCCGCTGGCGGCGGTGTTCACCGAGGCGCTGCGCAAGGGCATGGAAGTGTACTGGGCAGCCGTGAGCGAGCCGGATGCGGTTTCGGCGATCAAGCTCACCCTGCTGGCGGCCGCCATCGCGGTTCCCGCAAACCTGGTATTCGGGGTGGCGGCCGCCTGGGCCATCGCCAAGTTCGAATTCCGCGGCAAGCAGGTGCTGCTCACCCTCATCGACCTGCCGTTTGCGGTATCGCCGGTGATCGCCGGCCTCATCTACGTGCTGGTGTTCGGCGCGCAGGGCTGGTTCGGCGCCTGGCTGATCGAGCATGACTACAGAATCATCTTTGCCGTCCCCGGCATCGTGCTGGCCACCATTTTCGTTACCTTCCCTTTCGTGGCGCGCGAACTGATTCCGCTCATGCAGGCCCAGGGCAGCGAAGAAGAAGAGGCGGCGGTGAGCATGGGCGCCTCCGGCTGGCAGACGCTGTGGCGGGTGACCCTGCCCAATGTGAAATGGGGGCTGCTGTACGGCGTCATCCTGTGCAACGCCCGCGCCATGGGCGAGTTCGGCGCGGTTTCGGTGGTTTCCGGCCACATCCGCGGCCTCACCAACACCCTGCCGCTACATGTGGAGATTCTCTACAACGAATACAACTTCGCGGCCGCCTTCGCCTGCGCCTCGCTGCTGGCCTGCCTGGCGCTGCTGACCCTGGTCCTGAAATCCCTGGTGGAATGGAAGTCCGGTGCGGAGCTGCGCGCCAGAATCGAGGAATCCCGCAATGAGCATTGAAATCCGCAACATTTCCAAGCGCTTCGGCAGCTTCACCGCGCTCGACGACATCCGTCTGGACATCCCCAAGGGCGAGCTGACCGCCCTGCTCGGGCCTTCCGGCTGTGGCAAGACCACGCTGCTGCGCATCATCGCCGGCCTGGAGCAGCCGGATAGCGGCAGTGTCCTCTTCGACGGCAGGGACGCCACCGACAGCCACGCGCGCGAACGCAAGGTCGGCTTCGTGTTCCAGCACTACGCGCTGTTCCCGCACATGACGGTGTTCGACAACGTGGCCTTCGGCCTGCGCGTCCGCCCCAAAAAACAACGCCCCTCGGAAGCGGAAATCCACCGCAAGGTGCACGAGCTGCTCGAACTGGTGCAGCTCGACTGGCTGGCCGGCCGCTACCCGGCCCAGCTTTCGGGCGGCCAGCGCCAGCGCATCGCCCTGGCACGCGCGCTCGCCGTGGAACCGCAGGTGCTGCTGCTGGACGAACCGTTCGGCGCGCTGGACGCCAAGGTGCGCAAGGACCTGCGCCGCTGGCTGCGCCGCCTGCACGATGAACTGCACATTACCAGCGTGTTCGTCACGCACGACCAGGAAGAGGCGCTGGAAGTGGCCGACCGCATCGTCGTCATGAACCGGGGCCGGCTGGAGCAGGTGGGCACGCCGACCGAGGTCTACGACAATCCGGCCTCGCCATTCGTCTACCAGTTCCTCGGCAACGTGAACCTGTTCCACAGCCGCGTGCATGCCGGGTTTGCCCGCATCGGCGAAATCGAAGTGGAGGCGCCGGAACATGCCGCAGCCGACAACGCGGCGGCGGTCGCCTACGTCCGTCCCCACGATATCGAGATCCAGCGCGAGGACGAGGGCGCGGGCACCTTTCGTGCGGTGGTCAGCCACATCCACCCCATCGGCTCGGTGGTGCGGCTGGAATTGCAGCGCGAAGACGAAACCGAAGTGATCGAAGCCGAACTGACGCGCGAGCGGTTCCGGGAACTCGGCCTGCACCACGGCGAGCACGTATTCGTCAGACCGAGGAACCTGCGCGTCTTCCTGAGGCAGGACTAGGCCGGGCAACGGCGCGGGGCGCATCCCGTCCGCCGCTCAACCCCTGCGCCTGCGAAGCTGTCTCAAAAATTTGCGAGGAGGGTCGGATACGAGGCGCCCGAAGCACAACGACCGAGACAGTACACGGAGTGCGGCGAGGAAGCGAGTACCGCGCAACGCCGCAGACAGCCCTCCGCAGCAATTTTTGAAACAGCTTCTGAGGCAGGCGTACCAGACGCATGCCGCCACGGAAATGGCCAGCATGACCGTCGAGGCCATGTACGCCCATCCCTCCGCGAGCAGGGCAAGCACCAGCCCGATGCCGAACAGCCCTCCCATCAGCACGGGCACACGCCACACGTTTCCCATCGCCCGCCCTATGCGTTCTCCGGTGCGGCCTCTGGCACGCGGTGTTCCAGCGTCGCGTCGCGACGCTTCCACCACAGCACCAGACCGGTCAGCAGGACCATGATGGTCAGAGGTGGCCCCAAAAAACTGGACAGTGCTTTAAGTGATCAGCTTGCCTAACCCCAGCCGCCGTAAGGCGGCGTAAGATGAGGAACCAGGCAATGAAACGCACGAGCAGAACCCGCGCGGCAGCCTTCAAGGCCAAGGTGGCTCTGGCGGCGCTCAAGGGCGACAGGACGCTGGCTCATGGCCGGCGACTTTGAGGGTCACCCCAACCCGATCACCGAATGGGAACCGCAATTGCAGCAACATGCAGCCGACGGATTGGGCGGCGCC
>JBBILG010000099.1:0-6089 GCA_037445085.1 Methylobacillus sp.
CCAAGTAACCGATCATGAGCGTCTTCCTGAATAGCGGATGCGCTGCGCATGCATGAATTCCGCCGGCACCTGCCGCGGCAGGTCGGCGTCTATGCCCTGCTGGTCTGCCTGCCGCTGTGGCTTGCGTTCGGGGCCGCCTTCGCCTTTGCTGCACTGGCCGTCTACCTGTTCATCCGGCTCTACCGTCACCTGTACTGGCTGCAGGCCCTGCACAACTGGCTGAAGCGGCCGGACATCAACACCCTGCCCACCGGCGCCGGCCTCTGGGAAGAGGTCTTTTCCGGGCTCTACCAGGAAGCACGCCACCAGCGCCGCAGCCAGACCCAACTCAGCTCGGCGCTGGAGCATTTCCAGTGCGCGGCCAATGCCCTGCCCGACGGCATGGTGCTGCTCAGCGCCGGCGGCCAGATCGAGTGGTGCAACCCCGCCGCCGAACAGCAGCTGGGGCTCGATCTGGAACAGGATGCCGGCAAGCCCATCGGCTACCTGGTGCGCCAATCCGAATTCACCGATTATCTGGCGGACGGGGACCAGAGCGAACCGATCAAGCTCACCGCGCTGCGCACGCCCGGCACCACCCTGCAGATCCAGTTGGTGCCGTTCGGCCATGACCAGAAGCTGCTGCTGTGCCGCGACGTCACGCCAATGGAAAAGCTGGATGTCATGCGCCGCGATTTCATCGCCAACGTCTCGCACGAACTGCGCACCCCGCTCACCGTGGTGGGCGGCTTTCTGGAAACACTGGCCGACATGGACAGCAGCATGCCGGAGGATACCCGCCGCTATTTCGAGTTGATGCAGGAACAGACCGGCCGCATGCGCCACCTGGTGGAAGACCTGCTCACTCTGTCCCAACTGGAGAGCGGCCAGCAGCCATCCCAGGAAAGCACGCTGGACATCCCTGCCCTGCTGGAACTGGTGATGCGCGAAGGGCAGAGCCTCAGCGCCGGTCATCACCATATCAGTCTGCAGACCGACCCGACACTGCGGCTCAGGGGCGCACAGGAAGAATTGCACAGCGCGTTCGGCAATCTGGTCAGCAACGCCATCCGCTACACGCCCAAAGGGGGCGACATCACCCTGATTTGGCAGGCCCGCGGCAGTGACGCGGTGTTCAGCGTGCGCGATACCGGCATCGGCATCGAAGCGCAGCACCTGCCACGCCTCACCGAACGTTTCTACCGCGTCGACCGCAGCCGCTCGCGCGAGACCGGCGGCACCGGCCTGGGGCTGTCCATCGTCAAACATATCCTGACCCGCCATCAGGCGCGGCTGGAAATCGAGAGTGAGCCGGGGCGCGGCAGCACCTTCAGCGCAGTCTTCCCCGCGACACGGGTGCTGCGCAAGCAAAACGGCAGTGCCGAATGAACCTGAAAACAGCGGTTCAACCGCCCAAGCGCAAGGAACGCAAAGGAATGCGCCGGGTGAGCCGCGGCGGGCCGATCACCTTCCCGTGACGAGGCTCGGCCGGGCAGGCCTTATATCTTGCCAACCTCGCACCCTTTGCGGTTCATAACGGGACTTTTGGGAAAACGTCTTACAGCAGCACCTTTTCGATGCCGCCCTGGTTGGCCTTGGTGACGTAGTCTTCCATCCAGCGGGGGCCGAGCAGGTGTTTGGCCAATTCCACCACGATGTAGTCGGCTTCGACGCCAGTATCTTCCTCATAGCGCATCAGCCCCTGCAGGCAGGCCGGGCAGGAGGTGAGGATTTTCACCGGCTGTTCCGGCGCGCCGGGCGTGACGCCGAGCCTGGCCATGCCGCGCTCGATTTCCTCCTGCTTGCGCATCTTCACCTGGGTGGCGATGTCCGGCCGCGCCACCGCGAAACTGCCGGCCTCGCCACAGCAACGGTCGTTGAGCGGGACACTGGTGCCCATCAGCGATTGGGTCACCTGTGCCGAGGCATAAGTCTTCATCGGCGTGTGGCATGGCTCGTGATACATGTAACGCACGCCGCTCACGCCTTCCACGTGGACGCCCTTTTCCATCAGGTATTCGTGGATGTCGAGCAGGCGGCAGCCGGGAAAGATCTTGTCGAATTCGTATTCGAGCAGCTGGTCCATACAGGTACCGCAGGAGACGATGACCGTCCTGATGTCGAGGTAGTTGAGCGTGTTGGCCACACGGTGGAACAGCACGCGGTTCGCCGTGGTGATCTGCTGGCCCTTGTCGTGGTTGCCGCTCGATGTCTGCGGATAACCGCAGCACAGATAGCCGGGGGGCAGCACGGTGACCGCGCCGATTTCGAACAGCATGGCCTGGGTGGCCAAGCCCACCTGCGAGAACAGCCGCTCGGAACCGCAGCCCGGAAAGTAGAACACGGCTTCGGCATCTTCCCCCGCTTTCTGCGGGTTGCGGATCACCGGGACGACGGCGGAGTCTTCAAGACCGAGCAGGGCGCGCGAGGTCTTGGTCGGCAGGCTCTTGGGCATGGGCCGGTTGAGGAAGTGGATCACCTGCGCCTTCACCGGCGGCTTGCCCAGCGTGGCCGGCGGATGGCGCTTGTGGCCGGCGAGCAGGCCCAGCCTGTCGGCCACCGTGTGGGCGAGCCGCTGCGCCTTGTAGCCGACCTGTAGCATGCCGGTGCGCAGCAGCTTGATGGTGGCCGGATCGGTGGCGTTGAGGAAGGCCATGGACAGGGCGGTGCCCGGGCTGAACTGTTTCTTGCCCTGCTTGCGCAGGAAGTTGCGCATGGCGATGGAAACGTCGCCGAAATCGATGTCCACCGGGCACGGGTTGAGGCAGCGGTGGCAGATCGTGCAGTGGTCCGCAACGTCATTGAACTCGTCGAAATGCTTGAGCGAGATACCGCGCCGGGTCTGTTCCTCGTACAGAAAGGCCTCGATCAGCAGGCTGGTGGCGAGGATCTTGTTGCGCGGGGAATACAGCAGGTTGGCACGCGGCACGTGGGTGGTGCATACTGGCTTGCACTTGCCGCAGCGCAGGCAGTCCTTGATGGAATCGGCGATCTCGCCAATCTCCGACTGCTCCATGATCAGCGATTCCAGCCCGAGCAGGCCGAAGCTGGGCGTGTAGGCGCGCCGGAGGTCGGCGCCCGGCAGCAGCTTGCCCTTGTTGAAGCGGCCTTCCGGATCGACCTTGCGCTTGTATTCGGCGAATGCCGTGATCGCCTGCTCGTCGAGGAATTCCAGCTTGGTGATGCCGATGCCGTGCTCGCCGGAGATCACCCCGCCGAGATCGGTGGCGAGCCGCATGATGCGCGCCACGGCGGCGGTGGCTTCCTGCAGCATGCCGTAGTCGTCGGAGTTGACCGGGATGTTGGTGTGCACGTTGCCGTCGCCGGCATGCATGTGCAGCGCCACGAACACGCGGCCCTTCAGCACCTTCCGGTGGATATCGTCCAGCCTCTCCAGCACCTTCTGGTATTCGCGCCCGGTGAAGATCTGGTGCAGCGGACGGCGCATCTCGCGCTTCCAGGAGATGCGCAGGTGGTGCTCCTGCACGGCGCGGAACACCGGGGTGAGTTCGCCCAGCCCCACTTTCGCCATCAGTTCCTGCGCCAGGTTGCCCAGGGTAAACAGCGGCGAATCCAGGCCGGACAGCACACGGCGCCAGTGCGTGCGCGTGCCATCGATCAGCGCCAGCGCCTGCTCGCGGCGGGTCGCCACCATGGCGAGGTCGGGCTGGGTATCCTCGTCCCCCACCAGCGGCAGTTCGCCGCGCAGGAATTCCTCCAGCGCGTCCAGCAGCCGGAGCTTGTTGCCGATGGAAAGCTCGATGTTGATACGTTCGATGCCGTCCGAATAGTCCGCCAGGCGCGGCAGCGGGATCACCACGTCCTCGTTGATCTTGAAGGCGTTGGTGTGCGCGGCGATGGCGGCGGTGCGGGCGCGGTCCAGCCAGAACTTCTTGCGCGCCTCGGCGGAGACGGCAATGAAACCCTCGCCGCCGCGCGCATTGGCCAGCCGCACGATGTGCGAGGCGGCTTCGCCCACGGCACTCTCGTCGTCGCTGGCGAGGTCGGCGATCAGCACCATTTTGGGCCGCTGCGGGCGGTTGGCCTTGGTGGCATAGCCCACGGCCTTGAGGTAGCGCTCGTCCAGGTGCTCCAGGCCGGCGAGGATGGCGGCCGGATGGGCGTCCAGATAGCCCTTGATTTCGACGATGGCCGGCACTGCCAGCGCCACCGAACCGAAGAATTCCAGGCACACCGTGCGCACGTGCGCCGGCATGCGGTGCAGGATGAAAGTGGCCGAGGTGATGAGACCGTCGCAGCCCTCCTTCTGCACGCCGGGCAGGCCGGCGAGGAACTTGTCGGTGACGTCCTTGCCCAGCCCGGCCTTGCGGAAATGGCTGCCGGGAATCTCCAGGATTTCCTCGCCCTTGCGCGTCCCGCCGTCTTCCGCATAGCGGGTGATGCGGAAGCATGCCGTCGCCGCGTCGTGAATCTTGCCCAGGTTGTGATCGAGCCGCTCCACTTCCAGCCAGTCGGCATCCGGTGTCACCATGCGCCAGGAAGCGAGGTTGTCCAGCGCCGTGCCCCACAGCACCGCCTTCTTGCCGCCGGCGTTCATGGCCACGTTGCCACCGATGCAGGAGGCATCCGCCGAAGTGGGATCGACGGCAAATTCCAGCCCCGCCTCGTTGGCGGCTTCCATCACCCGCCGCGTCACCACGCCGGCGCCGCAGCGTATGGTTGACACCGGCTGCGCCACACCCGGCAGGGCGACTTTCTGCACCGGCCCGAGCGTATCCAGCTTTTCCGTGTTGATCACCGCGGACAACCTGGTCAGCGGCACCGCGCCGCCGGTATAGCCGGTACCGCCGCCGCGCGGGATGATGGTGAGCCCCAGCTCGATACAGGCCTTGACGATGGGGGCGACCTCCTCCTCGGTATCCGGGTTGACCACCACGAAGGGATATTCGACACGCCAGTCGGTGGCATCGGTGACGTGCGAGACGCGCGCCAGACCATCGAACGCGACGTTGTCCTTGCGGGTGATGCGGGCCAGCCGCGCCAGCACCTTCCTGCGCAGTGCCGCGGTCTGGCGGAATTCCTCCTCGAAGGCCGCCACCGCAGCCCGTGCCGCCTCCAGCAGCCGGAGCACCCTGGCGTTGCCCTGGCTGCGCTCGTCGATCGCGCGAAGGCGATGGTGCAGCGCCCCGACGAGCGCCTCGCGACGCTTGCGGTTGGCCAGCAGGTCGTCCTGCAGATAGGGGTTGCGGGTGATCACCCACATGTCGCCCAGCACTTCGAACAGCATGCGCGCGGAACGGCCGGTCCTGCGTTCGGCCCGCAATTCGTCCAGCAGGCGCCAAGACTCATCGCCGAGGAACCGGATGACGATTTCGCGATCGGAAAACGAAGTGTAGTTATACGGGATTTCGCGCAGGCGGCTGGTCATGTCTGGTCGGGCAAGGGCTGAAACGTTACCATTGTAGCACACCGAAAAAATCAAATAACCCATTGAGATTTTTATGGTTTATTGCGAAACAGGGAGGTCGACGCGGCATCCGGTCGCCCGCGCACTGCCCGACGGCGCCTTTCCGGCAACCGGATTCGCTGTCGCACCCCTTGTCGGCGGTGGCCGCTCCGGTCGGAATGGCCGACACCAGTGCGGCACCTTGCGTTACGTCGGCCTCTTGTCCGCCCGTCAGGATCAGACGCAAAGAGTTGCCCATGGCGTTGGCACAGGCGTGAATTCCGGTCGTCAGTCCGCCCCGCCAGCGGCCGATCGCTTGATCGCCACCGTTTTCTTTGGAGCGCCGGCCGAGTGCCAATTGCCACACGCGACCGGCAAGTCCCGCCAAGCATCGCCAACACGCTCCGCGTACCGCACCGCCTCGACAACTGCCGGCTCTCCGCCGCTCGCCCGCCTTTGTCCGGCGGCCTAGAGCGACAGAAACTTGGAAATGGCCGACGAAATCACCAAGCTGGATTTCACAGAGCCGGCGAGAACACCGGAGACGAAGAAGAGGATGGCTGGATCGAGCAGGCTTTGCATGGCGTTTTCCTTGTCGTGTTTGCTTCGCCGGGAGCGTCCGGCGAGCTCCGGAGGACGATCCTACTGAGCCGGCCGTATGAAGTTTGAACTTCTGGTGGCCGACGGAGCCGGAGCGTCATGG
>JBBILG010000100.1:0-6053 GCA_037445085.1 Methylobacillus sp.
TCCTTCAGAATTGACTCATTTCCTGTTGATGATCGCGTCCGCCACGTTCCGGGGGGCTTCGGCGTAGTGCTTGAATTCCATCGTGTAGGTGGCACGGCCCTGCGACAGCGAGCGCACCACGGTGGAATAGCCGAACATCTCGGACAACGGCACCTCGGCGCGGATCGCCTTGCCGCCGCCGGGCAGGTCGTCCATACCCTGGATGACGCCGCGGCGGGATGACAGGTCGCCCATCACGTCGCCCATGTACTCCTCCGGCGTTTCCACTTCCACCGCCATGATGGGTTCCAGCAGCACGGCATCGCCCTTGCGCATGCCTTCCTTGAAGGCCATGGATGCGGCCATCTTGAACGCCTGCTCGCTGGAGTCCACATCGTGATAGGAACCGTCGAACAGGGTGACCTTGACGTCCACCACCGGGAAGCCCGCCAGCACGCCGTTGTTCAGCGATTCCTGCAGCCCCTTGTCCACTGCCGGGATGTACTCGCGCGGCACGGTGCCACCCTTGATGGCATCGACAAACTCGTAGCCCTTGCCCGGCTCGTTCGGCTGCATCCGGATCCAGACATGACCGTACTGGCCCTTGCCGCCGGACTGCTTGACGTATTTTCCCTCGACTTCGGCAGTCGTCCTGATGGCTTCGCGGTAGGCAACCTGCGGCGCGCCGACATTGGCCTCGACGCCGAACTCGCGCTTCATGCGATCAACCAGGATCTCCAGGTGCAGCTCGCCCATGCCGGAAATAATGGTCTGGCCGGATTCCTCGTCAGTGCGCACGCGGAAGGACGGGTCCTCCTGTGCCAGACGCCCCAGGGCGATGCCCATCTTTTCCTGGTCAGATTTCGTTTTCGGCTCGACGGCGACGTGGATCACCGGCTCCGGGAACACCATGCGCTCGAGCACGATGGGCTTCTCCAGGTCGCACAGGGTGTCGCCCGTGGTCACGTCCTTGAGGCCGATGCAGGCCGCGATGTCGCCGGCCAGGATTTCCTCGATCTCGTCGCGGTTGTTGGCATGCATCTGCACGATGCGACCGATGCGCTCCTTGCGCCCCTTGACCGAGTTGTAGACGCTGTCGCCCTTCTTCAGCACGCCGGAATAGACGCGCACGAAGGTGAGCTGGCCGACAAACGGGTCGGTCATGAGCTTGAACGCCAGCGCGGAGAACTTTTCCGCATCATCCGCCCTGCGGCTGTCGGGGTCGCCACTCTCCTTGGTGCCAACCACCGGCGGAATATCGACCGGCGACGGCAGAAACTGGATGACGGCGTCCAGCATGCGCTGCACGCCCTTGTTCTTGAAGGCGGAGCCGCACAGCATGGGCTGGATTTCCGTGGCGATGGTGCGCGCACGCAGACCCTGGATGATTTCGTCCTCGGTCAGCTCGCCGGTCTCCAGGTATTTGTTCATGAGCTCCTCGGTGGCCTCGGCGGCCGCCTCGATCATGTGTTCACGCCACTTGCCGGCCAGCCCGACGAGATCGTCCGGGACATCCCGATACTCGAACTTCATGCCCTGGGAAGCCTCGTCCCAGATGATGGCCTTCATCTTGAGCAGGTCGACCACGCCGCGGAAGGAATCTTCCGCACCGATCGGCACCACGACGGGCACCGGGTTGGCCTTGAGCCGGCTGCGCATCTGGTCGATCACCTTGAAGAAGTTGGCACCGGTGCGGTCCATCTTGTTGACAAAGGCCAGACGCGGCACCCGGTACTTGTTGGCCTGCCGCCACACGGTCTCGGACTGCGGCTGCACGCCGCCCACCGCGCAGTACACCATGCAGGCGCCATCCAGCACGCGCATGGAGCGCTCCACTTCAATGGTGAAGTCCACGTGCCCCGGGGTGTCGATGATGTTGAAGCGGTGTTCGGGGCAGGACAGATCCATTCCCTTCCAGAAGCAGGTGGTCGCCGCGGAGGTGATGGTAATGCCGCGCTCCTGTTCCTGCTCCATCCAGTCCATGGTCGCCGCGCCATCGTGCACTTCGCCGAGCTTGTGGTTCACGCCGGTGTAGAAAAGAATGCGTTCGGTCGTGGTGGTTTTGCCGGCATCAATGTGCGCACTGATGCCGATGTTGCGGTAACGTTCAATGGGGGTTTTGCGAGCCACAGCGAATACCTTTTTACTTTCGGAAATGGATCAAGGCGGGTTTAGAAGCGGAAATGCGAGAACGCCTTGTTGGCCTCGGCCATGCGATGCACTTCCTCGCGCTTCTTCATGGCGGAACCGCGCCCCTCGGCCGCCTCGATCAGCTCGGCGGCCAGCCGCAGGCCCATGGATTTCTCGCCACGCCGGCGCGCGGCATCGCGCAGCCAGCGCATGGCGAGCGCGGAGCGGCGCACCGGACGCACCTCCACCGGCACCTGATAGTTGGCGCCGCCGACGCGGCGACTCTTCACTTCCACCAGCGGACGCAGATTGCCCAGCGCCGTCGTGAACACTTCCAGCGGATCCTTGCCCGACTTGGCCTGAATCTGTTCAAAGGCACCGTACAGGATGCGCTCGGCGACCGACTTCTTGCCGCGCGTCATCAGGACATTGACGAATTTGGCGACTTCCTGATTGCCGAATTTCGGATCCGGCAGGATGTTGCGCTTGGGGACTTCTCTGCGTCTTGGCATGGCTGTCTCGATTCCTGAAATATGAAATTACGCGGCCTTGGGACGCTTGGCTCCGTACTTGGAACGGGCCTGCTTGCGATCCTTGACCCCGGCGGTATCCAGACTGCCGCGCACCATGTGGTAACGCACGCCGGGCAAATCCTTGACGCGCCCGCCCCGAATCAGCACCACCGAGTGCTCCTGCAAATTATGGCCTTCCCCGCCGATATAGCTGATGACTTCGTAACCGTTGGTGAGGCGCACCTTGGCCACCTTGCGCAACGCCGAGTTCGGCTTCTTCGGCGTGGTGGTGTACACCCGCGTGCACACGCCGCGCTTCTGCGGACAGGCTTCGAGCGCCGGCACCTTGCTCTTCGCTACCACCTTTTGGCGCGATTTGCGCACCAGTTGATTGATCGTTGGCATGTTCTGTCGTCCCTAAAAAGTACGGGACGGCGAAGACGCCATCCCGAAAAACACGGCATTTTATTTTGCGGTCAATGTGTTGTCAAGCAACCTCGGTGTCGCCCGCTGCCGCCTCGGTCACCGGCGGCGGCGTCTCGATCAGGTCGGCGCCCATGTCCTCGCCGACACGCCGGTGTCTGCGCGTCTCGTGGTAGGCGAGGCCGGTGCCGGCCGGGATCAGGCGGCCGACGATGACGTTTTCCTTCAGGCCGCGCAGGTCGTCGCGCTTGCCCAGGATGGCCGCCTCGGTGAGGACGCGAGTGGTTTCCTGAAAGGACGCCGCCGAGATGAAGGAATCCGTGGACAGCGAAGCCTTGGTGATGCCGAGCAGCATGTACTCGAAGCTCGCCGGGCGCTTGCCTTCGACCAGCACACGCTCGTTCTCCGCCAGCACGTCGGCGCGCTCCAGCTGTTCGCCGAGGATGAAGCCGGTGTCGCCCGGGTCGGTCACGCGCACGCGGCGCAGCATCTGACGCACGATCACCTCGATGTGCTTGTCGTTGATCTTCACGCCCTGCAGCCGGTAGACGTCCTGCACCTCGTCGATGATGTAGCGTGCCAGCGCCTCGCGGCCCTGCAGGCGCAGGATGTCCTGCGGATCCGCCGGGCCGTCGACGATGACTTCGCCCTTGGTCACCACCTGGCCGTCGTGCACGGTGACGTGCTTGTCCTTGGGAATCAGGAACTCGTGGGCAACGCCGTCCAGATCGGTGATCACCAGACGCTGCTTGCCCTTGGTGTCCTTGCCGAAGGAAACCGTGCCGGTGATTTCCGCCAGCATGCCGGCATCCTTGGGCGAGCGGGCCTCGAACAACTCGGCCACGCGCGGCAGGCCGCCGGTGATGTCGCGGGTCTTGGAGGACTCCTGCGGGATGCGCGCCAGCACCTCGCCCACGCCGACCTCCTGGCCGTCCTTCACGGTAATGATGCAGCCGATCTGGAAAGTAATGTTGACCGGCGTCTCGGTGCTGGCGATCCTGACTTCGTTGCCGCCCTCGTCCAGCAGCTTGACCTGCGGGCGCAGTCCCTTGGACTGGCCGCCCCGCTGCTTGGGATCGATGACCACCAGCGAGGACAGGCCGGTCACTTCGTCGATCTGCTTGGCGACGGTGACGCCCTCTTCCACGTTCTCGAACTTCACGCGGCCGGCATATTCGGTGATGATGGGACGGGTGTGCGGATCCCAGGCGGCCAGTGCCTGGCCGGCCTTGACCTGTCTGCCGTCGAGCACCAGCAGGGTGGCGCCGTACGGCACCTTGTGACGCTCGCGCTCACGGCCGTTTTCGTCCTGCACCACGGCTTCGCCGTTGCGCGAGATCACCACCTGCTCGCCGCGCACGTTGGTCACGTAGCGCATGCTGGAGGAGAAGCGCACCACGCCGTTGGACTTGCTCTCCACCTGCGACACGGCGGCGGTGCGCGACACCGCGCCGCCGATGTGGAAGGTGCGCATGGTGAGCTGGGTACCCGGTTCGCCAATGGACTGCGCGGCGATCACGCCAACCGCCTCACCGATGCTGATCAGCTTGCCGCGGCCGAGGTCGCGGCCGTAGCACTTGGCGCAGATGCCGTAGCGGGTATCGCAGGTGAGCGCGGTGCGTACCTTGACCTCGTCGATGCCGAGGGCATCGATGGTTTCCACTTCGTCCTCGGTGAGCAGGGTGCCGGCCTCGAACACCACTTCCTGGGTTTCCGGGTTGAGGATGTCCAGCGCGGTGACGCGGCCCAGGATGCGGTCGCGCAGCGGCTCGACCACTTCGCCGCCCTTGACCAGCGCCTTGGTGACCAGGCCCTCGGTGGTGCCGCAATCGTGCTCGGTGACCACCAGATCCTGGGTCACGTCCACCAGACGTCGGGTCAGATAGCCGGAGTTGGCGGTCTTCAATGCGGTGTCGGCCAGACCCTTGCGGGCACCGTGGGTGGAGATGAAGTACTGCAGCACGTTGAGGCCGTCGCGGAAGTTCGCGGTGATCGGCGTCTCGATGATGGAACCGTCCGGCTTCGCCATCAGGCCGCGCATGCCGGCGAGCTGGCGCACTTGGGCGGCGGAGCCGCGCGCGCCGGAGTCGGCCATCATGTAGATGGCGTTGAAGGACTCCTGGCGCAACGGGTTGCCGACCTTGTCCTGCACCGGTGCGCCGCCCTGGTCGCAGACCACTTCCTCGCGCAGCTGTCTCATCATGGCCTCGGCCACCTTGTCGCCGGCACGACCCCAGATGTCCACCACCTTGTTGTAGCGCTCGCCCTGGGTGACTAGGCCGGAGACGTACTGCTCCTCGATTTCCTTGACTTCAGCCTCGGCTGCGGCGATCAGCTCTTCCTTCTCCGGCGGCACCAGCATGTCGTTGATGCTGATGGAGATACCGGCGCGGGTCGCGTAGCTATAGCCGGTGTACATCAGCTTGTCGGCAAAGATCACCGTTTCGCGGATGCCGCAACGGCGGAAGCTGGCATTGATCAGCCTGGAAATCTCCTTCTTTTTCAGCGCCTTGTCGATGAAGCCGAACGGCAGACCGGCGGGCAGGATTTCGGACAGCAGGGCGCGGCCCACGGTGGTGTCGTAACGGGTGAGCTTCTCGGTCTTCTCGCCGTCGGCGCCGACTTCGTATTCCCTGATACGTACCGAAATCCTGGCGTGGATGTCCACGTGGCCCAACTGGTAGGCGCGCTGCACCTCGGCGACGTTGGCGAAACGCATGCCTTCGCCCCTGGCGGCAATTTTCTCGCGGGTCATGTAATAGAGGCCCAGCACGATGTCCTGCGACGGCACGATGATGGGCTCGCCGTTGGCGGGGGAGAGCACGTTGTTGGAAGCCAGCATCAGGGTGCGTGCTTCCATCTGGGCTTCCAGGGAAAGCGGCACGTGCACGGCCATCTGGTCACCGTCGAAGTCGGCGTTGAACGCCGCGCACACCAGCGGGTGCAGCTGGATGGCCTTGCCCTCGATCAGCACCGGCTCGAACGCCTGGATGCCCAGGCGGTGCAGCG
>JBBILG010000101.1:0-5986 GCA_037445085.1 Methylobacillus sp.
TGACCTTGTCGCCGGCCTTGACCTTGACCTCGACGATGGTGCCGGGCATGGCGGTGGTGATGCAGCCCTCGTGGCCGGGACGCGGGCGCGTGCCGCCGCCGGCGGTCGTGCTGGCAGCCTTCTTCTTGCCGCCGCCCTTGCCGCCGGAGACTTCAACTTCGCCGAGGGTCTCGACGATGACTTCTTCCGACACGCCGTCCACGGAAACGTAGAACGGACGCTGTTCCTCGCCGGGGTGCCCGCTGCCGGTGAGCTTGATGTGGAAAGTTTCGCCGTGCAGGGTGATCCTGAACTCGTTGGGCGCGTAGCGCGCGGCGGACGGTGCGGCCGCCTCCCGGGGCAGCAGCGGCTCCGGTTTGAGCGTGCCGGCGTTGCGCTCCTGCAGAAAGGTCTGCGCCAGTTCCGGGAACATGGCATAGGTGAGCACGTCTTCCTCGCTGCGCGCCAGGTTCTCGCACTCGATGCGCAGCTTGTCCATCTCGTCGTCGAGCAGGTCGGCCGCGCGGCAGGTGATGACTTCGGCGTTGCCCACCGCGATGCTTTTCACTTGCTCGTTGACCTTGCCCGGCGCCTTGCCGTAGTGGCCCATCAGGTAGTTTTTCACCTCGGTGGTGACGGACTTGTAGCGCGCGCCGGTCAGCACGTTGAGCACCGCCTGGGTGCCGACGATCTGCGCGGTCGGCGTGACCAGCGGCGGGAAGCCGAGATCCTCGCGCACCCGCGGGATTTCCGCCAGCACGGCATCCATCTTGTCCAGTGCGCCCTGCTCTTTCAACTGGTTGGACAGGTTGGAGATCATGCCGCCGGGAACCTGGTTGACCAGCACGCGGGTGTCCACGCCGGTGAATTCGCTTTCGAACCGCCAGTACTTTTTGCGCACTTCGCGGAAATAGGCAGTGATTTCCTGCAACGCGGCAAGATCGAGGCCGGTGTCGTACCCGGTGCCGGCCAGTGCGGCCACGATGCTCTCGGTGGAAGGGTGGCTCGCCCCCTCGCCGAACGCCGAGTTGCAGGTGTCGACGATGGTGACGCCGGCTTCCACGCCCTTGAGCAGGCACATGGCGGCCAGGCCGGAGGTGGCATGGCTGTGCAGGTGCAGGGGCAGGCTGACCGCCTCACACAGGGCCTTGACCAGTTCCATGGTGGTGTAGGGCGTCAGCAGGCCCGCCATGTCCTTGATGGACAGCGTGTCACAGCCCATGTCCTCGATTTCGCGGGCCAGTCCGACGAAGAAGGGGATGTCGTGCACCGGGCTGGTGGTGTAGCTGATGGTGCCCTCGGCCTGCTTGCCGGCCGCCTTGGCCGCTTGCACGGAGACGCGGATGTTGCGCATGTCGTTCATGGCATCGAAAATGCGGAACACGTCCACGCCGTTGTCGGCGGCCTTCTGCACGAAGGCGCGCACCACGTCGTCGGAATAGGGGCGGTAGCCGAGCAGGTTCTGGCCCCTGAGCAGCATCTGGATGCGGGTGTTGGGCAAGTCGCGGCGCAGCTTCTTCAGGCGCTCCCACGGGTCTTCCTTGAGAAAGCGCACGCAGGCGTCGAACGTGGCACCGCCCCAGACCTCCAGCGACCAGAAGCCGATGGCGTCCAGTCTGGCGCAGATCGGCAGCATGTCGTCGGTGCGCATCCGGGTGGCGATCAGCGACTGGTGGCCGTCACGCAAAACCAATTCAGAAACATGAACTTTTGCCATAATTTTAAGCTACCACTTTAAATTTGATCTCAAATACCTTCGTGCGCCGCGATGGCCGCGGAAATGGCCGCGGCGATCAGTTCCGGCGGGAACTCGGTGGTGTAGTTGACGAGTTCCGGATGTGATTCGACGAAACTGGTGTCAAATCTCGCGCTGCGGAAATCCGGATGCTTGAGGATTTCCTTGTAATAGGGAATCGTGGTTTTGACGCCGTACACCACCATGTCGTTCAGGGCGCGGTGCCCGCGCGCCACCACGCCGGGCCAGTCCAGCGCCCATACCGTGAGCTTGGCGCACATGGAGTCGTAATAGGGCGGGATGATGTAGCCGCTGTACATGGCGGCGTCGGTGCGCACGCCCGGCCCGCCCGGCGCGTAGTAGCGGGTGATCTTGCCGAAGCTGGGCAGAAAGCCGTTCTTGGGATCCTCCGCGTTGATGCGGAATTCCATGGCGTAGCCGCGGAAACGGATGTTCTCCTGTCGATACTGTAGCGGCAGGCCGTCGGCGATGCGGATCTGTTCCTGCACGATGTCGATGCCGGTGATGTTCTCGGTCACCGTGTGCTCCACCTGCAGGCGCGTGTTCATCTCCATGAAGTAGAAGTTGTTGTCGCGGTCGAGCAGGAACTCCACGGTGCCAGCATTCTCGTAGCCCACCGCCCTGGCCGCCTTGACCGCCAGGCTGCCGATGTATTCGCGTTGCGCCTGGGTGATCTGCGGCGAGGGGGCGATTTCGATCAGCTTCTGGTTGCGGCGCTGGATGGAGCAGTCGCGCTCGAACAGGTGCACCACGTTGCCGTGGCTGTCCGCTAGCACCTGCACCTCGATGTGGCGCGGCCTGACCACGCACTTTTCCAGGAACACTTCCGGCTTGCCGAATGCCTTGCCGGCCTCGGAGATGACACGGTCGTAGTTGCCGATCAGCTCTTTTTCGTCGTTGCAACGGCGAATGCCGCGGCCGCCGCCGCCGTTGGTGGCCTTGAGCATGACCGGGTAGCCGATTTTCCTCGCCAGCGCGACGGCCTCGCCCACGCTCTCCAGATTGCCTTCGCTGCCGGGCACGCAGGGGATGCCGGCGGCGATCATGGCGTTGCGTGCCTGGATCTTGTCTCCCATGCGGGCGATGACCTTGGCGTTGGGGCCGATGAACCTGATGCCGCGCCGCGCACAGATTTCCGCCAGCACCGGGTTTTCCGAGAGGAAACCGTAACCGGGGTGCAGGGCATCACAGCCGGCCGCCACCGCCAGATTGACGATGTTGTGGGCGTTGAGGTAGCCGAGCACCGGATCCGAGCCGATGTTGTAGGCCTCGTCCGCCTTCTTCACGTGCAGGGCATGGCGGTCGGCGTCGGTGTAGATGGCGACCGAGGCGATGCCCATTTCCGAGCAGGCGCGCACGATACGGACGGCGATTTCTCCGCGGTTGGCGATGAGGATTTTCTTGATCACAAGGCAGGCCCGCTTTTTGACACAAAAACTCATAAATTATACCATGCGCACCTCATGACTGCACAGACCGCCATCGACTGCCTTGAGTTTGCGGAGAAATCTCTTGCAATTCATGGTACGATCACACTTTTGTCCTTGCCCAGGCTGCAGGATGCGCTCGCCGACACGGCCGGCGAGCTGGCCTACAGCCTGCGCGGCGGACGCAATGCGCGCGGCGAGACGGAGCTCGCCCTGCGCGTGCAGGGCGAGCTGGTACTGATCTGTCAGCGCTGTCTGGGCGCCTTGCCTTTCCGGCTGGATACGCTGACGCGCTTCGTGCTGGTGAAGGACGAGGCCGGGCTGCCAAAGCCGGAAGACGAAGACGCCGCCGCGGAATATCTGGTGGCGCAGCGTAGCCTCGATGTCGCGACGCTGGTCGAGGACGAGGTGCTGCTCAACCTGCCGCTGGCGCCGATGCACGCGCAAGGGCAATGTGGCGACGCGCCCGATGGGCTGCGCGAGGGCAGGGGAAGTCCCTTCGGGGTGTTGCAGGGCTTCAAGCCGGGCAGGAACTGAAGTTTTCATTTTTTTAGGAGCAAACCATGGCTGTTCAGCAGAACAAGAAATCCCCGTCCAAGCGCGGCATGCACCGCTCGCACGACGCCCTCACCAATCCGGCGCTGGCCGTCGAGCCGACCACCGGCGAAGTGCATCTGCGCCACCATGTCAGCCCCAACGGTTACTATCGCGGCCGCAAGGTGATGCCTGCCCGGGGCGAGTGATTCCGCACGCGGATTGACGGCGCCGTCTCCGTCATCGGGGGCGGCGTTTTGTTTATGGACATTACCGTAGCCATCGACGCCATGGGAGGCGATCACGGCCCGCGTGTCACGGTGCCTGCCGCGCTGGAGGTGCTCAAGCACGACCATGAGGCCGGCATCGTCCTGGTCGGCCTCGCCGATGCCATCGAGGCGGAGCTGCGCGCCTGCGGCGCCGGCGTCGGCCCGCGCCTGCGCATCCACCACGCCAGCGAGGTGGTGGCCATGGACGAGGCACCGCAGAACGCCCTGCGCGGCAAGAAGGATTCCTCCATGCGGGTGGCGATCAACCTGGTCAAGAGCGGCGAGGCACATGCCTGCGTCTCCGCCGGCAACACCGGGGCGCTGATGGCGACCGCCCGCTTCGTGCTCAAGACCTTGCCCGGCATCGACCGCCCCGCCATCGCCACCGCCTTGCCCACGCTCAACGGCCAGACCTACATGCTGGATCTGGGCGCCAATGCCGACTGCACGCCGGAGCACCTGCTGCAATTCGCCATCATGGGCTCGGTGCTGGTTTCCTGCGTCAAGCACAAGGAACGCCCCAGCGTCGGCCTGCTCAACATCGGCGCCGAGGAAATCAAGGGCAACGAGGTGGTGAGGCAGGCTGGCGAACTGCTGCGCGCCAGCCGCCTGAATTTCCACGGCAACGTCGAGGGCGACGACATCTACAAGGGCACCACCGACGTCGTGGTGTGCGACGGCTTCGTCGGCAATGTCGCCCTAAAAACCTCGGAAGGGCTGGCACGCATGGTGCGCGCGCTCCTCACCGAAGAATTCAGGCGCAACGTGTTCACCCGGCTGGCCGCGTTGGCCGCCATGCCGGTGCTCAACGCCTTCAGGCGGCGCCTGGATGCGCGCCGCTACAACGGCGCCAGCCTGCTCGGCCTGCGCGGCATCGTGGTGAAAAGCCACGGCGGGGCGGATGCCTTCGCTTTCCGCCATGCCATCCAGGCCGCCATCGAAGAGGCCCGCAGCGGCGTGCTGCACCGCATCGAGGAGCAGCTCGCCATCGAATTCCCGTCATCCGCGGCAACCGCCAAGGGCACTGCATGACTTATTCCCGCATCGCCGGCACCGGCGGTTATCTGCCGCAGCGCATTCTCACCAATGCCGACCTGGAACGCATGGTCGATACCAGCGACGAATGGATCGTCACCCGCACCGGCATCCGCGAGCGCCACATCGCCGCTGCCGACGAGCACACCAGCGACCTGGCCCGGCATGCCGCCGAGCGCGCCATCGAGGCGGCCGGCATCGCTCGCGAGGACATCGACCTCATCATCGTCGCCACCACCACGCCGGACCGCATCTTTCCCAGCACGGCCTGCCTGTTGCAGAGCAGGCTGGGGGTGGCGGGCTGCCCGGCTTTCGACGTGCAGGCGGTGTGCAGCGGCTTCGTGTATGCGCTGGCCATTGCCGACCAGTTCATCCGCGGCGGCAGCGCCGGCTGCGCCCTGGTGGTGGGCGCGGAGACGATCTCCCGCATCACCGACTGGAGCGACCGCAGCAACTGCATCCTGTGGGGCGACGGCGCCGGCGCCGTCATCCTGCGCGCGAGCGATGAGCCCGGCATCATTTCCACCCATCTGCATGCGGACGGTCGCTATGCCGAGCTGTTGCACGTGTCCGGCGGCGTCTCCCGCCAGGATGCCAAGCCCACCATCGAGATGGAAGGCAATGCCGTGTTCAAGGTGGCGGTGAACACCCTGGATGCCATCGTCGACGAAACCCTGGGCGCCAACGGCATGCAAAAGCATCACGTGGACTGGCTGGTGCCGCACCAGGCCAACATCCGCATCATCCAGGCCACCGCGAAAAAGCTGGGCATGGACATGGATCGCGTGGTTGTCACCGTCGACCGCCACGGCAATACGTCCGCTGCCTCCATCCCGCTGGCACTGGACGTTGCCGTGCGCGACGGACGCATCAGGCGCGGTGAGACGCTGCTCATGGAAGCCTTCGGTGGCGGTTTTACCTGGGGTTCCGTGCTGCTGAAGTACTGACCCGAAGGAACGACATGAAATTCGCTTTTCTTTTTCCCG
>JBBILG010000102.1:0-5920 GCA_037445085.1 Methylobacillus sp.
TTCAACCGGTCAGCCTTAGCTTAGCCGACTGTCCGAAAAAACGTGACCGCCGCACCATCGGGCGTAAATTGTCATTGCGCAATTCGCTGTAATCGCGCGATGCCGGACGGACGGTGCCTGCTGCATCCACTTTGTTTCTCCCGTCGTGACCAGGCTTTTTCAACACAATCGTTTCAGTTTTAGGAGATGAAATCATGCAATGGTTCGAACCTGATTTCTGCGATCTGCGTCTTGGCTTTGAAGTCACTGCCTACGTGTACGTTCGCTAGGAATGTAATGGGCGCGGCGTTTTTGCCGCGCCCATTATCAAGATAAGGAAGTCCTTATGTCTGAAAACAGGAATTTTCAGCCGGAAGACCGCCCGCGGCTCAACTCCATGTATTTGTTCCGCTGGGAGAAGTCACAGGATGCCTATGTGCTCCTTTACCCGGAAGGAGTCATCAAACTCAACACCAGCGCATCGGAAATCCTCAAGCGCTGCACGGGTGAACTTACGATCGGCGACATCGTCGCCGAACTCAAAACGCTGTTCGTAGGCGCACCCGACATCGAAAACAGCGTTTACCGATTCTTGGAGACTTCACATGCCAAAGGATGGCTCAATCATTAGTCTGGACGGCCAGGGCAAGCCGATGTGGCTTGTGCTGGAACTCACCTACCGCTGCCCGCTCAAGTGCGTGTGGTGCAACAACCCGCTGGATTTCGAGCAATACGGCAAGCAGGAACTCAGCACCGAGGAATGGAAGCGGGTGATGCGCGAAGGACGCGAGCTCGGCTCCCTGCAGCTCGGTTTTACCGGCGGCGAGCCCATGCTGCGCGACGACATCGAGGAGCTGGTCGCCTACGCCGAGAATCTCGGCTACTACACCAACCTCATCACGTCCGGCGTCGGCCTGACGCCGGAACGCCTGCAGGTATTGAAAAAAGCCGGCCTCAAGCAGATCCAGCTGAGCCTGCAGTCCGCCAGCCGGGAACTGACCGACGAGCTGGTCGGCGCCACCGTGCACGACCTGAAAATCGAGGTGGCGCGCATGATCAAGGCCGAGGGTTTCCCCATGGTGCTCAACGTGCCGGTATTCCGCCAGAACATCGGCCAGGCGGAAGAAATACTCGCGCAGGCCGAGGACATCGGCGTGAATTACCTGGAATTCGCCAACATCCAGTACTACAACTGGGCGCTGCTGAACCGCGAGGAGCTGCTGCCGACGCGCGAACAGCTCGAGTTCGCCGAAGCCGCGGTACAGGCCGCGCGCGCGCCTGGGCAAGCGGATGACCATCTACTTCGTCATCCCGGATTATTACGAGGATCGCCCCAAGGCCTGCATGAACGGATGGGGCAGCATCCACCTCACCATCGCGCCCGACGGTGCGGCGCTGCCATGCCAGGAGGCGCGCGTGATCAAGGGACTGGAATTCCCCACCGTGCGCGAGCACAGCCTGGACTGGCTATGGAACGAATCGCCGCTGTTCCAGAAATTCCGCGGCGACGCCTGGATGAAGGAGCCGTGCCGCAACTGCGACGAGAAGGAAAAGGATTTCGGCGGCTGCCGCTGCCAGGCCTTCCTGCTCACGGGGGACGCCGCCAACACCGATCCCGCTTGCGCCAAGTCCCCGCACCACCACGTCATCGAAGTAGCCATCGAAAACGCATGCGGGCGCCATGAACCGCGCCCCCTGGTCAAGCGCCAGGTCGGGTCGGTGACGACTGCATTCATGGAATAGGCTAAGCGATGAAAACGCCGTTCGACACCGCCGGCGGCACCATCGCGCTGGGGCTGGCGGTCACGCTCGCGCTCTATCTTCTGGCACGGTGCCTGGTGCTGGGGGGCTGAGATGGAGCAGGCCATCGACTTCCTGCTGCGCTGGGTGCACTTCTTCGGCGGCATCGTCTGGATCGGCCACAACTATGCCAGCGTGGTGCAGCGCCCCAGCTTCCGCCCCCTCAGGCCGGAAGACCTTGGGGACGAGCAGAGCCCGGCCTACATGGCGCTATTGGGACGGGAGCACGGCACCTTCCGCTACGCCGCCGTCGTGACCTGGCTGACCGGCGTGGGCATGCTGTGGCAGCGCGGCATGCTGGGCGATGCCATGGCATTGAACGGCTACCAGACCGGCATCGGCATCGGTTTCTGGATCGGCACGCTGATGCTGGCCAACCTGTGGCTGGTGCTGTGGCCGCACCAGAAAAAGGTGCTCGGCTTCGTCGCCGCGCCGCTGGAGGAGCGCGTGCGCTGCGCACGCATCACCTTCCTCTCCTCGCGCGTCAACACCATGCTGTCCATCCCGCTGCTGTTCTTCATGGCCGCCGGCCCGCATGGCGCAGCCCTGTTTGCCTGAAACGGCCAAGGTATTCAACTTCGCGGCCGGCCCCGGCGTCATGCCGGCCGAGGTTCTGGCCGAGGCGCAGCGCGAGCTGCTCGACTGGCAGGGCAGCGGCATGTCCATGCTGGAAACGCCTTTCACCGGCGATGCGTTCAAGGGTGTGCTGCGCCAGGCACGCAAGGATCTGCAGGCGCTGCTGCGCATCCCGGACAATTATCGGGTTTTATTCATGCACGGCGGCGCCTCGGCCCAGTTCTCGCTCGTGCCGCTCAACCTTCTTGGGGACGCAGGGCGGGCGGACTACATCGAGACCGGCTACTGGTCGCGCAAGAACATGCGCGAGGCCGCACGCTATTGCGGCGTGAACATCGCCGCCAGCAGCGCGGCCACCGGCTTCGACCGCATGCCGGACGGGCCGTGGCGGATCGACCCCAAGGCGGCCTACTGCCACCTCACCACCAACGAAACCGCCAACGGCGTGCAGTTCCGCTCCATTCCGGACACCGGCGGCCTGCCGCTGGTGGCGGACATGACCTCGGATTTCCTCAGCCGGCCCATCGACGTTTCCCGCTACGGCCTGATCTATGCGGGGGCGCAGAAGAACATCGGCCCGGCCGGACTGGCCGTCATCATCGTGCGCGACGACCTCTTGGGGCGCGCCCATCCCGCCACGCCCGTGGTGTTCAACTACCAGGTGCAAGCGGAAGCGGATTCCTTGCTCAACACCCCCGTCACCTTCGCCGTCTACCTGGCCGGGCTGGTATTCCGCTGGATCGCCGACATGGGAGGGGTCGCCGCAATGGAGCAAAGGAGCGCGGAACGCAGCGCGTGCCTGTACCGCGCCATCGACGGCAGCGGTGGCTTCTACCGCTGCCCGGTGCAGCCCGGCCACCGTTCGCGCATGAACGTCTGTTTCACGCTGGCCGATGCCGATCTCACGCCGTTATTCCTGTCCGCCGCCGCCGGAGAGGGACTGCTCAACCTCAAGGGGCACCCCATGGCCGGCGGCATCCGCGCCAGCCTGTACAACGCCATGCCGGATGCCGGCGTCACTGCCCTCATCGCCTTCATGCAGCGCTTCGCGCAGAAGCATCGCGGCCATGTATGACTGGCTATCCTCGGGCGTGTCCCGAATGGGAGCGCCGCAAGCGCGCAAACTGGCCACCCACGCCATCAAGCTGGCCGCGCTTGCCGCTCCGGCCGATACACCATCAAGCCTGCGGCGCGACGTCATGGGGCTGAGCTTTCCCTCTCCGGTTGGCCTTGCCGCCGGATTCGACAAGCAGGGTACGCTCTATCCGTCCCTGCCGCCGCTGGGGTTCGGCTTCGCCGAGATCGGCTCGGTCATCCCGCTGCCGGAACCCCAGCGCAGTCCCGGGCTCAATGCCGTCGCGGGCATCCTGGCGCGCCATTCCCGTCCGCATGCCATTCCCTTGGGCGCCAGCATCAGCATGAACCGGGCGACGGCGCCGGAGCGGATGGCCGACGATTACCTGGCCTGCATGCAAGCGCTTTGGAAATATGCCGATTACTTCACCGTCAACCTCGGCGTGCGCGCCGGCCCCGACCTGCACCTGCCGCAACACCGCGCCACCTTGCGCAGCGTATTGGCCGCCGTCAGCAGCGCGCAGGCGCGCATGGCCGCCGAACACGGCCTGCGGCGATCGGTAGTCGTAAAAGTCGACCAGTCCCGCGGCGACACCGATGCCTTGCTGGCCTGCGTGCAGGAATTCGCCTTCGACGGCCTGGTGTTGAGCGGGGCAGCACCCGCAGGCGAGGAGCGCCGGGCGCTAGGCAGCCTGGAGCGGGCGGCAGGTGCCGTGAACGGCAGGATGCCGGTGATCTCGGTGGGCGGCATCCGCACCCCGCAGGACGTTTCCGACCGCTTATCCGCCGGCGCCGCGCTGGTGCAACTCTATAGCGCCATCGTGGAGTCCGGGCCGCTGCTGCCGCGACGCATCAACGCGCGCCTGTCGAATCCTGCGAAGCCCTTGTTCAGGGCCTCCTAAAGCCTGTCCCGATCGCTTCATTCATAACGCAGAAAACCCTCCGCCAGCTCATCGGCGCCATGGTGGTCAATCAGCGCCTCGATCTCCGCCAGGAGGGAGTCATCCTCGTCGCCATCCAACACTCCCTCCCCCACCAACCGGGTCAGCAGGCCGGAAGTCATGGCATCCCGGACGGCAGACAGCGTGGGAGGGAACTCCCGGTTCTCGTCGTTGATGACGACTTCGATCACCCGCGACAACGGCTCGCTGGCGCTGACCCGGCAAAAATCGGCTGCCAGCGCATCCCTGCCATATTCCTCGATCAAGGCGTCCAGCTCGTCCAGCATGGAATCACCGATGTCGAAGCGATGCATGCGTTCCGCCGCCTTGAACGGGCCGGGCAGCATGTCGGCCAGAAAATCGCGCACCTGCGCCAGGGTGGCGGGGTAATCCGTATCCGGGTCATTGGCCCGGCTTTCCATGAGCGCGGACAATTGCGGGCTGACGCGGATGGATGCATCGACGGCGGGCCTGGTCATGGCGCTCTCCTCGGATATCAGGCAACGTGACTGGCGGACGGGCTCAACCACGTACAAGGAGCGTATGCCCCTTGTTTTTCATTCTATGCCGATCCAACGGGAATACAATATCCGTAACCGCACGTGTCGCGAGCTTTTGAGTTGTCCGGATTTGTAGCTCAGCGATCTGTCCGGTCGTCATAGTCACCTGAAGGAGGTGGCCGATGAGACGGACGGAGCTGTTACAGGAGATCCGGAAGATGAGATTCGAAGAAGCGTATGAAGGGTGGAACGCCGGGCGGCTGACGCAAGCCGAGGCGGCCCGGTTGCTGGGGGTATGCGAACGGTCGTTCCGTCGCTATCTGGTGCGATTCGAAGCCGACGGGCTTGACGGTCTGATCGACCGCCGGCTGGAACAGATGTCGAACCGGCGGGCGCCGGTCGATGAAGTGTTGGCCCTGACCGATCTGTACCGCCACCGGCACCGGGGCTGGAATGTTCGGCATTTCCATGTCTGGTACCGGCGTGACGGCGGCAGCCGGAGCTACAGTTGGGTGAAGAAGCACCTCCAGGCCGCCGGTCTGGTCGAGAAAGGGGAGAAGAAGGGGACGCATCGCAAGAAGCGGGAACGCCTGCCGCTGCCAGGGATGATGATCCACCAGGACGGCAGCCGGCATGCGTGGGTGCCGGAGCAGATGTGGGACCTGATCGTCACCATGGACGATGCCACCCGCGCGCATTACGACATGCGCTTCGTCGCAGAGGAAGGCACCGCCAGCAGCTATCTGGGCATCCGCACGGTGATTCCAGCCGACAAACATCGCTGCAATTACGTCAAGACCAAGGTGCGGGTGCATCGCTATCCCGACAACACCCTGGCAATCTTCCATGGCCCGCGCCGGCTGGCCAGCTACACCACAGAAGGGAAACTGCTGACGACCGAGTTGAAACAGGCCGCCTGAACCGTCCGCCAGGCGCGCCGCAGGGGGCGGAAACCGGCGCAGGGTGTCGCCCTCCGCCGCTTCCCGCCCCCTGCCAAAAAGCGGACAATTCAAAAACTACAAAACCGGACAGGTCTAAAAACCCGCAGCA
>JBBILG010000103.1:0-5524 GCA_037445085.1 Methylobacillus sp.
CATCTACGGCATCGGCGACCCGGTGGACTACCACGGCATGGTGCTGCACCTGACCCAGGGCGAGAAGATCAGCCAGCGCGACATCATCCTGCGGCTGACCGGCATGCAGTACGACCGCAACGAATTCGACTTCGTGCGCGGCACGTTCCGGGTGAGGGGCGACGTGGTGGACGTGTTCCCCGCGGAAAACTCGGAAACCGCGCTGCGCGTTTCCCTGTTCGACGACGAGGTGGACGCGCTGACGCTGTTCGACCCCCTCACCGGGCAGATCCTGCACAAGGTGCCGCGTTTCACTGTCTACCCCTCCAGCCACTACGTGACCCCGCGCGAGACCACGCTGCGCGCCATCGAGACCATCAAGGCGGAACTGCACGAACGCGTGCAGTGGTTCATCGCGCAGAACAAGCTGGTGGAGGCGCAGCGCATCGAGCAGCGCACCCGCTACGACCTGGAAATGCTCAACGAGCTGGGCTTTTGCAAGGGCATCGAAAACTACTCGCGCCATCTTTCCGGGCGCAAGCCGGGCGAGCCGCCGCCCACGCTGATCGATTACCTGCCGAAGAACGCGCTCATGATCATCGACGAGAGCCACGTCACCGTCCCGCAGATTGGCGGCATGTACAAGGGCGACCGGGCGAGGAAGGAAAATCTGGTGGATTACGGCTTCCGGCTGCCCTCGGCAATGGACAACCGTCCGCTGCGCTTCGACGAGTTCGAGCGGGTGATGCGCCAGTGCATCTTCGTCTCCGCCACGCCGGCCGAATACGAGGCCGCCCACCAGCAGCAGGTGGTGGAGCAGCTGGTGCGCCCCACGGGCCTCATCGATCCGGAAATCATGGTGCGGCCGGCCGACACCCAGGTGGACGATCTGCTCTCCGAAGCCAGGGCGCAGATCGAAGCGGGCGGCCGCGTGCTGGTGACCACGCTGACCAAGCGCATGGCGGAAGATCTCACCGATTATCTGGCGGAACACGGCATCAAGGTGCGCTACCTGCACTCGGACATCGACACGGTCGAGCGCGTCGAGATCATCCGCGACCTGCGGCTGGGCGAGTTCGACGTGCTGGTCGGCATCAACCTGCTGCGCGAGGGCCTGGACATCCCGGAAGTGTCGCTGGTGGCCATCCTGGATGCCGACAAGGAGGGCTTTCTGCGCTCCGGGCGCTCGCTCATCCAGACCATAGGCCGCGCCGCGCGCAACCTCAACGGGAAAGTCATCTTCTACGCCAACACCATGACCCGCTCCATGCGGATGGCCATGGACGAGACCGAGCGCCGCCGCCGCAAGCAGCTCGTCTACAATGCCGCGCATGGCATCACGCCCAAGGGCGTGAGCAAGCGCATCAAGGACATCATCGACGGCGTCTACGACAAGGACGCCGCGCAGAAGGAGCGGCGGACGGCGCAGCAGCAGGCCGGCTACGCGGTGATGAGCGAAAAGCAGCTTGCCCGCGAGATGAAGCGTATCGAGAGGGAGATGCTGGAAGCTGCCAGGAACCTGGAGTTCGAGAAGGCGGCCGAGCTGCGCGACCGGCTGAAGGCGCTGCGTACCCGCTTCTACGGCGCCGAAATCCCGGACGCCACCCAGTAACCCCGGCCCCGCCTGAACCGCCGTTCTCGGGCCAAAAGAAAAGGGTGCGTATGGTGCACCCTCGGGGAGGAGATTCAGGCTTGGAGAGAGCCCGCCTGAAATCAAGCAATGTCCGTGCCAGTTTTCAGGATGGCTCGCCCGCGCGGGGCGGGCTTACAGGAGCGACTGATAGACGGCGAGATAGGCCTGCGCACTGTGGGTCCAGCCCAGGTCGCAGGCCATGCCGTTGCGCTGTATCGTCTGCCACAGCGCCTGGTCGGCGCGGCTTGCCAGCGCGCGGTGGATGGCGGCGAGCAGCTCGTCGGCGTCGGCGTGATCGAACACGAAGCCGGTGCCCGGGTTCTCCGGCGTGCTGTCCTGCACCGAATCCGCCAGGCCGCCGGTGCGGCGCACCACGGGCGGCGTGCCGTAGCGCAGGCCGTACATCTGGTTCAGGCCGCAGGGCTCGAAGCGCGACGGCATGACGAAGATGTCGGCTCCAGCCATGATCTGGTGGGAGAGTGGTTCATTGTAACCAATGTTGACGCTGACCTGCTGCGGGTGCTGCATGGCCAGCCGCCAGCAGCCGTGTTCCATATCGGGGTCGCCGCCGCCGAGCAGGGCCAGTTGGCAGCCGTCTTCCAGTAAAGTCGGCAGGCATTGCAGCAGCAGGTCCAGGCCTTTCTGGTAGGTGAGGCGGCTGACCACCCCCAGCAGCGGGGTGTCGGGGCGTTGCTCCAGGCCCAGGCTGGCCTGCAGCGCCCGCTTGACCGCCCGCTTGCCGCCCAGGTGCTGGCTGTCGTATGGCTGCACCAGGTGCGGATCGGTGGCCGGATCCCATTCCCGGGTGTCGATGCCGTTGAGGATGCCGTGGACATCCCGGCTGCGGCGCGCCAGCAGGCCCTCCATGCCGAAGCCGTATTCCGGCGTCTGGATTTCGCGGGCGTAGGTGGGGCTCACCGTGACGATACGGTCGGCATGGTAGATGCCGGCCTTGAGGAAGGACATGTGGCCGTGGAATTCGATCCCTTCCATGTGATAGGCGTGCGCCGGCAGCCCCAGCCGGGTGACCCATTCCGGCGCGAAGTTGCCTTGAAAGGCCATGTTGTGGATACCCAGCACCGACTTGGCACAGGAGGCTCGCGAATGGTGCATGAAAGCAGGGGTGAGCCCTCCCTGCCAGTCGTTGCAGTGGACGATGTCCGGCAGCCAGTCCCGGAGCGGGCTGAGCCTGCTCGCAAGCGCGGCGGCGATGCGCGACAGGGTACCGAAGCGCAGCGGGTTGTCCACCCAGTCCCGCCCCTGCGGGTCCAGATAGGGGCCGCCGTCGCGCTCGTACAGGTGCGGGCAGGCGATGATCAGCAGCGGTACGCCGGTGTCGGGCATGCGCCCTTCCATGAGGGTGACCTTGCCCACCATGGGCAGCCAGTGCAGCTCCATCAGCACGCTGAGGTCGTGCAGTTTTTCGAGGAGCTGGCGATAGCCCGGGATCAGGATGCGGACGTCATGGCCCAGCCCCCGCAGTGCTGCCGGCAACGAGCCGCTGACATCCGCCAGGCCGCCGGTCTTGATGAGGGGAAAGGCCTCGGAAGTGACGAAGAGGATGCGCAACGGAATTTTTCTTTCTTACGGAGGCCCTGGCCATTATATAATTGACGGTCTTTGGGCGGGACCTGTCCTGCCGGATATTAGCAGGGGCGGATGAGCCGGTGCAAGCTGCATGCGGCCGGAAAGGGATACATGAAACTCGCAATGATAGGGCTGGGCCGCATGGGCGGCAACATGGCGCGCCGGTTGCGCCGCGTCGGCCACGAGGTGGTTGGCTATGCGCACGACGCGGCCGCGGCGCGCGAACTGGCGGCCGAATGCGGCCTGGAGGCCGCCGCGTCGCTGCAGGACGCGGTGGCGAGGCTGGCCGCGCCGCGCGTCGTCTGGCTGATGCTGCCGGCAGGTGAGGCCACGGAGGACACGCTGCGACAGTTGCGCGGCCTGTTGTCGGCGGGCGACGTGGTCATCGAGGGCGGCAACTCCAATTACAAGGATTCCCAGCGCCGCGCCGGCGAAATGCAGGCGCTCGGCATCGATTACGTGGACGCCGGCACTTCGGGCGGCATCTGGGGGCTGGAGAACGGCTATTGCATGATGGTGGGTGGCCGCCGGGAGACGGTGGCGCGCATCGAGCCCATCCTCGTGGATCTGGCGCCGGACCGGGGCTGGCTGCATTGCGGCCCCAGCGGGGCCGGCCATTTCGTCAAGATGATCCACAACGGCATCGAATACGGCATGATGCAGGCCTATGCCGACGGTTTCGCGCTGATGCAGGGCAAGACCGAGTTCGGCCTGGATCTCGCCGCCATCGCGGAGCTGTGGCGCCATGGCAGTGTGGTGCGGAGCTGGCTGCTGGATCTCACGGCGGATTTTCTCGCCGAGGACCAGGCGCTCACTTCCATCGAGCCTTACGTGGCCGATTCCGGGGAGGGGCGCTGGACCGTGCTGGAATCGGTGGAGCTGGGGATTCCCACTCCGGTGATGACGATGGCGGTGATGCGCCGCTTCGCCAGCCAGGGCAAGGACGATTTCCCCAACAAGATGCTGGCCATGATGCGCAAGAGTTTCGGCGGCCACGCCGTGAAATCAGGAGATTGAACCCATAATGAGCACCCAAGAAACGATACCTGGCCCCTGCCATTTCGTCATTTTCGGCGCCACCGGCAATCTGGCCACCATCAAGCTGCTGCCCTGCCTGTACAACCTGGAGGCGCTCGGCCGCATTCCGGGCGACATGAGCATCCTCGCCCTGGGGCGCCAGGAACATACCCAGGAATCCTGGCTGGCGCATCTGTCCAAGGTGCTGCATGACAAGTTCGGCAGCAAGGCAGATGCGGCCGTGCTGCAGCGCTTCGCCAAGCGCTTTTCCTACATGTACGGCGATCTGCGCGAGGCGGCCTTCTACCAGCGCCTCAAGGACAAGCTGGAGGAGCCGCGCGAGGGTTCGTGCAGCAACATCGTGTTCTATCTTTCCATCATCCCCAAGGATTTCAACACGGTCATCAATTTCCTCGACGAATTCGGTTTCTCGCAGCCGCGCGGCCTGCACCGCATCGTGGTGGAAAAGCCGTTCGGCACCGACCTGGAATCCGCACAACTGCTCAACCGCTCGCTGCACGCCCATTTCGACGAGAGCCAGATCTACCGCATCGACCACTACCTGGGCAAGGAAACCGTACAAAACCTGCTGGTGTACCGCTTCGCCAACACCCTGATCGAGCCGCTGTGGAACCGCAACTTCATCAACCACGTGCAGATCACCGTGGCGGAAGACTTCGGCATCGGCAGCCGTGCCGACTATTACGACAAGGCCGGCGGGGCGCTGCGCGACATGCTGCAGAACCACCTCATGCAACTGCTGACCGTGGTGGCCATGGAGCCCCCGGAAGCCGACGCGGTGCGCGACGAAAAGGTGAAGGTGCTGAAGTGCATGCGTATCATCCCGGAGGACAAGGTCACCGAGAACGTGGTGCGCGCGCAGTACACCGCCGGCACCTCCCGCGGCCAGCATGTGCATGGCTACCTGGACGAGCCCGGCGTGGATCCACATTCCACCACCGAGACCTTCGTCGCCGCCAAGTTCTACATCGACAACTGGCGCTGGCGCGGTGTGCCATTCTACCTGCGCACCGGCAAGCGCATGGCCAAGACCGAATCGGCCATCGCCATCCGTTTCCGCCACCCGCCGCAGCATCTGTTCCACAACGAGGAGCTGGAGCGCATCGAGCCCAATTGGATCCATCTGCTGCTGCAACCGACCGAGCACATGCACATGGAAATGCACGTGCGTGCGCCGGGCCTGGGCATGAAGACTCGCACGGTGTCGCTCAACGCCTCTTATCGCCAAGGCGACGAGAAGCCGCTGGAAGCCTATCAGGCGCTGCTGCTCGACGTCATCCGCGGCGA
>JBBILG010000104.1:0-5492 GCA_037445085.1 Methylobacillus sp.
CCGCATCCCGGTGCACATGATCGAGACCATCAACAAGATGAACCGCATCAGCCGCCAGATCCTGCAGGAGACCGGCCAGGAACCGGATCCGGCGACCCTGGCGGTGAAGATGGAAATGCCCGAGGAGAAGATCCGCAAGATCCTCAAGATCTCCAAGGAGCCGATCTCCATGGAGACGCCGATCGGCGACGATGATGATTCCCATCTGGGCGATTTCATCGAGGATGCGTCCACTCTCGCGCCGGTCGACGCGGCCGTCTATGCCAGTCTGCGGGACGTCACCAGGAACGTGCTGGAATCGCTCACCCCGCGCGAAGCCAAGGTGCTGCGCATGCGCTTCGGCATCGAGATGAACACCGACCACACCTTGGAGGAAGTCGGCAAGCAGTTCGATGTCACCCGCGAGCGCATCCGCCAGATCGAAGCCAAGGCCCTGCGCAAGCTGCGCCACCCGAGCCGCTCGGATCGCCTGCGCAGCTTCCTGGAACCCGGCAACGAATAGACCGGTTTACGGGCCTCTAGCTCATGCCTGGTTAGAGCAGCGGACTCATAATCCGTTGGTGCTGGGTTCGACTCCCAGGGGGCCCACCAGTATTCAGGCGGCTCGCAGCGATGTGGGCCGTTTTCGCTTCCGGCCGAACATAGCCAAATCGTAGCCGCATACGAAGCCTTCCAAGTTGCACTTCGTGATTGAATCCGCCAGCCGTTGAAGACGGCAGGACAAGTATTTTTCAGGCCGGGCAAAACCTGAGAGAATGGCCTCCCCGGGCAGAAGCCCTGCGCGATGGTCGATCTCGTTCAGTAACTTCAAGGAGAGGGTGATGTTGAATGACAGCCGGCAGCGTTATGGTGCGATCACGCGGTTCTTTCATTGGGTCATGGCAATACTGATATTCCAACAGTTTTTCAAGTTTGCCGACCGCATCGATGACGGGGAGCATTGGCTTGGCGAGACTTTCGGCCCCTTGCATGGCTCCATCGGCATCGTTTTGCTGACGATGGTCACGCTACGGCTGCTCTGGGCAATTTCGCAGCGCGGGCAACGCCCCGTCAACCAGGGCTGGGAAGAGACGGTTGGCAAGGCGACGCACGGCCTCATGTATTTCTGCCTCCTGGTCATGCCTTTCCTCGGCATGCTCTATGTCCATGGCAAGGGCTACCCCGTCAAATTTTTCGGACTTGAGGTGATCGCCAAGCCGGCCGGCGAGACGGAATGGGCGATCACCGTGGGCAGCCTTCACTCGCCGCTGGCCATCCTGCTGGCATTGCTGGTGGTGCTGCATGTCGCTGCCGCAGCTTATCACCGGCTGATCAGGAAGGATGGGGTGTTGCAGCGCATGCTCTAGAGTTGACCCAGACGATCCATCAGGCGGCCCGCGGGCCTGCGCGCGCCCTGGCGGTCGTTTTGCGGCGTCTTCGCGCATCCCAATGGATCATCTGGGTTGAACCGCAGGCCACCCAAGCCCGGACTATCCGGGCTTTGTCTTTTCCGGCGTTTCGGCGGCCGCCTCGGCATGCCCGTGTCTGGCACCGGCGAATTCTTCCCAGCCCAGTTCCGCAACCTTATAATCGTCGAGACCGCGAGCGCCGGCCAGCCCGCCGGCCAGGAACAGGTCGTCTTGCGCCGGCACCCCGTCTTCCGGCACGGCCATTTCGTACTTGTGCAACTGGATGGGGAAACGCCAGTAGACCTTGTCGACCCGGCAGCCGGTTTCCTGCCGGATGTGGGCGAGCAGGTTGCTCTCCAGGAAATTGGAATAGCGAAATCGCTTGAGCGGCGGGGATTCCAGCAGCACCACAAAATTTCCGCCGGCGCTCGGCCGCGTCGAGCTCACCCTCACTTCCGCCCCGGTATTGGCGAAATAACCGGCGACGAACTGGTTGATCCTGGCCATGTCGCGCTCGAGTCGCCGCCTCTTGCCGATCAGGTACAGCACATAGGCCAGCAGGATCACGACGTCCACCGCGACGACATAGACGGAAAAGGCATCGAGAGTCAGACTGAAAGTGAACATGGTTGCATTTTCCATGCGAGCCATCCTCCCATACCTTGCAATTCCGCATCGGCGGCAACCGGAAATTGCGGGCCGCGCCCGCGCCCCCTACTCTACCGCAGCGCATCCGGTTTGTAACCGGCCATTCGCGGCCGCGACCGCGGCCATGCCCGGACATCACCCAAGGCAAGGGGATTCGATCTTCCGGCACGCGCAGGCCGTCACGACTGTTGTATTTTTGCAACTTCATTCCATGAAATTGTTGCGGAATCGCAGAAGCCTGTTGCATCCCAAAAAAAAGGATAGTAGAATCCGAATAACGATTTGCAGACCCTGATCAATTTGTTCGGAGATTCGAAATGAAAAAAACAGCACTGGCTCTCATGATGGCGGCGGCGTTTGCGCCTTCCCTGGCATACGCCGCAGCGGGCGATTGGATCGTGCGCCTGCGCGCCACGCACATCAGCCCGGATGAGGACAGCAACCTCAAGGCGAGGAACGGCTTGGTTCCCGCCGATGCACTTTCCGACGTCATCGGGCCTCACGGTGACCTTTACCCGGTCAACCTGAACGGGGAACTACGGGTTGACAGCAATACCATCCCCGAACTCGACATCTCCTACTTCATCACCGACAACATCGCGCTCGAGCTGATTCTCGCCATCGGCTCCAGGCATGATGTCGACCTCAAGAAAACCAAGGTGGAGGTTGACGGCGAGCATGTGCCGGCGCTCGACGGAGTCCTGGATCAGAATCTGGGGGATGTGAATGCCTTGCCCCCCACCCTGACCGTGCAATGGCACTTCAATCCGGACGGCATGTTCAATCCCTATGTCGGCGCAGGCATCAACTACACCCGCTTCATGGACAAGAACCTGCGCCATTCCGTGGGCGGGAACATCGAAGTCAAGCGCGATAGCTGGGGCCCCGCCCTGCAGGCCGGCCTCGACGTCAACCTGAAGGATGGCTGGCTGATCAACGCCGACGTGAAGAAGCTGTGGATCGATACCGACGTCTATTTCCATCACGGTGATGGCGTATTCCCCAGGCAGAAGATCGACAGCCTGGACATCGATCCGTGGGTCTTCAGTGTCGGCTTCGGCAAGAAGTTCTGATACCCTTACCTGCAACGTCGTCTCCTTGGCGCTCAGCCCCTTTCCACGTGGAAGGGGGTTTTTTATCGTCCCGCGTCAGGATAGGGGTAGGCGAGGTCGCCTTCGCCCGGGGTCTCCGCACATACCAGCCGCGCGAGGATTTCCGCGCTGGCCGGGGCCATGGTGACACCATAGCGGAAATGGCCGGTGTTGAGGTAGAGGTTGTCGAATTCCGGGTGCCGCGCGATGACCGGGACGTTGTCCGGCGAGCCGGGACGCAGGCCGCTCCAGTGCCGCACCGGCGCCAAGTCGCGCAGCGCCGGCAGCAGCCCGCCCGCTCTGGCGTGGAGGCGGGCGGCGGCTTCCGGGGTGGTGGATTTGTCGAAGCCGACGTCCTCGACGGTGCTGCCGGCGAGCAGATGGCCGTCGCAACGCTGGATCAGGTAGAAGTCGTCCTGGTAGAGGATATGGCCGAGCAGCGGGGCGGTCAGCTTGTACAACAGCATTTGCCCGCGCATGGGCTTATGCCGCAGGCGCAGGGCATGCGGCATAAGCAGCCCGCGGCTCCAGGCGCCGGCGGTGAGCACGAAGGCGTCGGCCCCGATGCGTCGTCCGTCCGTCGTCTCCCAGTGGGTGAGGCGGCCGCCTGTCGCCCGCAGGGGGGCGAGTTCGACCTGTTCCAGGATGCGCAGGCCCTGCGCCTGCAGGTGCACGCGCAGGGCCTGCAGCAGACGCGGATTGCGCACCTGCCCCACCTGCGGCAGCCACAGGGCATCGCCCCGGCGCTCACCCGCCACGCCATGCTCGCGGCACCAGCGCAGCGCGGCCTCACCGCCGAAATCGGCGAGTGCCAGCATGCCGCATGTCTGGAACTGCGGATCGATGCCGGTGGCATCGCGCAGATCGGCGCATAGCGCCGGATACCGGGCGGCACCGGCCAAGGCCAGCCGGTTGACAGGCTCGGGGTATTCCCACGGCAACAGCGGAAAGAGGATGCCGCCGCCCGCCCAGGAAGCTTCGCCGCCCAGCACGCCGCGCTCGACCAGGGTGACCTGCCGGCCGCGGCGGGAGAGCTCCAGTGCGCTCAGGCAGCCGATGGCGCCGGCGCCGATGACCACGATGCGCTCGCTCATTTTCCGGCCGGCAGGTCATTCCAGCACAGGATTCCGCCGGCCCCGTGGGTGGGACTGACGATGCCGAGCAGCGCGGCGGCAAGCGTGACGGGCATGGTGATGTGCGTGACGGGCATGAAGTGGAGCGACGTTAACGCAAATTTTATGCCTGATCGGCCGGAATTTGCGCGGTTATCCTTTATTCAGAGAGCGAACCCTTTTATACTTGGGGCGCCATGGCCGTATCCAGATTGCATCCGCAGCCCGACACCCACGTGGACGCGCTTGCCCTCGCGCGTGAAGTGCTGCGCATCGAGGCGCAGGAAGTGGAAGCGCTGGCAGACCGCCTGGACGACAGCTTCAACCGCGCGGTCGCGCTCATTCTAGCGTGCCGGGGCCGGGTTGTGGTGAGCGGCATGGGCAAGTCCGGCCACGTCGGCAGCAAGATCGCCGCCACCCTGGCCAGCACCGGCACCCCCGCCTTCTTCATGCATCCGGCCGAAGCCAGCCACGGCGACCTCGGCATGATCACCGCCCAAGACGTGGTAATCGCCCTGTCCAACTCCGGCGAAAGCGACGAGCTGCTGGCCATCGTGCCGCTGCTCAAGCGCATGGGGGCGAAGCTGGTCAGCATCACCGGCAACCCCGCTTCCACTCTGGCACGCGAATCCGACGTGCATCTGGACGCCTCGGTTTCGCGCGAGGCATGTCCGCTCGGGCTCTCACCCACCGCCAGCACCACCGCGGCGCTGGCGCTGGGGGATGCGCTCGCCGTGGTGCTGCTGGAGGCGCGCGGCTTTTCCGCGGAGGATTTCGCCCGCTCGCACCCCGGCGGCACGCTGGGCCGGCGCCTGCTGGTGCATGTCGGCGACATCATGCGCCAGGGCGAGGCCGTCCCCATGGTGGGCGAAGAGGCCACGCTGTCCGCCGCCCTGCTGGAGATGACGCGCAAGGGTATGGGCATGACCGCCGTGGTCGATGCGGCCGGCCGCGCGGTCGGCATCTTCACCGACGGCGACCTGCGCCGCGCCTTCGAGCAGGGGGTGGATGTCACCGCCACCGGCATCGCCCAGGCGATGCGCCGCAACCCCCATACCATCACCCCGCAGCGCCTGGCCGCCGAGGCAGTGGAACTGATGGAGGCGAAAAAGATCAATGCCCTGCTGGTCACCGACGAAGCCGGTGTGCTGACCGGCGCCCTCAACATGCACGACCTCCTGAGAGCCAAAGTGATATGAACCCAGATTATCCATTAGGTCCAAAGCACGGCTGTAGGAGCGGCGCCCTCGCCG
>JBBILG010000105.1:0-5316 GCA_037445085.1 Methylobacillus sp.
AGCAGCAGCCACACCAGCAGCGGCGCCAGCAGGAAGCGCAGCAGGGTGACGGCAAGGGCGTAGTTCATGGCCTCATTCCGTCGCGTAGGGCAACGCCGCCAAGCCGAGTTCCGGGCCGCTTGTCGCACCGAAGTGCAGGGATCCGGCAGCCAGGCTTTCCAGACGCACTTCCACCAACAGGTCGTGGCCGCCGCCGGGCGCTGGCGCGGCCCGTACCACCGTGCCCGCCGGTTCCCTGCCGCCGGCGTCGAACACGGCGTCGCCGGGCTGTGGCGCCGCGACGGATGCCACGTGGGCGAGTCGGGTGCGACGCTTGACCTTGCCCAGGTAGTGGGTACGCGCGACGATTTCCTGCCCGGTGTAGCAGCCCTTCTTGAAACTGATGCCGCCGAGCGCGTCCAGGTTGAGCATCTGCGGAACGAAGGCCTCCTGCGTGGCCGGTGTCACGTCCGGGATGCCGGCGCGGATTTCCAGCCATTCCCAGACGGCGGCACCGACAGGCGTGCAGTCGGCGCGCAGCGCCTGCCATGTCGCCGCAGCGTGCTCCGCGGTGGCATGAACGATAAAGCGCGCCAGCGGACCGGGCAGACGCAGGATGCGCGCGTGTTCCGCTGCCGCCAGCGTGTGCGGCGTCTGCGGCACGCTGGCGCAGACGCGCGCCAGCGCAGCTTCCGCATGGGGACCGGCGAGACCGATGCGCACCATGCTGTCGGAGACATCCGCGATGTTGACCCTGGAGCGCAGCACGTACATCTTCAGGCGCTTCGCCACGGCTTCGACGAGAGCGCCGTTGCACTGCAGGTAGAAGCGGCCATCGTGGGCATGGGCGAGGAACAGCGCCAACAGCCTGCCCTTGGCGTTGCAGTGGCCGGCGTACTGGCTGGTGTCGCCGGTCAGCAGCCTGACGTCGTTGGTGAGCTGCCCCTGCAGGAAATCCTGGGCGTCCTCGCCCTCCACGGCGAGCAGGCCGAACTGCGACAGATCCGCCATAATGGTGGCCGCGGCGGCGGCCTGCAATTCCTGTTGCGGGTCGCCGAAATGCGCCACGGCACCGTTTTCGATGACGGCGCCTTGCGCTGCGAGAAACGTTTGCCAGGAAAGATGCATGCAACTGCTCCGGAACAGCGATGAAGCATTATAGCCTGAAGACCCTGCGTGTTACCCTGCGTCCCTCGCCGCGGCTGGCCGCGCTGCTGCTAGTGGCCGGCCTGGGCAGCGCGGCGGTGCTGCTGCTGCTGCCATTGCCGTTGTGGCTCGTCCTGCCGCTGGCGGTGGCCGTGCTGCTGGCAGCCTGCCATCATGTCGCTCGCGATGCGCTGCGGCTGCTACCGGCCTCTGCGGTGCTGCTGGAAGTGGATGCCGGCGGCCGCCTGCGGGTGACGTGCCGCAACGGCATTGCGTATGCGGCCGAAGTGGCGGGCGACAGCTTGGTCGGCGCCTGGCTGACCATCCTCAACCTGAAGGCCGACGGCCAGCGCCGCACCGTGCTGCTGACGGGGGACAGCACGGAGGCCGAGGACTACCGGCGCCTGCGCGTGTGGCTGCGCTGGGGGGTGGCCGCCGATCGGGCAGGCGATGCCGACAGCCGGCAGGGCTAGCCCGGGCTACTCGGCATCGCCCGGCGCAGCCGCGTGCCCGTCCAGGGGCCTGGCGCCACGCCGAACCTTGTGGCGGTGATAGGTCCACAGATACTGTTCCGGACATTGCCGCACCTGGGCTTCCACCGCGGCGTTCAGTCCGGCGACGGTGTCGATCGCGCCCTGCGGCAGGCGCCTGAGGTGCAGGTGGTAGCCGCGGCCGCGCGGCAGGCGTTCGCCGAAGACCATGAACACGGCGGCGCCGGTTTTCTCGGCCAGGCGGCTGGCCAGCGTCATGGTATAGGCGGGACGGCCGAAGTAGGGCGCCCATTCACCCTCGCCCGTGCGCGGGATCTGGTCCGGCAGGATGCCGATGGCTTCCCCGCACTTTAATGCCTGCAAGAGTTCGCGAACACCCCTGGTGGTGGCCGGCATCAGCCTGACGTTGCCGCGCGTGCGGCCGCTCAGCATGAAGGGCAGCATCCAGGCTTTCTTGGGTGGACGATACAGCACGGTGATGGGGTGATGGGCCGAATAGTACAGCGAGGTGATCTCGAAACAACCGAGATGCGGCGTCAGGAAAATGATGCCCCTGCCTTCGGCCAGGGCGGCTTCCACCGCCTCCCAGCCATCACGCCTGCGCACCCAGGCCAGTAGCTGCGGCAGTTCGCGCTGCCAGATGGCGAAGGCTTCCAGGATCGTCTTGCCGGATTCCCCGATGGAACGCCGCAGGACGCGGCGCATTTCCCGCTCGTCCTTGCAGAGACCGCTTTGCCGCAGGTTATCTCGCCGCATGCGCGTCTGCGCCGGAAAGAGGAAATGGAGCAGCCAGCCGAACAGCCAGCCGAGGGCATGGTTCAGCGGCAGCGGCAGGCGGCCGAGCAGCCTGAGGGGCAGGGACAGGATGCGCAGATGGGCTGGTTTCATCGCGGGGCGTTCGGGCATGGGGGCGCAGTTTGCGCGGAGGGGTGGCCGGATTCCGGCCTATTTTCGCATACAATGGCGTTCCTGCCGTTCTTGCTATCCTCGGACGATCCCATGCACACCGTTTTTCCATGCCCTGCGTGCGATGACGCGCCCTGCCGTCCTGCCGACTGCGGTGACCGGTGAAGGCGAAATCCTGCTGGAGGACGGCTCGCGTCTGCTGCCGGGGGCGACGGTGCGTGAGTTGCCCGGCCGCCGGCGGGTGTGTCGCGCTCTGTGGCAGGGCCGGCCGGTATATGCCAAGCTGTTCCATGGCCGCAAGTCGGGGCGTGATGCCGGCCGCGATGCGCGCGGCGCCCGTGCGCTGGCGCAGGCGGCGATTCCAGCGCCGGCGCTGCTTTATGATGGTGCGACTGCGGATGGCTCGGGCAGGGTGCTGGTGTATGCCGCCATCGAAGAAGGATGCAATGCCGAGGATGCCTGGCGTGCCCTGGTCCGGGATGCGGACGCCCGCCTGGCATTGGCGGAACGGCTGGTGGCCACGGTCGCGGCGCACCACAACGCCGGCCTCGTGCAGCGCGACATGTATCTGAAGAATTTTCTGGTCACCGAAGCCGCGGTGTTCACCCTCGACGGCGACGCCATCCGCCCGCTGCCGGTCTTGTTCGGCCGCGCTGCGGCGCTGGCCAATCTGGCGCTGTTGCTTTCCAAGTTCGATGCGGACGACGACGTCTGGCTACCCAGGCTCCATGCGGCCTACGTGCGCGGCCGCGGCTGGCAGGTGCGCGAGGCCGATGTCCGGCGATTGCGGGCGCGCACCGCGGCGCTGCGCCGCCGTGTGGCATCCCGTTATGCCGATGCCAAGGTGTTCCGCCCGTGCAGCGATGTCGTGGTGACACGGGATTTCCATCGCTACCGAGCGATTGCCAGGCGGCACGACACGCCTGCGCTGCAAGCGCTGCTGGACGATCTCGACCGCCGCTTGGCCGGGGACGGGGCGCGCCCGCTCAAGCGGGGCAATACCTGCACCGTCGCCGCCATGCAACTGGACGGGCGGGAAGTGGTCGTGAAGCGTTACAATATCAAGAATTTCTGGCATGGTCTGAGCCGCGCCTGGCGGTCGTCCCGCGCCGCCGTTTCCTGGGCCAACGCGCACCGCCTCGGGGTGTACGGCATTGCAACGCCCGCGCCGCTGGCGCTACAGGAGCGCCGCTGGGGCCCGTTGCGGCGCGAGGCGTATTTTGTGGCCGACCGGGTGGAGGCGCCGGATGCGCTGGCGTTCTTCGCCGACCCGGCGATTCCGCGCGGGCGCAAGGCGGAGGCCGCAATGCGTATCGCCCGGCTGATGGACAAGCTGGCACGGCTGGGCGTGGTGCACGGCGACATGAAGGCGACCAACCTCAAGATGTTGCCGGATGGCACGCCCGTGCTGCTCGATCTCGACGCGCTGCACGAGCCGCGCCTGCGCGGGCGCCTGCGGCGCGGCCTGGTCAGGGATTTGCGCCGCCTGCTGCAAAACTGGCGCGACGTGCCGGAAACGGCTTTGCTGCTGCGGGACGCCCTGTGGCAGGTTTACACGGATGCCGGACTGCTGCGCCGTGCCGGCATCCTTGGTGAGGAAACATGATCATACTGGGTTTGTCCGGGGCGCTGACGCATGACCCTTCGGCCGCGCTCTATGTCGATGGCAGGCTGGTGGCAGCCGCAGAAGAGGAGCGTTTCGTCCGCGACAAGCATGCCAAGAACCGCATGCCCTACGAATCCGCGAGGTTCTGCCTGGAATTCGCCGGCATCAGGCCGGGCGAGGTGGACGCCGTCGCCATCCCCTATGCGCCCATTCCCCTGTTTGCCAGCCGGGCACGGTGGCACTATGCGAAGCGCTACTGGTATGCGCCGGACCGCGCGCTGGACGCGATCTTCATGGGCAACCGCCGTTTCCATCGCTACAGGCAGCGCATCCAGTGGTGCTTGCAGCAACTGGGCTTCGACCTCGGAAAAATCGAGATCGTCCCGGTCGAGCACCACCTTGCGCACGCTGCCAGCGCCTACCACTGTTCCGGCTTTCGGGAAAAGACCGCCATCCTGGGCATCGACGGCAAGGGCGAATACGCGACCACCTTCTTTGGCTGTGGCGAGAACGGCAAAATCCACAAGATCAAGGAATTTTACGATCCTGATTCGCTCGGCGGCCTGTACGGGGCGCTGACCGAGTACCTCGGTTTCGAGATGCTGGATGGCGAATACAAGGTCATGGGCATGGCGCCCTATGGCGACCCGCACAAATACGACCTGTCGCGCCTGGCGAAATTCGAGAACGGCGAGCTGGTCATCAATACCGACTATGCCAATGTCGTCGGCCTGCGCCGCCACAAGGAAAAGGGCAAGGGCTACTACTTCTCGCCCAAGTTGATCGAATGGCTGGGCGAGAAGCGCGACGGCGACATCGCCGATGAGCCCTACATCCACTATGCTGCCAGCGTGCAGGCGCTGTTCGAGAAGCTGGCACTGGAAATGATGGACCACTACCTGGGCGACATCCTCCGCGAAACCGGCCGGCTGGCCTTCGCCGGCGGCGGGGCGCTCAACGTCAAGCTCAACCAGAAGATCATCGCGCGCCCGGAAGTCAGGGAACTTTTCGTACAGCCGGCCTCGGGCGATGCCGGAACGGCGGTGGGCGCCGCCGCCTATGTGTCGGTGGCGCGCGGCGTGCCGGTGGAAAAGATGGAGCATGTCTACCTCGGCCCGCAGTACACCAACGAAGAGGTCATCGCCGCCTGCGCCAAGCACCCGGCACGGCCGGAATGGCAGAAGATCG
>JBBILG010000106.1:0-5162 GCA_037445085.1 Methylobacillus sp.
CACGCGCTCCTGCAGCTTCTCGCGGTCGTAGTCGCTGGTGGCTTCCTCGATCTGCTTCTTGATCTGCTCGATGCGGTTCTTGATATTGGCCTCGCTGCCGGCGCCGTCGATGATGATGGTGTTTTCCTTGCCCACTTCGATGCGCTTGGCCTGGCCCAGGTCTTCCAGCCGGACGTTTTCCAGCTTGAGGCCCAATTCCTCGGCGATCACCGTGCCGCCGGTGAGGATGGCGATGTCCTCCAGCATGGCCTTGCGGCGGTCACCGAAGCCCGGCGCCTTGACGGCGCAGGTCTTGAGGATGCCGCGCATGTTGTTGACCACCAGGGTGGCCAGCGCCTCGCCTTCGACATCCTCGGCCACGATGAGCAGCGGCCGGCCGGCCTTGGCGACCTGTTCCAGCGCCGGCAGCAGATCGCGGATGCCGGAGACCTTCTTGTCGTACAGCAGCACGAACGGGTTTTCCAGCAGCGCGATCTGGCGCTCGGCGTTGTTGATGAAATAGGGCGAGAGATAGCCGCGGTCGAACTGCATGCCCTCCACCACTTCCAGCCCGTTCTGCAGGCCGGAACCGTCTTCCACGGTGATCACGCCTTCCTTGCCCACCTTGTCCATGGCATCGGCGATGATCTGGCCGATGGAGGCATCGGCGTTGGCGGAAATGGCGCCGACCTGGGCGATTTCCTTGCTGGTGGTGCAGGGTCTGGACAGCTTCTTCAGCTCCGCGACGGCCACTTCTACCGCCTTGTCGATGCCGCGCTTGAGGTCCATCGGGTTCATGCCGGCGGCGACGGATTTCATGCCTTCGCGGATGATGGCCTGCGCCAGCACGGTGGCGGTGGTGGTGCCGTCACCGGCCACGTCGGAGGTCTTGGAAGCGACTTCCTTCACCATTTGCGCGCCCATGTTCTCGAACTTGTCCTTGAGCTCGATTTCCTTGGCGACGGAAACGCCGTCCTTGGTGATGGTGGGTGCGCCGAAGCTGCGCTCCAGCACCACGTTGCGGCCCTTGGGGCCGAGGGTGACCTTGACGGCGTTGGCGAGGATGTTCACGCCGTTGATCATCTTGTGGCGAACTTCGTCGCCGAAACGTACATCTTTAGCAGCCATGATGTTTCTCCGGTTGGGAATTCGTTGGGGGCACCGATCAGGCTTCGATCACGCCCATGATGTCTTCTTCGCGCATGACCAGGAGCTCTTCGCCCGCGACCTTGACGGTCTGGCCTGCGTACTTGCCGAACAGCACCTTGTCGCCGACCTTGACGTCCATGGCGATCAGCTTGCCGCTGTCGTCGCGCTTGCCGGCGCCGACGGCGATGATTTCACCCTGGTCGGGCTTTTCGGCGGCGGTGTCGGGGATGACGATGCCGGACGCGGTCCTGCGTTCTTCCTCCAGGCGCTTGACGATGACGCGGTCATGCAAGGGACGGATTTTCATTAGTGGATCTCCTATAGATCATGAATGGATGGGAAAGGGCGTGCCGCATGATGCCGCGCCGATGATCGGCGGCTGTTAGCACTCATGCGCAGCGAGTGCCAATGATAAGGGCGCCCCGACGATATTTCAAGACCGGAATTGCTGGCCTGCCATCTGGCGTGGCAGAATCCGGCGACAGTGGATATACGAACGGGGGCCGGAATGAAGCTGGCGGCATATGGGAAGGCAATGTTCGTGGCGTTCTGGCTGGCGCTGCTGACCGTCACGCCGGCGGCCTCCGGCGAGGCGCCAGCGACGCCGGAGGCGTATGATCGACTGCCGCTGGCCGACCTGGTGCCCAAGGCAAGGAACAATGACGTGTCTGCCCAGTTCGAATTGGGGTCGCGTTTCAATTATGGCCGTGGCGTGCCCAAGAATACCGCGGAGGCGTTGCGCTGGCTGCGCCAGGCCGCCCAGCGCGGCCATACTGAGGCCCAGCGGCTGCTCGCGCTCAAGTTCTACCATGGCTACGATGTTCCCGCCGATCTCGGCGAAGCGCTGCAATGGGCGCAGCGGCTGGCCGAGGCGGGCGACGTGCGGGCGCAGATGATGCTGGCCGCCATGTATGCCAACGGCGAGGGCGGGCCGCGCCAACTGGTGCGTGCACATGCCTGGTATGCTATCGCCGCGGCCGGCGCCTGGCAGGCGGATGAAGCGGGCGATGCGGCCATGCGGGAAATGCGCACCGCAGCCGAGGCGCAACGCGACTACGTGGCGACCCTGCTGCTGCCCGGGGAGGAGGCCGAGGCGCAGCAGATGGCCAGCGACTGGTGGCTGCGCCGGGCGAAAGTGAAGCTGCCCGCGCCGCCGCCTCCTGCCGCCGGGGCTACGGCCGCTCCGCGCTGACCGGAAGACGGCGACAGCCTGCGGCGTCGCAGTACAGACAGTCGCCGCTGGCATCCCAGTCACCCAGCACCCAGCGGGTGACGCGACGGCCATCCACGTCAAGCGCGTGTTCCCCCGGCCGGTGCGTGTGGCCATGGATCAGCAGCGGTGGGTAGTCGTGCCGGCGCAGCAGTTCCTCCACCGCCTGCGCGTTGACATCCATGATGGCGGCCGTCTTCATGGATTTTTCCGATTCGCTGCGCATGCGCAGCGCCTCGATCTGCGCGCGCCGTTCCGCCAGCGGGCGGGCGAGGAAGGCGCGCTGCCAGGCCGGATCGCGCACCAGGCGGCGGAATTTCTGGTAATCCGTGTCGTCGGTGCAGAGGATGTCACCGTGCGTTAGCAGAGCCTGGCGGCCGTGGAGATCGACGAGGCAGGGATCGGCCAGCAGACTGGCGCCCGCCGCGGCGGCGAAGTCTTGGGCGATGAGAAAATCGCGGTTGCCATGCATGAAATACAGACGGGTGCCGGCAGTGCCCAGCCGGCGCAGGGCGGCACAGACCTCGCGCTGCGGCGCGCCGTCGAGGTCGTCATCGCCCGCCCAGTATTCGAACAGGTCGCCGAGGATATAGAGGGCAGCGGCGCCACGCGCCCCGTCTGCCAGGAAATCCAGCAGCAGACGGGTGGTGTGCGGCCGTTCGGCGCCGAGGTGCAGGTCGGAAATGAACCGTGTGTGCGGCGCCGGCTTCAGCACCGTTCGGCGCGCTCGATGATCACGTCCTCGACCGGTACGTCCTGGTGACCGGCCCTGCTGCCGGCGCGCACCTGCCTGATCCTGTCGATGACTTCGGTGCCGGCAACGACCTTGCCGAATACGCAATAGCCCCAGCCGTTGGCCGTGGGGGCGCTGAAGTCGAGGAAGCCGTTGTCGGCCACGTTGATGAAGAACTGCGCCGTGGCGGAGTGCGGATCGGGGGTGCGCGCCATGGCGATGGTGTAGGCCGCGTTGGACAGGCCGTTGTCCGCCTCGTTCTGGATGGGAGCGCTGGTCGACTTCTGCTTCATGCCGGGCCCGAAACCTCCGCCCTGGATCATGAAGCCGTCGATCACGCGGTGGAAGAGGGTATTGTCGTAGAAGCCGCTGTCGACGTATTCGAGAAAGTTGGCGACGGTGAGCGGAGCCTTGGCGGCATCCAGTTCCAGCGTGATGTCGCCGAAGTTGGTGTGCAATCTAACCACTGGTCTTTCCTTTTTTTTCGGGGGGCTTGGATGGCACAGGCGGCGTCTGCGCCTGTGTGGGCGTGGGGGATTCCGCCACGACCGGCATGCTCAACAGGGCGGCCTTTTCGATGACGATGGGCTGCATCGGCAGGTTGTTGATCTTGCCGAGCTTCTGGGTGGAGGTGCGCGAGATGCGGTCCACCACGTCCATGCCGCGGATCACGCGGCCGAACACGCAGTAACCCATGAGCGCGGGTTCGGGCTTGTAGTAATTGAGGGTCTGGTTGTTCTCGACATTGATGAAAAACTGGGCCGCGGCGCTGTCAGGCCGCAGCGAACGCGCCATGGCCAGGGTGCCGCGTTCGTTCTTCAGGCCGTTGTTGGCCTCGTTGGGGATGGGCGGCAGGGTGCCTTTCTCGCGCAGGTCGGCGGTGAGACCGCCGCCCTGCACCACGAACTTGTCGATGACGCGATGGAAAATGGTGCCTTCGTAATGGCCGGAATTGACGTACTGCAGAAAATTCTCCACGGTCTTGGGTGCGCGGTCGGGATACAGTTCGACGACGAAGCTGCCGACATTGGTCCTGATTTCCACCTGCAGCGTCTTGGCATGGGCGGGCAGGTGGCTGAACAGGCTCAGGAACAACAGAAAGGCAATCACGGCTTTCATGACACTCCTCCTCGTTGCGGGTGCCGGACTGCACCGGGGCTGCCATTGGCGCTTCCGGTGTTTCCGGCTGTTGGACGGTCTCGGGGATTGCTTCCTGCAGGTGCCCCGGGCGCGGCAATACGGGTTCTCCGAAGGCCGTAGCATAGCCCACCGTGCGTGGTTTGAACAGCATGCCGGCGGCGCAAGGGTGGCAGCGTGGGCTTGTGTTATACTTTTGCCGCCTTTTTCGGCATGATGCCGATTACGCTCCAGCCACCGTTCTCGTCAAACCCCGGCACAACCAACAAGCGATCCATGGCCCCATGCTGAAGATCTACAACACCCTGGCCCGCGACAAGCAGGAGTTCCGTCCCATCCAGCCGGGCAAGGTGCGCATGTACGTGTGCGGCATGACCGTGTACGATTACTGTCATCTTGGCCATGCCCGCGTCATGGTGGTGTTCGACATGGTGGCGCGCTGGCTGCGCGCCAGCGGCTACGAGCTGACCTACGTACGCAACATCACCGACATCGACGACAAGATCATTCGCCGCGCGACGGAGAACGGCGAATCCATCGAGGCACTCACCGCGCGCTACATCCAGGCCATGGATGAGGATGCCGCGGCCCTGGGCGTGGCCAGGCCGGACGTGGAACCGCGCGCCACCTGCCACGTCGGCGACATGCTGGCCATGATCGCCATCCTGATGGACAAGGGCCTGGCCTATCGCGCCGACAACGGCGACGTGTACTATGCCGTGCGCGGCTTCAGGGAGTACGGCAAGCTTTCCGGCAAATCGCTGGAAGACCTGCGCGCCGGGGAGCGCGTGGAAGTGGACGCCCACAAGCGTGATCCGCTCGACTTCGTGCTGTGGAAGGCGGCCAAGCCGGGCGAGCCGGCCTGGGATTCGCCATGGGGGCCGGGGCGGCCGGGCTGGCACATCGAGTGCTCGGCGATGAGCTGCCATCACCTGGGTCGTCATTTCGATATTC
>JBBILG010000107.1:0-5080 GCA_037445085.1 Methylobacillus sp.
AGGAAACCTCGCACACGTCCTCCGCATCGGCCTCGAAGAACAGCACCTGCGCGCAGCCCTCGTTGGCGTAGATCTTGGCCGGCAGCGGGGTGGTGTTGGAGAATTCCAGGGTCACGTGGCCTTCCCATTCCGGCTCGAAGGGCGTTACATTGACGATGATGCCGCAGCGGGCGTAGGTGGATTTTCCCAGGCATACCGTCAGCACGTTTCTGGGGATCCTGAAATATTCCACGGTGCGCGCCAGGGCGAAGGAGTTGGGCGGGATGATGCAGTAGTCCGCATTTACCTCGACGAAGGAATTGGGGTCGAAGTTCTTGGGATCGACGATGGTACTGTTGAGGTTGGTGAACAGCCGGAATTCGCTGGAGCAGCGGATGTCGTAGCCATAGCTCGAAGTGCCGTACGACACCAGCTTGCGGCCGTCGACTTCCTTCACCTGGTGCGGCTCGAACGGCTCGATCATGCCGTACTGCTTGGCCATGCGGCGGATCCACTTGTCGGATTTGATGCTCATGCGGTACGTGTCTTCACAAAAGAAGGGGCATTATAAGACCGCTGCCGGGCATGGGGATGAATTTCCTGCCGCGCCGTCGGGCCTGTCAGTCGTTGTCGTTGGGCTGGCAGCGCCGGCGCGCGCGCACGCCGGCGGCGAGCACGTCCAGGAGTTTCACGCTGTCCTCCCAGCCCAGGCAAGGGTCAGTGACGGACCTGCCGTATTCCAGGGCGCCGCCGTTTTCCAGCTCCTGACGGCCTTCCTTGAGGTGCGATTCGACCATCACGCCGAAAATGCGCTGTTCTCCCGCGGCCAACTGGTTGGCCACGTCCTGCGCCACTTCCAGTTGGCGCCTGTAGTCGCGGCGGCTGTTGGCGTGCGAGCAGTCGATCATCACGCGCGGCGCCAGGCCGGCGGCGCCCAGCTCGTGGCAGGCGGCATCCACGCCGGCGGCATCGTAATTGGGCTGCCGGCCGCCGCGCAGGATGACGTGGCAGTATTCGTTGCCGGTGGTGGAGACGATGGCTGCATGGCCGGCCTTGGTCACAGCGAGGAAATGGTGCGGGCAGGCGGCGGCCTTGATGGCGTCCACGGCGATGCGGATGTTGCCGTCGGTGCCGTTCTTGAACCCCACCGGGCAGGACAGGCCGGAGGCCAGTTCGCGGTGCACCTGGCTTTCTGTGGTGCGCGCGCCGATGGCGCCCCACGACACCAGGTCGGCGGTGTACTGCGGCGTGATGACGTCGAGGAATTCGGTGCCGGCGGGCAGGCCCAGCTCGTTGACATCGAGCAGGATGCGGCGCGCCAGGCGCAGTCCCTCGTTGATGTGGAAGCTGCCGTCCAGGTGCGGGTCGTTGATCAGCCCCTTCCAGCCCACGGTGGTGCGCGGCTTCTCGAAGTACACGCGCATGACGATGAGCAGATCGGCGGCGAGGCGCTTGCGCTGTTCCAGCAGCAGCCTGGCGTACTCGATCGCTGCGCCGTGGTCGTGGATGGAGCAAGGGCCGGTGATGACCAGCAGGCGGTCGTCGGAACCATGCAGGATGCGGTGGATCTCCTGGCGCGTGGCGAGGATGTTCTCGGACGTGCGCGCGCTGGCCGTCAGTTCGGCGAGGATGCGCGAAGGCGGCGCGACTTCCTTGATCTCCTTGATGCGGACGTCGTCGGTGGCCAGTTTGTGCGGCATGTTCATAAAACGGCTCATGAGCGGCAATGACGGCCGCAAAAAAATCGGAACAGGGCATTTTACCCGGATTTTTCTCACACCCGGATATTTCACCGGGGCGCGGCGGCGAGGCGATCCGCGGACCGACCGCTGCGCCGGAAGCCCGCCGGGCTAGTAGCCCAGCAGGTAGCGGATGAGGTAGTAGGCGCCCAGCGCCATCATGGCGTAGGTGGCGAGCGTGCCGTAGAATCTGGCCACGCTTTTCTCGTACCGCCGTTCCAGCCGGCGGTGGATGAAGTAGAGGGCCACGCCCGCCACGGCCAGCGTGATCAGGAGCGACACGGCGTCCACGCTCAGCAGCCTGTCGGCCGCGCTGGCGAGCAGGCCGTCTTCGCGGAAAATGGCGGCGGTCAGCCCGATGATGCCAATGACGATGAGGACGAACTGGCCCAGCGCGACGACCAATGGTAGCACGGATTCCGGCCGGTCTGGGATCAGTTCCTTTTTCTTGAACATCCGTCTTCTGGTTGTCATGTCATGCTCCCTGTGCACGCATCATGCGCATCATCCCAGATTATCCATTGGGACGCACGATGATGGCGAGGCGTTTTGCGAGTGGCCTGGCGCACCCGCGACAAGCCCATGGCCGAGCCCGTTGGTGCGAAGCGGGGGCGCGAAGCCGCCGCAAAACGGCCGCCGGGGCGCGCGCAGGCCCACAGGCCGCTTGATGGATCATCCGGGATCATATCAGCCCGGATGGGCCGGCAGATACATGGCCGGGTCCACCGGCCGGCCGAACCTGCGGATCTCGAAATGCAGCTGCACCTGCGGCGCGTCGCTGTTGCCCATTTCGGCGATCTTCTGGCCCTTGGCCACGGTCTGCCCCTCCTTGACCAGCAGCCTGCTGTTGTGCGCATAGGCGGAAAGATAGGTGTCGTCGTGCTTGACGATCACCAGGTTGCCGTAGCCGCGCAGCCCCGAGCCGCTGTAGACCACCCGGCCCGCGGCCGCGGCGAGGACGGGCTGACCCAGCGTGCCGGCAATCTTGAGGCCGCGGTTGGCGCCGGTGCTGTCGTTGTAGCCGCTGATGACCTTGCCGGCGGCCGGCCAGCCCCAGTCGATGCCACTTTCTGCCGTGGCGGAGGGGGGCGGCGCGGGCGGGCGAGCCGGAGCGGGGGCGGGAGCCGGAGCGGCCAAGGCCGCATCGCTGTAGGGCAGGCGGGTGGCGCGCGGCTCGCTGAGCAGCGGCACCCCGGCAGTCGCCGGGGTCGTGGCCGGGGCAGTCTCATCCAGGGGCCGACCGACCGGGGCGGGTTCGAGGCTGAGCGGCGCGGTGACCACCGCCTCGGCGGGAGCGGTCGCGGCGGCCGGTGCCGGCGGATGGGTCGGTGCCGCGACCGCCGGCGGCTTGAGGCGCAGCTGCTGGCCGACGCGAATCTGGTAGGGCGGGCCGATGCCGTTCCAGGCGGCGATGTCCCGGTAGTCGATGCCGTTTTCCAGGCCGATGCTGTACAGGGTGTCGCCCTTCTTCACGATGTGGAAATCCGGGCGGGTATCCTGCAGCGCCGGCGCCTTGGCGGCGGGCACCCTGGCAGCCGGCGCGCGCTCGATGACCGGCGCCGGCTGGGTGGTGGCGCACCCAGCGAGCACGGCGAACGCCAGCCAGAGCAGATGTTTCATGCGGTGCCTCCCAGCAATGGTACGAACTTGACGGATTCCAGCCTGCTCTGGCGGAACCCGTCCTCCGTCCGCTCCACCAGCACCAAGGTCTGTTCGGCGGCGCCGAGCGGGATCACCATGCGTCCGCCCACGGCGAGCTGTCGCAGCAGCGCGTCCGGGATGTGGGTGGCCGCTGCGGCCATCAGGATACCGTCGAACGGCGCCAGTTCGGGTAGACCCAGGCTGCCGTCGGCAAGTTTCAGTTTGATGTTGCGCGCGCGCAGCTCGCGCAGGTGATTGCGCGCCTTCATCAGCAAGGGGCCGATGCGCTCCAGCGAATACACCTCCCGCGCGAGCCCGGCCAGCACGGCGGTCTGGTAGCCGCAGCCGGTGCCGATTTCCAGCACGCGGCCGAGCGGGGTGCCGCCGCGCAGCAGTTCCGACATGCGTGCCACGATCCACGGTTGCGAGATGGTCTGGCCGTAGCCGATGGGCAGCGAGACATCCTCGTAGGCGCGGGTGGATAACGCCTCGTCCACGAAGATATGGCGCGGGATATCGTTCATCGCGCCGAGCACCACCTCGTCCCGGATGCCTTGTTCACGCAGGCGCGCCACCATGCGCTGGCGCGTGCGCTGCGAGGTCATGCCGATGCCCTGTCGTACCACACTCATGGGCTGAGCCAGCGATTGACCATATCCAGTTGCGAGTAGCGGGTGAGGTCGATCTGCAGCGGGGTGATCGCCGCATACCCATGCTCCACCGCATGGAAATCCGTGCCCTCGCCGCCGTCCTGGGCGGCGCCGGCGGCCCCCACCCAGTAGACGGCCTCGCCGCGCGGGGTGGTTGAGCGCACTACCGGCTCGGCCTTGTGGCGCTTGCCCAGGCGGGCGACGCGCAGGCCGAGAAGCTGCTCGTAAGGCCGGTCGGGCACGTTGATGTTGAGCAGCACCGGGGCCGGCAGGGCGGTGGCCTGGTGGCGCTGCACCAGTTCCGCGACCACCCTGGCCGCCGTGTCGAAATGCTGCGCGCCGTGCTGCGACATGGACACGGCGACGGAGTGGATGTCCAACAGATAGCCTTCCATGGCGGCGGCCACGGTGCCGGAGTAGATGGTGTCGTCGCCCATGTTGGCGCCGTCGTTGATGCCGGAAATAATCATGTCCGGCACGAAATCCAGCAGGCCGGTGACGGCCAGGTGCACGCAGTCGGTGGGGGTGCCGTTGACGTAGAAAAAGCCGTTGCCGGCTTCTCGTATGGTGAGCGGGCGATCCAGGGTGAGCGAGTTGCTGGCGCCGCTGCGGTTGCGTTCCGGCGCCACCACGACGATCTCGGCGAGCGGGCGCAGGGCATCGGCCAGGATGCGAAGGCCGGGAGCGAAATAGCCGTCGTCGTTGGAAAGCAGGATGCGCATGGGCCGATTATAGCGTACCTGCCAGGTGATTTATGAGCGCGGCTGTTTTCCCATGCCCGGGGGTGAGGTAGCTGGCTGGCTACGGCCAAGGGCACGCTTGACTTCGTTGATGAAGTTGCCGTGGTTGAATTCGGATTTTTCCATGACTTGTAGTACCTGCCCGTGCAGTTGTTCCCGTTCCAAGGGCGTCAGTTGTTTGGCGGTCAGGATGATGATAGGGATACTGGCCGTTTGCGGTGACATCTTCGAGCCTGTCCGAAATTTTGTGTGTGAGGCATAACATGTGCGAAAGGAGTGAGCTTCCCCCGGAATTTCGTCTGCCAAGGGTGACATAAAATCGAGTCACTTT
>JBBILG010000108.1:0-4767 GCA_037445085.1 Methylobacillus sp.
CGCGGCGAGGGCGCCGCTCCTACAGATACGTACATCCAAATGGACAATCCGGGATCAATTTTGCCGGTGTGGGTACGGGCAGCCATCCGGCCGGTTTTTTCATGCGGATAACATGCAGGGGGGAACGATGCGCGTGATCTTGCTGGTGCTGGCGGCGGTGTTGGCCGCTTCCGGTTATTGGTGGTGGCGTCGGCGCCGGACCGCGTCTGCGGCGCCGCACAGCGAGGAGGAGCGGCTGTACGGTGAAGCCATGAATTACCGCCATGGGCTGGGAGTGGAGCTGGATTACCCGCGTGCGCGGCAGATGCTGCAGCAGGCGGCGGAGATGGAACATGCGCCGGCGCAATACGATCTCGCCGGCATGCTGCACGAAGGGCTGGGCGGGCCGCGCGACGACCGCGCGGCGGCGCACTGGATGATGCGTGCCGCCCAGGCCGGCGAAGTGCGTGCCCTCCTGCATCAGGGCAAGGTCGCGCTGGCCGCCGCCGCGAGTGTGGAGGACAAGCGCCAGGCGGAAGCCTGGCTGCTGCCGGCGGCGGAAGCCGGCCATGCCGAGGCGCAATATCTGCTCGCTACGCTGTATCGCGATCGCGACTCGCCGCTGTGGGATACGCTCAAGGCCACCACCTGGATCACCCGCGCGGCCGAGCGGGGCCATGCGCAGGCCGAGTTTGCCCTGAGCGAAATGTATCTCAGGGGCGGCGGGGTTCCCGGGAACGTTGCGCAGGCGGACGCCTGGCTGCAGAAGGCCGCCCACCATGGCGTGCCCGAGGCCATGCTGCGTCTCGGCAAGCTGTATCTCACGGGAGCCTACGGGCATGGCTTCAGGCAGGATTACCGCGCTGCCCTGGACTGGCTGCGCCGCGCCGGGGCGGCCGGGGTGGGCGAGGCGGAATACGAGGTCGGGCTGCGCCACGAACGCAACGAAGGCGTGGAACAGCCGGACATACAGCGCGCGGCGGAACATTTCCTCAGCGCGGCCCGCCTGGGTTTTGCGCCGGCGCAGTACCGCATGGGCCAGTTGTACCGCTACGGCCACGGCGTGCCGCAGGATCTGCACCAGGCGCAGCAATGGTTCGCCGCGGCGGCAGCGCAGGGCTACGAGGACGCGGCAGAGCAGGAAAAGGCGGTGCGTGCGCGGCTGCTGCAGGAGGGGAATCCGCCCCTGCCACCGGTGGAAGGAAAACCGGCCGGCGGCGGCAGGGGCGTGGACTGGGAGGACTGAGGAGCGGGACAGGGTGGCGGTCAGTGCCGGCCGACCGTCTCGCCCAGCCTGAGCCGGTAGCGCGTGCCGCAATACGGACACATCGCTTCGCCGGTGGCGGCGATGTCGAGAAAGACGCGCGGATGCGAGCACCACAGCGGCATGTCCTCGCCGGGGCAGTAGAGCGGCAGGTCCTTGGCGCTGACCTCGATTACGGCCGGGGTTTGCGTCATTTGCGGCGGCCTCACACCGGCGTCAGCCAGCCCTGGTGCCTGGCCGACTTGCCGGTGACCACATCGAAATACAGCGACTGCAACTTCTCCGTGACGGGACCGCGGCGGCCGCTGCCGATGGCGCGGTTGTCCAGCGCGCGGATCGGCGTCACTTCGGCGGCGGTGCCGGTGAAGAAGGCCTCGTCGGCGGAATAGACCTCGTCGCGGGTGATGCGCTTTTCGACCACTTCCAGGCCTATTTCCTGGGCCATCCGGATGATGGTGTCGCGGGTGATGCCTTCCAGCGCTGCGGTGAGATCCGGCGTGAAGAGTTTGCCGCGGCGCACGATGAAGACGTTCTCGCCCGAACCTTCCGCAACATGGCCGTCCACGTCCAGCAGCAGCGCCTCGTCGTAACCGTCGGTCTCCGCCTCGCGGTGGGCCAGGATGGAGTTCATGTAGTTGCCGTTGGCCTTGGCCTTGCACATGGTGACGTTGACATGGTGGCGCGAGAACGAGGAAGTCTTCACGCGGATGCCATACTCCAGTGCTTCCTTGCCCAGATAGGCCCCCCACGGCCAGGCGGCCACGATGACGTGGGTGGACAGGGTCTTGGCGGAGATGCCCATGGCCTCGGCGCCGTAGAACGCCATCGGTCGCAGGTAGCCGGCTTCCAGGCCGTTCTCGCGCACCACCGCCTTCTGTGCGGCATTGATGGCGTCCTTGTCGAACGGCATCTTCATGCCCAGGATGTGCGCCGAGCGGAACAGGCGGTCGGTGTGGTCCTGCAGGCGGAAGATGGCCGCCCCCCGGTCGGTCTTGTAGGCGCGCACGCCCTCGAATACGCCCATGCCGTAGTGCAGGGTGTGGGTAAGGACATGGGTGGTGGCCTCGCGCCAGGGCACCATCCTGCCGTCGTACCAGATCAGACCGTCACGGTCGGCCATCGACATCGTGTAATCTCCGCGCTCTCAAAATGGGTGAAAGGCGCCAATTATAGACGTATCATCATGTCGTTGCACAGAGCCTGAGGAGCCGCATGGCGCGCATATTGCTCGTGGGGACAGCCACACTGGACCTGGTGTTCGACCTCGATCATCCCCCGCATGCCGACGAGGAGATGCGGGCGCGTGGCCTGCGTACCTGCCGCGGCGGCAATGCCGCCAACAGCGCCGTGGTGCTGGCGCGACTGGGTTGCGCGCCGGATTTTCTCGGCGTGCTGGCCGATGCCCCTGAAACCGCGGTGATCGAGCGCGATTTCGCCACCCATGGCGTGGGGTTCGCCCATTGCCCGCGCCTGCCCGGGCGGCCGCCCACTTCCAGCATCTATCTCGCCGGCGGCAGCCGCAGCATCGTGCATTACCGCGACTTGCCCGAGCTGGAAGCGTGCCGCTTCACCGGACTGGACCTCGCCGGCTACGACTGGCTGCACTTCGAGGGGCGCAACGTGGCGCAGCTCGCCCTCATGCTGGCGCACGTGCGCCGCCGCCATCCGCGCTTGCCGGTCTCCCTGGAACTGGAAAAGCCGCGTGACGGCATCGAGCCGTTGCTGGATTGCGCCGGCCTGCTGTTGTGTTCGCGCGGCTATGCCCGTCACCACGGCCATGAGGATCCCGTCCGCTTCCTGGACTGGCTGGGCGGGCGTGCACCGCGGGCGGTGCGGGTGGTGGCCTGGGGCGAGCAGGGTGCCTGGGGGCAGTCGCCGGCGGGTGAGACCTGGCATGCGCCGGCCGCCACCCTGCCGGTGGTGGTGGACAGCCTGGGCGCCGGCGATACGTTCAATGCCGCCATGATCGCCGCCCTGCTCGCCCGCCGCCCGCTGCCGCAGGCGCTGGCGGATGCCTGCCGGCTGGCCGGCGGCAAATGCGCGGTGCCGGGTCTGGAGTTCCCTCTGACGCCGCCGTGGAGCCATGTTGCCGTTGTACCGTGCTAGAATGTGCCGCATGAGAATGGGCGGGTTTTGTGCGCTGCTGTGCGCCGGCCTGTTGCTGGCGGCGTGTTCCCGCGGCGGCGGGGCAGGGCAGGATGGATTGTATGGCGCCGACATCGGCGGGGCCGCTTACGGTAACGCGCTGGAACTGACCGATCACCACGGCGAACCGCGATCCCTGGCCGATTTTCGCGGCAAGGTGGTGGCGCTGTTCTTCGGTTACACCCATTGCCCGGACGTGTGCCCGACCACGCTGGGCGACCTCGCCGGGGCAGTGAGGCTGCTGGGCGAGCGGCGCGGCGAGGTGCAGGTGCTGTTTGTGACGCTGGATCCCGAGCGCGACACTCGCGAGGTGCTGGCGCAGTACGTGCCGGCCTTCGATCCCGGCTTCCTCGGCCTGTACGGGAATGCCGAGGTCACCGCGCAGGTGGCGCGGGATTTCGGGGTGTACCATCAGAAACAGGCATCCGGCGGCAGGGCGGGCTATACGCTGGATCACAGCGCCGGAGTCTATGTCTTTGATCGGAAAGGAAAGCTCAGGCTCTATTTCAACCACGGCCAGAAGTCGCGGGAAATGGCCCATGATTTTACTCGGTTATTGTGAATCTTGATTCAATCAAGATATTGTTGTCGGATTACTTTTGCCGGCATATACTTTGCGCCGTGCGCCGTTTTGTCGCGTGCTAGAATGGCGCGGTGGTATCGGTTTCGTTCTTAAAAATGGGGAGGTAGCATGGCAACAGCGAGCGCTATGACTGCGGAACAATACAATTACGATATTGTCCGCAAGTTCACCATCATGACCTTGGTATGGGGTGCTGTGGGGATGCTGGTGGGGGTGATCATTGCTTCCCAACTGGCGTTCCCGGCCCTGAATTTCGACAATCCTTACATCACTTTCGGCCGGCTGCGCCCGGTGCATACCGGCGCGGTGATCTTCGGCTTCGGCGGCAGTGCGCTGTTCGCCACCTCCTATTACGTGGTGCAGCGCACCTGTCAGGCGCGCCTGTTCGGCGGCGACGGGCTGGCGAATTTCACCTTCTGGGGCTGGCAGGCGGTGATCGTGCTGGCGGCCCTCAACCACACCCTGGGTTTCAGCCAGGGCCGCGAATACGCGGAAATGGAATGGCCGATCGACCTCCTGATCGCCGTGGTGTGGGTGACCTATGGCGTGGTGTTCATCGGCACCATCATGAAGCGCAAGCAGCCGCACATCTACGTCGCCAACTGGTTCTACCTGGCCTTCATCCTGGCGACGGCGCTGCTGCACATCTTCAACAACCTGGCCGTGCCGGTGTCGCTGACCAAGTCCTACTCGCTGTTCTCCGGCCCGCAGGACGCCATGGTCCAGTGGTGGTACGGCCATAACGCGGTGGGCTTCTTCCTGACCGCCGGCTTCCTCGGGATGATGTACTACTTCG
>JBBILG010000109.1:0-4646 GCA_037445085.1 Methylobacillus sp.
GGTTGGCTGGTAGCGGCAAGGTGGTGACGCCGGCGCAGATGGAGTTGTCGAGATTCCCGGTGGCGCCGAATGTGCTGAACCGGCAATTCCGCACCGCCAGGCCGGATCAGGCGTGGGTGGCCGACATCACCTACCTGCCAACGGCGGAGGGCTGGCTGTACCTGGCGGCGGGGATGGACCTGCACACGCGGATGATCGTAGGCTGGGCGATGGATAGCCGGATGACGCGCGACCTGGTCATCAGTGCGTTACGCATGGCGCGTTTCAGACGCAAGCCGAAGGCTGGGCTGATCCACCATTCGGATCGCGGTAGCCAGTATGCCCGCCATGACTACCAGGCCGTGTGGAAAGAATATGGCATGACAGCCTCCATGAGCCGCAAAGGCAACTGCTGGGACAATGCGCCGACGGAAAGCTTCTTCAACAGCCTGAAGAATGAGCGTACGCATCAGAGCCGTTACGCCACACGAGAAGATGCGCGGCGGGATCCGTTTGAGTACATCGAGGTGTTCTACAATCGGCGTCGTCGCCACTCCGCGTTGGGGTATCAGAGTCCGGCAGCGTTTCACGCCGCCTGGCTCAACCAACAAAAATTGGCGGCTGAGGAGGCTGCACTGGGTACTCGAAAAACAGGGGCAAGCTCACTTTTCCTCCCGCGGGATGCAGCGGCGCCTGTCACGTGGCGGGTGGCACGGGTATCATGGACACGGGAGGCGTGGTCATGGCCTGTTTGATAGTTTTTATCTATCAAATATATTTTTTAATTCAATTTAACAAATGGATTGCGCGCCCGTAACATGCACGCCGCAATCTTCATCAACCGCAACCGTCTTCATCAACCGCAACAGAAAGGAGCGAACCATGCAATTCCTGATCAATACCCAGGTGCAACCGTTCAAGGCCCAGGCGTTCCACAACGGCCAGTTCGTCGAAGTCACCGATGCCGATTTCAAGGGCCAGTGGTCCGTGGTCATCTTCATGCCGGCCGCCTTTACCTTCAACTGCCCGACCGAAGTGGAAGACGCCGCCGACAACTACGCCGAGGTGTACATCGTCACCACCGACACCCATTTCTCGCACAAGGTGTGGCACGAGACTTCCCCGGCCGTGGGCAAGGCGAAATTCCCGCTGGTGGGCGACCCCACCCACAAGCTGACCCGTGCCTTCGGCGTGCACATCGAGGAAGAGGGCCTGGCGCTGCGCGGCACCTTCGTGATCAACCCGGAAGGCGTGATCAAGACCCTGGAAATCCATGACAACGCCATCGCCCGCGACGTCAAGGAAACCCTGCGCAAGCTCAAGGCTGCCAAGTACGTGGCGGAACACCCGGGTCAGGTCTGCCCGGCCAAGTGGAACGAAGGCGCCGCTACGCTGACGCCGTCGCTGGACCTGGTCGGCAAGATCTAAGTCAAGTGGTTTGAATTTCCTCCCGGCTTCGTCCGGGAGGGTTTTCAGCGTGAAGCGATCGCCACGTGCGGTCGCTTTGCAGTGAAAATCCATGTAGAGGGGATGCCATGCTCGATACCAACATCCAGAGCCAGTTGAAGGCCTATTTCGACAGGCTCGCGCAGCCGATCGAGCTGGTCGCCAGCCTGGACGACAGTGCAAAAGCGCAGGAGATGCGCGAGCTGCTGCGCGAGATCGCCGCGCTGTCGCCCAGGATCGGCCTGCGCGAGGACGGCAATGATGCGCGCCGGCCCTCGTTCAGCGTCGGCCGCGCGGGGGAAGTCGCGCGCGTGCGCTTCGCTGGCATCCCCATGGGTCACGAATTCACCTCCCTGGTGCTGGCGCTGCTACAGGCCGGCGGCCACCCGCCCAAGGTGAGCGAGGAAACGCTGGAGCAGATTCGCGGTATCGAGGGCGAATACCACTTCGAGACCTACATCTCGCTGTCCTGCCACAACTGCCCGGACGTGGTGCAGGCGCTCAACCTGATGGCGCTGTACAACCCCGGCATCACCCACACCATGATCGACGGCGCGCCGTTTCAGGACGAGGTCAACCAGCGCCAGATCATGGCGGTGCCCACCGTATACCTCAACGGCGAGCATTTCGACCAGGGGCGCATGGAGCTGGCGCAGCTCCTGGCACGCATCGACAGGCGCAGCGTGGCGCGCGAGGCGGAAAAACTCAATGCCAGGGAGCCTTTTGACGTGCTCATCGTCGGCGGTGGCCCGGCCGGTGCCTCGGCGGCCATCTATGCCGCGCGCAAGGGCATTCGCACCGGCATCGTGGCCGAACGCTTCGGTGGCCAGGTAATGGACACGCTGGCCATCGAGAACTTCATCTCCATCAAGGAAACCGATGGGCCCAAGCTGGCGGCGGCGCTGGAAGAGCACGTCAGGAGCTACGACGTGGACATCATGAACCTGCAGCGCGCCGAGCACCTGGAAAAGAACGGCGACCGCATCGAGGTCAGGCTCGCCAACAGCGCCGTGCTGAAGAGCAAGGCCGTCATTCTCGCCACCGGCGCACGCTGGCGCGAACTCAACGTGCCGGGCGAGAAGGAATACCGCGGCCACGGGGTTGCCTACTGCCCGCATTGCGACGGTCCGCTGTTCAAGGGCAAGAAGGTGGCGGTGGTGGGCGGCGGCAATTCTGGCGTGGAGGCGGCCATCGACCTGGCCGGCTTCGTCGCCCACGTCACCCTGCTGGAGTTCGCCGAACGGCTGCGCGCCGACGCGATCCTGCAGAAGAAGCTCAACAGCCTGCCCAACGTCGAGGTGATCTGCCATGCACAGACCACCGAGATCACCGGCGAGGGCGGCAAGGTCAACGGGCTTGCCTACACCGACCGCACCACCGGTGCTGCGCACCACATCGGGCTGGCCGGCGTGTTCATCCAGATCGGCCTGGTGCCCAACACCGACTGGCTGCAGGGTACGGTGGACTTGAGCAGGTACGGCGAGATCGAAGTGGACAGCCACAACATGACTTCACTGCCGGGAGTGTTTGCGGCGGGCGACGTGACGACCATCCCCTACAAGCAGATCGTCATCGCCGTCGGTGACGGTGCGCGTGCGGCGCTGGGGTCGTTCGACTACCTGATTCGTCAGTGAGCGCGTGCGCGTCCCGACCCCGGACACGATCCGGGGCATCTTGTCACCGGTGTACACGATAGCGGGAGGACATGCCTTGGAACTTGCCCATCCTGCAACGCAGACCGGCTGGCTCACCTCGCTGCGCGCGCATGTGCGCGCTCATCGCATGGCCGCCCTGGGGCTGCTGGTTGCCCTGCTGACGGTCTTGCTGCTGCTGGCGCAGAGCCTGTGGTTCATCCTGGGCGGCGCGGGCGGCGCGGAGGTGCGCCTGGCCCTGCTGGGCGGCGCGGCCGGCTTCGTCGCCACCGCGCTGGGTGCCCTGCCGGCGCTGCTGCTGCGCAGCATCCCGCAGCACGTGGAAGATACCATGCTGGGACTGGCCGCCGGCATGATGCTGGCGGCCACCGCCTTTTCCCTGCTGCTGCCCGGCCTGGAAGCCGGTGGGGCAATCCTCGGCCATCAGACGCTGGGCGCGGCGGTCGTGGTGCTGGGCATGGTGCTGGGCGTGCTGCTCATGCTGGGGCTGGACGAGTTCACTCCGCACGAGCACGACAAGACCGGCCCCTGCGGGCCCGGCTACGAGCGTTGTGCCCGGGTGTGGCTGTTCGTGTTCGCCATCGCCCTGCACAACCTGCCGGAGGGCATGGCCATCGGCGTCAGCTTCTCCGAGGCCGACCTGTCGGTTGGCCTGCCGCTTGCCACCGCCATCGCCCTGCAGGATCTGCCGGAAGGGATGGCGGTGGCGCTGGCCATGCGCGGCGCCGGCTTCCCGGCACCGCTGGCGGTGCTGGTTTCCGCCGGCAGCGGCCTGCTGGAACCGTTCGGTGCCCTGGTCGGGGTGGGCCTCTCCAGCGGGATGGCGCTGGCGTATCCCGTCGGTCTCGGGCTGGCCGCCGGCGCCATGCTGTTTGCGGTGTCGCACGAGGTCATCCCGGAAACCCACCGCAACGGCCATCAGACCCCGGCCACGCTCGGCCTCATGGCTGGCTTCGCGGTCATGATGATGCTGGACACCACGCTGGGCTGAACCCCGGGCGGCGGGGCGACTGGCAGCGTCGCCGGTTTCGTATTACATTGAAGCCCTGTGCCGGACATTTCGACAGGAGAGGCCATGAACCAGACCATGCTGGAGTTGCTGGGTGATTACGAGGACAAGTATCCGTTCGCGCTGGAACGCGATTTTCCCCATGTGTTCGAACGGCTGCTGCAACTGTGGGGGAGCGACGAAATGCACACTTATCTGGACGAGCTGATGATGAGCAAGCGACCGGGCCGCCAAGGCTTCCCCGACACGGTGGCGACGGAAATCTGGGAGCTCAGCAGCGTGTATGCCAGGCTCCACCCCTCCTCCTTGCCGGCGTCGCCCATCGACGGCTTGTGGAGCGACGATACCGAAGCCGCGCGCGACGCCTGGAAGGAAGTGCTCCACAGCAAGCGCGAGAAGGAAGGCCGCACCTAACATGACGCCTCCACCCGGAACCCCCTCTCCCCGGCAGCATCCCTTGCATGCCACGGAGCATGCCATCGGGAACGGCCTGGCCAACCATCTCATCTACAGCTGCGGCAAGACGGAGGGAGCAGCCACCCGGCGTGACTGGTACCACG
>JBBILG010000110.1:0-4573 GCA_037445085.1 Methylobacillus sp.
CCACTCGGCCTTCTACGACTCCCATCCACCCGCAAGCCTGCGCATCGACCGGCTGCGGGCCGCCTGAGCCGCGGCGACGGCACACGGGCCGCCCGCGGGTGGCCCGTGTCATTGCGGCGACGATGGCGCCTGGTCCGACAACGCCAGCAGGCCGTTGAGGCGGCGCACGAAGCCGGCCGGATCGTCAAGCTGGCCGCCTTCGGCCAGCAACGCCTGGTCGAGCAGCAGGTGTACCCAGTCTGCGAACCTCGCATCGTCGGTTTCCGTCCTGATGCGCGCCAGCAGGCGGTGCTGCGGGTTGATCTCCAGCACCGGGCGGGTAGCCGGCGCGTGCTGGCCGGCGGCCTTGAGCAGCCTTTCCAGATGGGTGCTCATGTCGTGCTCGCCGGTCACCAGACAGGCGGGGGAATCGGTCAGACGGTGCGTCACGCGCACTGCCTGCACCTTGTCGCCCAGGGTGGCCTTGAGCCTGTCCGCCAGCTCCTTGAACTCGCCCTCGGCCTGCTGCTGCGCTTCCTTGTCGGCCTCGTCCTCCAGCGAGCCCAGGTCGAGATCGCCCTTGGCCACGGATTGCAGCTTCTTGCCCGCGAATTCGGTGAGGCTGGATACCAGCCATTCGTCCACGCGATCGGTGAGCAGCAGCACCTCGATGCCCTTTTTCCTGAAGATTTCCAGATGCGGGCTGTGCCGGGCGGCGGCAAAGGAATCGGCGGTGATGTAGTAGATGGCCTGCTGGCCGTCCTTCATGCGGCCGATGTAGTCCTTGAACGAGACGCTCTGATCTTCGCTATCCAGGTGGGTGGAAGCGAATCTCAGGAGTCCGGCGATCTTCTCGCGGTTGGCGTGATCCTCCCCCGGGCCTTCCTTGAGCGCGCGGCCGAATTCCTTCCAGAACGTGGCGTATTTCCCGGGCTGGCTCTCGGCCAGGTCCTCCAGCAGGCCCAGCACCTTCTTCACCGAGCCGGCACGGATGGCGTCGATCTCCCTGGAGTGCTGCAGGATTTCGCGCGACACGTTGAGCGGCAGGTCGGCGGAATCGATCACCCCGCGCACGAAGCGAAGATAGGTCGGCATCAGTTGCTCGGCGTCGTCCATGACGAACACGCGCCTGACGTACAGCTTGATGCCGTGGCGGCGCTCGCGGTCGTAGAGGTCGAACGGCGCGCGGCTCGGGATGTAGAGCAGCGAGATGTACTCCTGCCTGCCCTCGACGCGGTTGTGGCTCCACGCCAGGGGCCGTTCGAAATCGTGCGCGACATGCTTGTAGAACGCCTCGTACTGCTCGTCGCTGACCTCGTTCTTGGGACGCGCCCACAGGGCGGAGGCCTGATTGACGGTCTCGTCCTCGTCGGTGGGCACCTGCTCGCCGTCCTTCCATTCCGTCTTCCGCATCACGATGGGAAGCTGGATGTGGTCGGAGTACTTGCGGATGATGGACTTCAGCCGCCAGTCGTTGAGGAATTCGTCCTCGCCTTCCTTCAGATGCAGCACGATCTCGGTGCCGCGGCCGGCCCTCTCCACGGTTTCCAGGGTGTAGTCGCCCGCGCCGGCGGATTCCCAGCGCACGCCGTGCTCCCTGGTCAGCCCGGCGCGGCGGGTGGTCAGCGTCACCCTGTCGGCGACGATGAAGGCGGAATAGAAGCCGACGCCGAACTGGCCGATCAGCGCCGCGTCCTCCTGCTGATCGCCGGACAGCCGGGAGAAGAATTCGCGGGTGCCGGACTTGGCGATGGTGCCGATGTGGTCGATGACTTCCTGGCGACTCATGCCGATGCCGTTGTCGCTGATGGTGATGGTGCGGGCGGATTTGTCGAAGGCGATGCGGATCCTGAGTTCGCTGTCGTTCTCGAACAGCGCCGGATCGGCGAGCGCCTCGAAGCGCAGCTTGTCGGCGGCATCGCTGGCGTTGGAAACGAGTTCGCGCAGGAAGATTTCCTTGTTGGAGTACAGGGAATGGATCATCAGGTGCAGCAGTTGCCTGACTTCGGCCTGAAAACCCAGGGTTTCTTTTTGTGCGGTCGCGCTCATGGCGGATACTCCCAGATGGCAATTCGAGTGCAGCCTAAGATGAGGCCGTCGCCGCCGCTTTCAAGCCCCGGATGGCGACGCGCGTTGCTCCGGATTGTCGGTCAGACCGCCTGACGGCCAATTCGGGTTAAAATGCGCGCACCTTGACTGCCTCCACCCCACTTCTCGACAAGCTCGCCGTCGTCGGCGTCGGCCTCATCGGCGGCTCCGCAGCACTGGCTGCGCACCGCGCCGGGCTGGCACGCCGCATCGTCGGCGTCGGCCGTGCCGGCGAGCACATGGACGACGCCTTGCGGCTCGGCGTCATCGATGCCGCCCTGCCCTTGGCGCAGGCCGTGTCTGACGCCGATCTGGTGCTGCTCGCCGTCCCGGTTGGGCAGACACCGGCCGTCATGGCTGCGCTGGCCCCGCATCTGGCGCCGCAGGCCGTGGTCACCGATGCCGGCAGCACCAAGGGTGACGTCGCCATCGCCGCCCGCACCCACATGGGTGCCGCGCTGGCGCGCTTCGTGCCCGGCCACCCCATCGCCGGCGCGGAAAGGAGTGGCGTGCTCGCCGCCCGGAGCGAACTGTTCGACGGCAAGAAAGTGGTGCTCACGCCGCTGCCGGAAAACCCGCGAGCCGCGGTGCGCGCCGTCGCCGATTTCTGGCGCGGCTGCGGGGCCGAAGTGGTGGAAATGCCGGTGGAGACGCACGACCGCATCTTCGCCGCCGTGAGCCACCTGCCGCACGTGCTGGCCTACGCCCTGGTCGAGGAAATCGCCCGCCGCCCCGATGCCGAGCGACTGTTTGGCTTCGCCGCCGGTGGTTTCCGCGATTTCTCGCGCATCGCCGGCAGCTCGCCGGAAATGTGGCGCGACATCTGCCTCGCCAACCGCGAGGCCATGCTGGCCGAGCTGGATGCCTATGCCGGCCGGCTCGCGCGGATCCGCCAACTGATCGAAGCCGGCGACGGTGAAAAGCTGGCCGCCCTGTTCGAACACGCCCGCACCGCCCGTGCCGCCTGGGCCGAGACCCAAACGAAAAAATGACCAGACCCTCATCCAGGCCGCAGCACGCACAGGGAACACGGAGCAGGGCACGGGCGGCAACGGAAGTTTTGCTGCCCGCGCTCTTGGCTGATCTTCCGTGAACGCGGTGCTCGCCGTGACTCAGAAATCCCTGAACCAGTGGCTGCGCGGGCGAATCGCGGCGTTGCGCGGTGCTCGCCCGCTCGCCTGTCCATTGGATGGGTCTCGCGTTCCGCGCTCCGTGCGCCTTGCGCTGCATCCCGCTCGCTCGTTTCTTCAGGACTTCCCGAATTCGACTGTATGGAAACACTGAACCTTACGCCGGCCCGCCACGCTGCCGGCCATGTCAGGCTGCCCGGCTCCAAGAGCATCTCCAACCGCACCCTGTTGCTGGCGGCCCTGGCCTCCGGCACCACCCGCATCCGCGACCTGCTCGCCTCGGACGACACGGGCCGCATGCTGGATGCGCTCGAGCTGCTGGGCGTGCCGCTGGAGCAGACCGGCCCGGACGACTGGAAAGTCATCGGCCAGGGCGGCGCCTTCAAGGTCAAGCGGGCCGACCTGTTCCTCGGGAATGCCGGCACCGCCTTCCGTCCACTGACCGCCGCACTCGCACTGTGCGGCGGCCATTACCGGCTCACCGGCGTGGCGCGCATGCACGAGCGCCCCATCGGCGACCTGGTCGATGCCCTGCGCGGCATCGGCGCCGACATCGTCTACCTAGGCAACCAGGGCTACCCGCCGCTGGAAATCCGGCCGGGCGCCGTCAGCGGCAACCGGATGTCGGTACGCGGCAGCGTTTCCAGCCAGTTCCTCACCGCATTGCTGTTGGCCGCGCCGTTGGCGGGGCATGCAATCCGTATCGAAGTCGTGGGCGAGCTGATTTCCAAGCCCTACATCGAGATCACCCTCAACCTGATGGCGCGCTTCGGCGTCGAAGTCGTCCGCCAGGGCTGGCAGGCTTTCACCATCCCCGCTGACAGCCGCTACGTCAGCCCCGGCGAGCTGTGGGTGGAAGGCGATGCCTCGTCGGCTTCCTATTTCCTCGCCGCGGGTGCAATCGGCGGCGGCCCGGTGCGGGTGGAAGGCATCGGCCACAACAGCATCCAGGGCGACGTGCGCTTCACCGAAGCGCTGGAGCGGATGGGCGCGCGCATCGTCACGGGCGAGCACTGGATCGAGACCGGCGGCAGCGGCAAGCTCAAGGCCATCGACCTCGACTGCAACCACATCCCCGATGCCGCCATGACCCTGGCGGTGGCCGCCCTCTTTGCCGAAGGCACCACCACCCTCAGGAACATCGCGAGCTGGCGCGTCAAGGAAACCGACCGCATCGCGGCAATGGCCACCGAGCTGCGCAAGGTCGGCGCCACGGTGGAGGAAGGCGCGGATTACCTTTGCGTCACACCCCCGGCCGCCCTCACCCCCGGCGCCGTCATCGACACCTACGACGACCACCGCATGGCCATGTGCTTCTCGCTGGTTGCCTTGGGCGGCGTGCCGGTGACGATCAACGACCCCAAGTGCGTGGCCAA
>JBBILG010000111.1:0-4528 GCA_037445085.1 Methylobacillus sp.
AGGAAGGCGGCCTGCTTCTTGTTCAGGGTCTGGCCGGGCCGCGTAAGCCAGTTGTAGGCGCCCAGGAAGAAACCACCTGTGCCGCAGGCCGGGTCGGCGATGGTCTTCATCGGCTCGGGCTGCATGCACTCCACCATGGCCTGGATCAGCGCGCGCGGCGTGAAGTACTGGCCGGCCCCGCTCTTGGTGTCTTCGGCGTTCTTCTGCAGCAGGCCTTCGTACAGATCGCCCTTGGTGTCGGCGTCCATGCCCACCCAACTCTCGGCGTCGATCATCTGCACCAGCCGCGCCAGCTTGGCCGGGTCCTGGATCTTGTTCTGGGCCTTGAAGAAGATGGCGCCGAGCATGCCGCCCTCCTGCCCCAGCTTGTGCAGCGTGGCCAGGTACTGCGTTTCCAGCGGCTCGGCCTACAGCCCGATATCCCAGGCGCGCACCTGCTTCCTCAGCCCGTCAAAGATGCTCTCCGTCATCCTCTGGGGGAACCCGGCAGGCTGCGTCATCGCGATCTGTGCCTGAACGGCATCGATGGCAGCCGGCACGCGGGAAACCAGGGCCTGCATCGCCGGCCAGGCGCCCTTTGCGCCACTGCGTTCTGCCAGCGTCCGCCAGTGCCGGGTCTGGATCCGCGCCAGCTGGTAGTGCGTGTTCTTCGACCGCACCGCCATGGCGAGTTTGGCTTCCTGCCAGGCGACCCGGTTGGCGCCGTCGCCGATGATCGGCCACGCTGAGATGACGTCGTACAAGGGCGTCATCCGATACCGGCCGCCGGGCAGCAGGAAGACCGAGAAGTTCTTGGCGTGCCCGTCCGTGGCCGCCAGCAACCAGAACGCCAGCTGCGCGCACAGGAAGTTCCGGATGTCGGCCGCGGCCGTGGCGCTGCCCCGCAGCACCTCGAAGCAGCGGGCCATCCCGGGGCCGCCCTGGGCCTCGTACTTGGCCTCCGACGGCAGGCCCATGACCTGGCAGAAGTCTTCCTGCGGGATGCGGGCAATCCAGCGCTGCGGCCATCGCTGCGATGCTTCCTGCCATTGCCGGTCGCAGCGTTCGACCACCAGGACGGTCTGGTCATCGAAGTGCCCGATGTCGGTGTTGGCCACCGGCAGGCCCAGTTCGCGCAGCAGCTGCGCGCACAGCCACTCATTGTAGACCGACTCGCTCAGGTCCAGCCTGCGGCCACCCACCAGGCCCAGGGGCAGTTTCAGGATGTGCGTGGTGGGCGTTGCCCCCAGCGGCCGGCACCACTGGCCATCGACGCACAGCAGGGCCGTCTTTTCCTGGGCGCCGGCGATCGAGATGCGCAGAGGGTCGTCGTCGCCCCCATCCTCAAGGGCATTACCCAGCCCAGGCGTGGCCGCCACGCCGCGCAGGTGCCTCGCGACGGCCTGGTCGTCCATCGGCTCGGCCTGGACCTGGTCGAACCCGGTTGGAGGCTGCTCAGGCGGCAGCAGCTGCACAGCGCCGACGCAGTCACGCCCGATGGCCTGCAGGAGCTCGAACACGTCGGTTGAGCCCAGCTTGAAGCGGGCGCTGACGCGACGCCGAATGCGTTCGTCGTCGGGCAGCAGGTTGTCGAAGTAGTGGCCGACCACTGGTCCGCTGATCGTCCGGTCGGGCGTGAGGGGCAGCGACAGCGACAAGGGGCGGACCCTGGGCGACGCGATCCATGACGGCTCGTAGATGAAGCGATGCCCACCGGTTCGCGTGCGCTGCCAGGTGCCGACGCGTTCGCCGTTCATCCACACCCAGAGTTCGCGCGCCTCAGCCATGACGCACCATGAGTGCTGATGGCCGGCTCGGGCTCCATGGAGCGGTCATGGGCTTAACTCCCGTTCGGCGCGCGAGGCTGTCACCACTGGCCACGCGGTGGGGTCCCAGGGGCATCGTCCGAACGCACTGCTGCCGGGTCGCCACCGGCGTAGTCGGGCGCGCCGGGCGGCACGGACGGCTCAGTCTCCCTGACCACCAGCTGCGCGCCGAGCACGGACAGGACGTTCATCAGTTGCTCCACACTCACGCTGCCAGGCTCGCGTTCGATGTCGGCGACCCGCGACTGCACGACGCCTAGCCGCTGCGCCAGTTGCGCCTGCGTCATCTGGCGGGTCTTGCGCAGCGACTTCAGCAGTTGCCGGAGCTGGCTGTTGAGCTGCAGGGGGTAGTCCATTGGAAGATCGGCCGAAGGCGATTTCTGAACTATATCGCTCAAAGGCGATATGTGCAACTTATCGCTTTAAGGCGATCAAGTGAAAGACCGCCTCTTGGCGCGGAAGAGTCCAGGCGACGCTTCCCTTCTAGACAGACTGTGTCGCTGAGGACCGTACAGCGCGGGCCAGGCAAAGGCTCGACGGCGAAAATCGAACAGCCACCCTGAGCGATTCGAAGCGGCGCGGCCATCGAGCGTTCGGCCGCGCCGGAGATGGTTTGCGGCGCGCCGGAGATGATGTACATTCACCCCAACGGTCGGGTGGGGTTGCATTTTGCAAGTTGGGCTGTTCGGTGAGGCCGGTGTCTTTAGGGCTCGGCGGGTGTAGATAGGGTAAGGGTCAAATCGCAGTAAGTGCTTGATTTGACGACATAACCCCCATCAAACCCTATCCAGCGCGCTGGATACCTTGCCTAACCATTAGCCTCATAACCCAAAGGTCGCAAGTTCAAATCTTGCCCCCGCAACCACTTCTACAGGCGAGCCCGCCAGCGCAACCCGCGCGGCGGGCTCGTTCAGTTCCGCCCGCAGCTCGGCGCCCGCGCGCACCAGCCTGACGGCGCCGAGCAAGTCGGCCAGCAGGGTGCGCGTGCGATCGCGGTCGGCCTCCTCCTCGAGTGCGCGCTGCAGTTGCAGCAGTTGCCGGCGGTAGGCGGCCAGAACCGTGTCCGCCTCGATCTGGGCCGCGCGCGGCTTGTCGTCGGCGGCGACGGCCTGCTCGAGCTGATCGCGCTCGCGATCCGCGGCCGACAGACGGGCCCGCAGCGCCTCGCTCATCAGGCAGCCCGGCGACCACGCCGTCCATGCTGCCGCCGAAGTGGCCGCCGACGGCGCTGACACGGAACTGCGCGCCGCCGTCGTCGGCCCGGACCTCGCAGCCGATGCCGCTCAGCTCGGCATGCACGACCGCCTCTTCGCGGCGGCCGCGGTCGAACAAGCGCAGCATCCGGCCCGGCTTGCGCTGCGCGCCGGCCCAGCGGAAAGTGAGCCAGACAAACCGCTCGCACTCGTGGCCGATCAGGCTGGCCCCGAGGTGCGGGCGGTGCTCGCTGCCCTGCTGCGACGCCCACCACTGCGCCACGGCGTGCGCGGTGGTGTGGTGGGGCTGAGGAAGCTCGGCCATCGTCAGGCCTCGACTTCCTCGGACGCCGCGCCCCACCAGGATGACCAGGTCGTCCCGGCTGGCGACCTCGACCTCCAGCGTGCTCGACGCGACGTGCCGCAGCGCCTGCGCGGCGTTCGGCGCGCGCATCAGGCGATGCGTCGGCTTGCCGGTGTCGGCGTCCATGTCGACCAGGCATTTGCGCACGAGATGGATCCGCTGCGGCGCCGCCATCACGCCCCCTGCGCGCCTGAGGCCCCACCGTGGCGGCGTTGAGTGCGAACTGGGCCATGCGGCCTCCTTCAGACGATGGCTGCGGCAGAAGCCGGCGCGGCGACGGCGTGGGAACCGGGATTGGCAACGCCGGCGCGCACCTTGCGCGCGATGGCCGACAGGTCGCAGGGCTCGAACATCTCGAGCGCGTCCGAGCGGTCCCCTTGTGGCCGCCGGCCTCGAAGGTCTCGGAGCCCTCGGATTTGGCGGGCCGCAGCGCGAGGATGCGCTCCTCGGCAGCGATGCGCGCTGCGGTCGCGCGCTCCTCGGCGCGCTTGGCCTCGACGTACGAACAAGCGATATCGCCAGGGCAGGCGAAAAGGCGATGTTTCCGATGCTGTCCAGGCAGACCCAGCGGAGGTCGTGCGCTTCTTCTGCGCTTTCGGTGACGAAGCGGTTAGCCTCGTGAACGTCGTCGATCCACCGGCACGTAGCCGGCGCCCGTGGCTTCAACGCCGCCTGCGGCCAGCGTGTGCGCAGCGCCGATTGCCAGGCGCAACATGGCGCAGTGGTTACGGTGTTGACTGTCGTCTCATGCGGTGGATACACTAACCACCATGGTGCGCAGCGCGGACCTGATCAGGATGCTCGAAGCTGCTGGGTGGGTGCTGCGCAGCGTGAAAGGCAGTCACCATGTGTTCCAGCACCCGGCGCGGCCGGGGCACGTCAGCGTGCCGCACCCGAAGAAGGATCTCGGCGCCGGCCTCGTGCACAAGCTGCTGAAGCAGGCCGGCCCGAAGTGAAGGAGTCGCAAGCCATGAAGTTCCTGATCGCCATCGAGCCGGGCACCGACACCGCCGCCTACGGCGTGGTGGTGCCTGACCTGCCGGGTTGCTTCTCGGCCGGCGACACGCTGGAGCAGGCCTTCGACAACGCCCGCGAGGCCATCGAGGCGCACTGCGAGCTGATCGCCGAGGACGTGCGCTGGTCGCTCGAGCGCATGCTCCACCCCG
>JBBILG010000112.1:0-4460 GCA_037445085.1 Methylobacillus sp.
CGCCGGGCGGGAGGCGACCGGCCGCGAAATGCCGCGGGCTGCCGATGCGGGATGGATGAAACGGGTAGGCAGCGGGCATGAGCGATATCCTCAATAAAATCCTCGCCACCAAGCAAGAGGAAGTAGCTGCGGCACTAGCCGTCAAGCCGCTCGCCGTAGTGCGCGCCGAGGCCGAGCAGGCCGGCGCACCACGCGATTTCATCGGCGCGATCCGCGCCAGGATCGCGGCCGGACGGACGGCGGTGATCGCCGAGATCAAGAAGGCCAGCCCGTCCAGGGGCGTCATCCGTGCCGATTTCCGCCCGGCGGAAATCGCCGCGAGTTACGAGAAGCACGGCGCCGCCTGCCTGTCCGTGCTCACCGACGCGGACTATTTCCAGGGCTGCCCGGAATACCTGCGACAGGCGCGCGCGGCATGCCGGCTGCCGGTGCTGCGCAAGGATTTCATGATAGACCCTTATCAGGTCTTTGAAACCCGCGCCATGGGCGCCGACTGCATCCTGCTCATTGCCGCCGCGCTGAGCCTCGCGCAGATGCAGGAACTCGAAGCCATCGCCCACGGCCTGGGCATGGCGGTCCTGGTGGAAGTGCATGACGGCGCCGAGCTGGAGCTGGCCCTGCGCCTCACGACGCCGCTGGTCGGTATCAACAACCGCAACCTGCGCACCTTCGAGGTCGCCCTGGATACCACCCTGAACCTGCTGCCGCGCATTCCGGCAGAGCGCATCGTGGTGACGGAAAGCGGCATCCTCACCCCGGACGACGTCGCCCTGATGCGCCGCCGCCACGTGCACACTTTCCTGGTGGGCGAGGCCTTCATGCGCCAGCCCGACCCCGGCGCGGAACTGGCACGCGTGTTCGCATAGGAAATCCTCATGAGCAACGCGTACGGAAAGTACCCCGCCACCCGCCTGCGCCGCATGCGCCGCGACGATTTTTCGCGCCGCCTGATGCGCGAACACGTGCTGACCGCCGCCGACCTGATCTATCCCGTGTTCGTGCTGGACGGCAACACCCGCACCGAAGCCGTCGCCTCCATGCCGGGAGTTGCGCGGCAAAGCATCGACCTGCTGGTGCAGACCGCCGAGGAATGCGTGAAACTCGGCATCCCGGCGCTGGCGCTGTTCCCCGTCGTCGACCCGCCGCTCAAGTCGTCCGCGGCCACGGAGGCCTGGAATCCGGACGGTCTGGTGCCGCGTACCGTCAGGGCGCTCAAGGCGCGCTTCCCGGAACTCGGCATCATCACCGACGTCGCCCTCGACCCCTACACCAGCCACGGCCAGGATGGCCTCGTCGACGACGCCGGCTACGTGCTCAACGACGAGACCGTGGCGGCGCTGGTGCGCCAGGCGCTGTGCCATGCCGAGGCCGGCGCCGATGTGGTGGCGCCCTCCGACATGATGGACGGCCGCATCGGCGCCATCCGCCAGGCGCTGGAATTCGACGGCCACTTCCACACCCGCATCCTCGCCTACAGCGCCAAGTATGCCTCGGCCTTCTACGGACCGTTCCGCGACGCGGTCGGCTCGGCCGCCAACCTGGGCAAGGGCAGCAAGACCACCTATCAGATGGACCCGGCCAATGCCGACGAGGCGCTGCGCGAAGTGGCGCTGGATCTGGAAGAAGGCGCCGACATGGTGATGGTCAAGCCCGGCATGCCCTACCTCGACATCGTGCGCCGGGTGAAGCAGGCCTTCGGCGTGCCCACCTTCGCCTACCATGTGAGCGGCGAATACGCCATGCTCAAGGCCGCCGCGCAGCACGGCTGGCTGGACGAGCGCGCCTGCGTGCTGGAGGTGATGCTGGGCTTCAAGCGCGCCGGGGCGGACGGCGTGCTCACCTACTACGCGCTGGAAGTGGCGCGCTGGCTGCACGAAGACGCGTCGTCCTGAAAACTGCAAGGGGCGCCTTCAGCGCCCGGGCGAGTTGGCGATGCGCTCGCGTTGCAGCCTGACGATGTAGCGCTGGATGGTGGCCTGCAATGCCGGAAGCAGGCTGAGGAACTGGCAGCCCACGCGCAGCGCCTGGCGGCCGTTGCGCAGGGTGATCCCGTAGTGGTTGCGTATCTGCATGCTCACTTCCAGGGGCGCGGCGTCCGGCAGGTCAATGCGGCAGCCATAGAGCAGCGCGCCAATGTCGAATGCCCGCACTTCGGTGACCTCCACCTGCATGGCCACACCGCCCGCGCTGATGTCCAGCAGCACCATGCTGCGCGGCGGCTGTTCGGGCAGCGGCACCCTGCACAACAGCGGGTTGGCGATGGGCATTTGCAACCGGTAGTACTCGCGCCGCTGCAGCCGCAGCACTTCCCGCGGAATGGGGGTGAAGAACGCCGGCCCGCCGGCATGGACACCCCGGCGCGGCGCCGGCCCGACGAACTGGACCTTGACCCGGTCGAGCGCGGTAACGTAGATCACTCGCTCGGCTTCCAGCAGCCGCTGGTTCAGGGCCTCGTTGCCGCCGTAGTCCAGCACCAGCATGTCGCCGGCGGCGTCCACGTCCAGCACGGCAGTGAGCAGCAGATCTTCGCCGCCGTTGAAGAACGCGCTCACCAGCTCGCGGCGCTGGCTGAGCCCGCGCAGGATACGCACGATTTCCTGCGGGTGGTGCACCAGATAGCGGGTCACGTCCTCGACCCCCAGGGTCGGGCTGTCGTAGAGTGGCGTGTCCTGCATCTCAGTCCTGCCCGTACAACTGACTCAGCGTCGCCAGCGAGGCGCGCCCGGGTGCTGCGCTGCCGTACCTCACCCGCTTCGGCAACGCGCGCAGGTCATCGCGCCCATACACCAGCAGGCGCACCTGGCCGCTCTCGGTTTCCAGCAGGAATACCGGAACCTGCAGCTTCTCGCCGCCGACGCGCTGGCTTCTCTCGTCACGCCGGTAGGGAATGCCGCTGTTGAGCAGAAACATCTCCACTTCCTTCAGGCTGTCGGCGAACAACTCGATCTCCATGCCGGCATGGCGCCCGGCGGTGCCATCCAGCACCGCGCCGGTGAGGTGCGGGTCGAAACGGGCGAAGCCGCGCATCACCTCCAGCGCCGCGCGCCGCAGCTGCGCGAGATGCTGCGCATGGCTGTCGCCATGATGGAAGATGTCGTGGTGTTCGCGGATGGCCTGCTCCACCTCGGCATTGCTGGGCAGGCAGCGGTCGTCCGGCAGGCCGAGCTGGCGCGCCGCCTTGCGCTTGGCGTGGCCGTAATCATCCACGCCTTCCTCGGCCATCATGCGCGCCGCCTGCTGCGCCACCAGCAGCCGCGTGTGCCTGGAGCAGGATTCCTTCATGCCGGCATCTTCAGAACAGTCCTTCGGGCAACAGCTCCTCGAGTATCCTCGGGATGTCCGCCTGACCCGCGTCCTCCTCCTGCCATTCCGGCTCCGGTGGCGGAAATTCCTCATAGAAATATTCGTAGATGCCGTGATCCGCGGGGCCGGCGCGATGACCGGAGTAAGGGTCGATCTTGATCGACGCCACGCCCGGCGGCACGGCATAGGGACTGTCCGGAAGTCCCTTGAGCACCCTCGCCATGTACTTGTTCCACATCGGCAGTGCGGCACGACCGCCGGTTTCCATCCCCCCCAGGGAACGCGGCTGACTGTACCCCAGCCAGGCCACCGCCACCTGATGCGGGCTGGAGCCGGCGAACCAGGCATCCATGTGATTGTTGGTGGTGCCGACTTGGTGAGCGAAGACAAAATTTAAATATTTGGTTATGGGGGTTAATTATCCCTTTATTCGCCGTTGGAGGTGCGGTAATCACAAAAGGATGGAGTTTATTACTATTACTGGGCTATGGCGTAATGAGCTTTAAAATTTATATCAATCAGCGCCGACAATCCTTTACACATCCTAACGCCCTCAACTATACTCTGTTTTGTATGTTAGGACGGTTTCCTCAACTCCAAGGTCAACTTCTTTTTTATTGGAATCGTTGGCAGGGTAAAAGGACTCAATTAATTGAATATAAATCACCTTCTGAAACTTAAATATTTCAGTAAACATGCGGTTGTCATAGCAGTTTTCTAGCGTTTAACTAGAGCTACTAAGATTCAAAATTGTTTGATCATTTTTCCTCGCCTTAGAAAACTCGATGAGTCAGGATATTGTCATTATTTTAGACGTTGCTATACATAATATTTCATTGAAAGACCTCCTCAGTAAGCTAAATCACTATGGTGGAGTGGTTTTTACGCCGAACGTTGATCATCTCATTAAAATTCAAAAAGATCCTGAAATGCGAAGGGTTTACGAGTCAGCCGATTATTGTGTATGTGACAGTAAAATTATCCAATATGCTTCCTATTTTTTAGGTCAACCGATTCAAGAAAAAGTCTCTGGTTCCGATTTATTTCCGGCTTTTTATCAACACAACAAAGACAATGAAAACGTTAGGATTTTCCTATTAGGGGCAGAAAAAGGCGTGGCTGAGCAGGCTCAAATTAATATTAATAACAAGCAGGAC
>JBBILG010000113.1:0-2862 GCA_037445085.1 Methylobacillus sp.
CGATTGCGGGCGCACATCGCGGCGAGGGCGCCGCTCCTACAGATACGTACATCCAAATGGACAATCTGGGATTATCCCACGCGCAGGTCGTGAAGTGCGTGCAACCATGAGCCAGGATGATCCATTGGGCGGCCTGCCTGCCTACGCGCGCCCTGGCGGTCGTTCTCGGGCGCGGTGGCGCCGGAAACGAATACGGGCGCCGTAGCGCCCGTATTCGGTGCGGCGATGTGCGTCTTAGCGATTGCAGACGTACATGGTCACTTCGAAACCGAAACGCATTTCGGTTGCTTCAGGCTTGGTCCACATGGCGGTCTCCTTGACGTGTGATCAACTTTGGCTTGTTTGACGGGGCGGTAGCGTACCCCGACGACGGTCAATATACCGGAGTCGGTCAGGGCGGGATTCGTGCGCTTCATGAATTGCGGCTCATGAAAATCATGAGTCGCTGCGGCCCTGCCGGTCGAACAGTTGCTGCAGCAGCGTTTCCACCGCGCGGTGCACCGCGCGCAGCCTGGGCAGGTGACGGCGCGCCTCGCCGACTTCGCCGCCCTGGGATTGCTGGAGCATGCTGCCGGCGACGTGGTGCATTTCCGCGTGTGCCTGCTCCAGGCTGTCCAGCAGCGCCCGGTCGATGCCGCGGATGCGCCGGGCACGGAGGATCCAGCGCCCGAGGTGGCACTTGCGGTCGTCGAGCAGGGGCCAGAGGTGTTGTGCCGCCCCGTCCGTGGCCACGCTTTCTTCCGCGCGCCGCAGCCATTGCCGCAGTTCCAGCGTGAGGATGAGCCGTTGCGCATCCGCCTCGTTCAGGGGCTGGCTGCCCAGAGCAGCCCATTCCGGCAGCGGTTGCCATTGCCGGATCCAGGCCGGGAGCTGCTGCGCCGGCATGGGTCGGGCGATGGCATAACCCTGGCCCAGGCAGCAGTCCATGCTGATCAGGATCTGCCCGTGCGCGGCGGTTTCCACGCCTTCGGCGACGGCCTCGCGGCGGAAGGCCCTGCACAGGCCGATAACACCTTCGACGATGGCGAAATCGTCGGGATCGTCCACCATGTCGCGCACGAAGGACTGGTCGATCTTGACCGCGGTCGCCTGCAGATGGCGCATGTGGCTGAGCGAGGAATAGCCGGTGCCGAAGTCATCCAGGGTGAACGGAACGCCCAGCAGGTTGTGGCACGCATCGATGATCCGGCCGATTTCCGCCAGCTGGTCCATGGCGCTGCTCTCCAGCACTTCCAGTTCGAGTGCGCGCGAATGGATGTCGGGGTGGCGGGCCAGAGCCGCTTCCAGATCGGCAAAGAAGCCCGGCGCCTGCAGGTGGTAGGGCGAGACGTTGACGCTGACGCCGATCTCCAGGCCATCGCGGCGCCATTGTCCGATCTGCTGAAGAGCCTGTTCGATCACCCAGTTGCCCAGCGCGATCTCCATGTGCGTGCCTTCCAGCGTGGGCAGGAATTCGCCCGGCGGCAGCAGGCCGCGCTCGGGATGCTGCCAGCGGATCAGCGCCTCCACCCCGACCACGCTGCCGCTTTTCATGTCCACCTTGGGCTGGTAATGAAGCAGGAACTCGCCGTGGGCGAGCGCCGCTTCCAGCCGCTGCATGCGGTCGTGGTGCTGGCGGGCCTGCTGATCCTGTGCCGGGTCGTAGAAGCTGATGCGGTTGCGGCCTGCCAGCTTGGCCTGGTACATGGCCTGGTCGGCATGGCGCAGCAGGACGTCGGGGTCGGCATCGTCCTGCGGGTACAGGGTGACGCCGATGCTGGCGGCGACATGCACCTCCTCGCCGTCGATGACATAGGACTGGGCGATGGCCTGGTGCAGGCGCTGGACGGCCTGTTCACAGTGTTCCCGCGAGGCGATGTCGCCCAGCAGCAGGGCGAACTCGTCGCCGCCCAGGCGCGATACGCTGTCTTCCTCGCGCAGGCCGCTGCGGGTGCGGTTGGCCACCTCGACCAGCAGGCGGTCGCCGGCGTCATGCCCCAGCCTGTCGTTGATCAGCTTGAAACCGTCCAGGTCGAAATAGCACACTGCCAGCAGCGACCTGTCGCGCCGGGCGCGGGCGATGGCTTGGCTGAAACGGTCGGCGAACAGCACGCGGTTGGGCAGGCTGGTGAGGGGGTCGTAGTGCGCCATCAGCTCCAGGGCTTGCTGTTGCTGCTTGATCTGCGTGATGTCGGAAAACAGGTGGATGTAATGGCTGATGTTGCCGCGCTCGTCGGGCAGCCCGGAAATGGTCAGCAGCTCGGCGTAGAGCGTGCCGTCCTTCTTGCGGTGCCAGGTCTCGCCCTGCCAGCGGCCGAGTTCCCGCAGGGATTTCCACACGCCGGCATCGAAATCGTCCGCCTGTATGCCGGAGTGCAGCAGGCCGGCGCTGCGGCCGATGACTTCTTCGCGGCTGTAGCCGGTGATTTCGCAGAACGTGGGGTTGACGTCGATGAAGATGCCGTCGGCATCGGTGATGGCGATGCCTTCATGCGCTGCCGAGAATACCCGTGCCGCCAGCTTGAGTTTTTCCTCGGCCTGCTTGCGCTCGCTGATGTCGGTCGAGACGCCGAGTATGGCATGGACGCGGCCCTCGCGGTCGCGCAGCGGCATCTGCACCGACCAGTAGGTGGCCTGCTTGCCGGTTTTTACAACCAGACTGGTTTCCTCGGTGCGCAACGTTTCGCCATCCGCCAGCACGCGGCGGTCGTTTTCGCGCAGCCTGGCCGCGGTCTCGGCATCGAAGAAGTCCTCATCCCCGCGCCCCAGCACCCCTTCCGGCGTGGTGTTCCATCGCTCGCAGACGCAGCGGTTGACATAGGTGTAGCGGCCCTGCGGATCCTTGATGTAGACGCAGGCGCTGATGTTGTCGAGGATGTCGTT
>JBBILG010000113.1:2872-4439 GCA_037445085.1 Methylobacillus sp.
GTCGTTGAGGCGCTGCTCGCTGGCGCGCAGTTCCCGCGTGCGTGCTTCCACCTGGGAGCGGGTGTAGGCCGAGCGCCCGCTGAAGGTGAGCAGGTGGATGTTGAGCAGGCCGGTGAACAGCAGGCCGCCGAGCAGGGTCACCCAGGGCAGCAGGCTGCCGCGGGCGAGGATGAAGTCGCGGCCGGGCGCGATGCTGATCTGCCACTCGCGGTCGCCGAAGGCAAAGCGATCCTGCCAGTTTTCCAGGCCGAATCCTGCCGCATCCCGGCTCGCATCGGCGGTGCGGTAGAGTTCCTGCTGGCCCGGCGGGACATGCAGGTCAAAGAGGTGGATTTGCAGCCCCTGGTGGTCCGGCGCGGTCATCAACTGCGCCACCAAGTCCACCGGCCGCACGATGCCGGAAACGAAACCGAGCAGTTCCTGCGTGGCGGGGGCAAAGACCGGCACGGAGATCAGCACGGCATACTGCCCCGCGGTTTCCTGCACCAGGATGAGCCGCCGTGACACACTCGGCTCACCGCTGGCGCGCGCACGCTGCTTGGATTCCAGGCTGGCCGGGTTGGAGGTGGAATCGAACCCCACGGCGACCTCGTTGCCGGCATGGGGCTCCACGAACAGGACGGGGAAGTATTCCTCACGGCCGGCGGCCGGCACCACCCCGCCGTCCGGTGCGGTCTCGGTGATGCGGAAATCGGACAGACCTGCCTGCCGCTGCATGGCCTCGAACGCGGCACGCTGCCCGCCCGGCACGCGCGGCAGCCATTCCAGCGCCTTGAATTCCGGGTGACGCCGCTGCAGGCCGCCGGCGAAGGTGCTGAATTCGTGGCGGCTGATTTCTTCCGAGGCGGAGAAAAAATCCCGCAGCGAGAGCGTGCCGTTGAGCAGATTGCGCAACTCCCCGGCGAGGCTGTGCGCGGCGCCGGCGGCATGGATGTCGAAGGTCAGTTGCAGCCTGGCCTGCTCGGCACGGAACACCAGCACGAAGGCGACCAGGATTATGAGCAGGCTCGCCGCGAGGGGCAGGGCCACGCTGAAGCGACGCTCCTTCCACAATGCGTCGCCGCCCGCAAACAGGCACAGCAGGATGGGCGCGACGAGGATGGTGCCCAGGCTGTCGCCTATCCACCAAGTCCACCAGGCGAACACTGCCGTGTCCGCGGGCTGGGCGCCGAGCAGGCAGAGGGAGCCGACGCCCAGGCTGGCGGCCACCAGGCAGGCCAGCGGCCCGGTGAGGAGGAGAAACTGGACGATCCTGCGTGGATCGTCCAGTCGCGGCACGCCGGGTTCCACGAAACGCTGCGACAGCCAGGCGGCCAGCAGGGCCTGCAGCGTGCTGCCGCCGGCGATGCCGAGCGCCGCCAGGCTGGCGGCGGCGGAAAACGCACTGCCGCCGTCGCTGCCGTGCCACAGGTTGAGGGCGAACGAGCCGAGCATGATGGCCGGCCACATGCGCCGTCCCCACAGCAGCACGGCAGCCAGCGCGATGCCGGCCGACGGCCACAGCGGGCTCGCGTAGCCGGGCGGGACGGCAAGCCAGAGCGCCAGCCAGCCGCTGGCGAACATCAGG
>JBBILG010000114.1:0-4386 GCA_037445085.1 Methylobacillus sp.
GCTGGCGCTGGGTTTCACCGGGCCCATGCTGCGCGGCTCCGGCGTGGAATGGGACCTGCGCAAGAAGCAGCCCTACGCGGTTTACGATCGGCTGGACTTCGACATCCCGGTGGGCGTCAACGGCGACTGCTACGACCGCTACCTGGTGCGCATCGAGGAAATGCGCCAGTCCAACCGCATCATCCGCCAGTGCATAGACTGGCTGCGCAGGAATCCGGGGCCGGTCATCACCAACAATGCCAAGGTGGCGCCGCCGCCGCGCGAGGTCATGAAGCGCGACATGGAAGCGCTGATCCACCATTTCAAGCTGTTCACCGAGGGCTTCCACGTACCTGCCGGCGAAGCCTATGCCGCGGTCGAGCACCCCAAGGGCGAGTTCGGCATCTATCTGGTCTCCGACGGCGCCAACAAGCCCTACCGCGTGAAGATCCGCGCCCCCGGCTTCCCGCATCTGGCGGCACTGGACGAGATGACGCGCGGCCACATGATCGCTGACCTGGTGGCCATCATCGGCACCCAGGACATCGTGTTTGGCGAAATCGACCGTTAAAACTTTTGGCCACGGAGGGCACGGAGAACACAGGGACGGAACATGAAAGATCACGAGGCATGCAGCCCTCCTATGCCCTCTATGTTCTCTGTGGCTTGAAATGAAAATGCTTAGCCAAGAATCACTTGCCAAAATAGACCGCGAGCTGGCCAAGTACCCGGCCGACCGCCGCCAGTCCGCGCTGATGTCGGCACTGCGCATCGCGCAGGAGGAAAAGGGCTGGCTGTCCGGCGAGACCATCGAGTGCGTGGCCAACTACCTGGGCATCCCGCCCATCGCCGCGCTGGAAGTCGCCACCTTCTACAACATGTACGATCTGGCGCCGGTCGGACGCCACAAGATCACGGTGTGCACCAACATTTCCTGCATGCTGCGCGGCGCGGACGAGGTCGTCCGCCACCTGCAGCGGCGCCTCGGCATCGGCTTCAACGAGACCACCCCAGACGACAGGTTCACTCTCAAGGAGGGCGAGTGCATGGGCTGCTGCGGCGGCGCGCCACTGTTCCACATCAACAACACGCGCATGTGCGAGTGGCTCACGCCGGACAAGGTGGACGAGATTCTGGAGGGCCTCAAGTGATGGCGAACGAGGTCTGTTTCAGGACACTCCACCTGCCCGACCCGGCTGCGCTGCAAACCTACCGCAGCATCGGCGGCTACGAGACGCTCAGACGCATCGTCACGGCGCGGATGAAACCCACCGAGATCATCCAGCAGGTCAAGATTTCCGGCCTGCGCGGCCGCGGCGGGGCGGGCTTCCCCACCGGCCTCAAGTGGAGCTTCATGCCGCGTTATTTCGACGGCATCAAGTATCTGGTGTGCAACACCGACGAGGGCGAGCCGGGCACCTTCAAGGATCGTGACATCATCCGCTACAACCCGCACCAGCTCATCGAGGGCATGGCCATCGCCGCCTACACCATGGGCGCGCGCGTCGGCTACAACTACATCCACGGCGAGATCTGGGAGGACTACGTGACCTTCGAGCGCGCGCTGGAGGAGGCGCGCGCTGTCGGCTTTCTCGGCGAGAACCTGTTCGGCACCGATTTTTCCTTCGATCTCCACGCCCACCACGGCTACGGCGCCTACATCTGCGGCGAGGAAACCGCGCTGATCGAGTCCATCGAGGGCAAGAAGGGCCAGCCGCGCTTCAAGCCGCCGTTCCCGGCGAGCTTCGGGCTCTATGGCAAGCCGACCAACGTCAACAACACCGAGTCCTACGCTTCCATCCCCTGGATCATGCAGCATGGCGGTCAGGCGTTCCAGGATCTCGGGGTCGCCAACTCGGGCGGGACCAAGATCTTCTCGGTGTCCGGCCATGTGGAAAGGCCGGGCAACTACGAGGTTGGCATGGGCATGCCCTTCCCCGAGCTGCTGGCCATGGCGGGCGGGATGTGGCGCGGGCGCCGCCTCAAGGCGGTGATTCCGGGCGGGCCGTCCACTGCGGTGTTGCCGGCGGAGGCCATCATGGGCGCCGCCATGGACTACGACAGCCTGGCGCAAGCCGGCTCCAGCCTGGGCGCCGGCTCGGTGATCGTGATGGATGAAACCACCTGCATGGTGCAGGCGCTCAAGCGCCTGTCCTACTTCTTTTTCGAGGAGTCCTGCGGCCAGTGCACGCCTTGCCGCGAGGGCACCGGCTGGCTGTATCGGGTGATCAAGCGCATCGTCGAGGGCAAGGGCCGCATGGAGGACCTCGACCTGCTCACCGATGTCAGCGGCAACATCGCCGGCCGCACCATCTGCGCGCTGGGGGATGCCGCGGCGACGCCGGTGCTGAGCTTCATCAAACACTTCCGGCCGGAATTCGAGTATTACATCCAGCACGGCCGCAGCCTGGTGATAGGCAACAAGTAGGGCAGCATGATCAACATCGAAATCGACGGCAAGCCGATCCAGGTCGCAAACGGCACCACCATCATCGATGCCGCCGACCGGCTGGGCATTCCCATTCCGCGCTTTTGCTACCACAAGAAGCTGTCGGTGGCGGCCAACTGCCGTATGTGCCTGGTGCAGGTGGAACGGTTCAACAAGCCGTTGCCGGCCTGCGCCACGCCGGCCACCGACGGCATGAAGATCTGGACGCGCTCCAAGGCCGCGGTGGCGGCGCAGCAGAGTGTGATGGAGTTCCTGCTCATCAACCATCCGCTGGACTGCCCGATCTGCGACCAGGGCGGCGAGTGCGACCTGCAGGACATCGCCGTCGCCTATGGCGCGCCGAGGGCGCGCTACAGCGAAGAAAAGCGCGTGGTGCTCAACAAGAACATCGGCCCGCTGATTGCCACCGATATGACACGCTGCATCCAGTGCACGCGCTGCGTGCGCTTCCTCAAGGAAATCGGCGGCATGATGGAGCTGGGCCTCGTCAACCGCGGCGAGCATGCGGAAATCACCGCCTATGTGGACCGCAGCGTGGAGTCGGAGCTATCCGGCAACATCATCGATCTGTGCCCGGTGGGCGCCCTCACGTCCAAGCCGTTCCGGTACACGGCGCGCTCCTGGGAGCTGGTGCGGCGGCCGTCCATCGCCGCCCACGATGGCCTGGGCTCGCACATCGAGGTGCAGGTGAAGAGCGGCCGCGTCATGCGTGTGCTGCCGCGCGAGAAGGAGAGCATCAACGAGTGCTGGCTGGCGGACCGTGACCGCTTCGCCTACGAGGGCCTGAGCGGCGCCGAGCGGCTGACCGTGCCGATGATCCGGCGCGGCGATGCCTGGGTGGAGACCGGCTGGCAGGAGGCGCTGGAATTCGCCGCCAGCCGGCTGCTGGACACCACGCAGCGCCATGGGGGCGAGGCACTGGGCGTGCTGGTGTCGCCCAACAGCACCATGGAAGAAGGCCATCTCGCCAGAAAAATCGCGCAGGGGCTGGGTTGCGGCAATACCGACCACCGTCTGCGCCGCAGCGACTTCCGTCTCGACGGCCACTTCCAGGGCACGCCGTGGATGGGCTGCAACATTGCCGACTTGCCGAAGATGGATCGCGTGCTGGTGATCGGCGGCAACCTGCGCAACGAGCATCCGTTGCTCGCCAACCGCCTGCGCCAGGCGGTGCGGATGAACGGCGCCGAACTGTCGCTGCTCAACCCGCTCGACGACGATCCGCTGATGCGGGCGGCACACAAGGCCATCTGCTCGCCCAACGACATGGTCAACGTGCTGTCGCAGGTGCTCAAGGCCATGTCCGGCCTGCAGCGCCTGTCGCTGTGCCTGCCGCCGCAATACGGCAGGCTGCTGGAAGGCGTGCGGGTGCGCGACAACACCCTGGCCATGGCGCGCAGCCTGGCCGGCCTGGGCCAGGATTACGACCTCGTCAGTCCGCGCTCCGCGGTGTTCCTGGGCAATATCGCCCAGCATCACCCGCGCTACGCGGAAATCTACAGCCTTGCGGAAGCCGTCGCGGCGCTGTGCGGCGCCACTTTCGGCGTACTGTCGGAGGCGGCCAACCGCGTCGGCATGGACCTTGCCGGCGTGCTGCCCGGCCACGGCGCGCTCAACGCCCGCAGCATGCTGGAAAATCCGCGCGAGGCCTACCTGCTGGTCAACATCGAGCCGGAGCTGGACTGCCACAATGCCCGGCTGGCGCATCAGGCGATGCAGGCGGCTGGCTGCGTGGTGGCACTCACCGCCTACCGGTCGGAGGCGCTGCAGGACGCCGACGTGCTGCTGCCGATCGCCCCTTACACGGAGACTTCCGGTACCCTGATGAGCATGGAAGGGCGCGTGCAGAGCTTCGCCGCCGCCGTGCGCCCGTTGGGCGAGTGCCGCCCGGGCTGGAAGGTATTGCGCGTGCTGGGCAATCTGCTCGGCCTGGAAGGTTTCGACCATGACAGCAGCGA
>JBBILG010000115.1:0-4365 GCA_037445085.1 Methylobacillus sp.
GCGCCGACCTGCTGCTGCTGGACGAGCCCACCAACCACCTCGACCTTGACGCCGTCATCTGGCTGGAAAGCTGGCTCGGCCGCTACCCCGGCACGTTGCTGCTGATTTCGCACGACCGCGACTTCCTTGATGCGGTGTGCGACCACGTGCTGCATTTCCACGAGCGCCGCCTGAAGCTCTACAGCGGCAATTACAGCGCCTTCGAGCGCACCCGGGCCGGCGAGTTTGCGCTGCAGCAGAGCCTGCATGAAAAGCAACAGCGCGAGATCGCCCACCTGCGGAGCTACATCGAGCGTTTCCGCGCCAAGGCCACCAAGGCGAAGCAGGCGCAGAGCCGCATCAGGGCGCTGGCACGCATGGAAACGGTGGCCGCCGCGCACGTCGATACGCCGTTCACCTTCACCTTCCGCGAGCCGCTCGCCATGCCGGACACCCTGCTGGAGCTGCGCGATGTCGCCGCCGGCTACGGCGGGCGTGCGGTGGTGGCCGGCATCGATCTCGCCATCCGCCCCGGTGAACGCATCGCCCTGCTGGGCCGCAACGGCGCCGGCAAATCCACCGTGGTCAAGCTGCTGGCCGGCGTGCTTCCGCCCTTGTCGGGCATGCGCCGCGAAGGCAGGAGACTCGCCATCGGCTATTTCGCCCAGCATCAACTGGAAACGCTGCGCGCCGGAGAGTCGCCGCTGCAGCACCTGATGCGTCTGGATGCGCAGGCGCGCGAACAGGAGTTGCGCGATTTCCTTGGCGGCTTCGATTTCCGCGGCGACATGGCCACCACCCCTTGCGCCGGCTTTTCCGGCGGCGAAAAGTCCCGCCTCGCGCTGGCGCTCTTGATCTGGCAGCGGCCCAACCTGCTGCTGCTGGATGAGCCGACCAACCATCTCGATCTGGACATGCGCGAGGCGCTCACCCTGGCCCTGCAGGAAACCGACGCCGCCGTGGTGTTGGTATCGCATGACCGCCACCTGCTGCGCACCACCGCGGACCGCCTGTATCTCGCCGACGCCGGCAAGCTGCGAGCCTTTGACGGCGATCTCGACGACTACGCCGCCTGGCTGGCCGAACGACGCGGCACTACCGCCCCGGGCGAGGATGACAAGGCCGCCCGCCGCGAGGCGCGCGCGGCGGTGGAACGGGAACGCCAGCAGGCGCTCGCCCGGCGGCGCCCATTGCTCAAGGAGGCCGAACGGCTGGAAAGGCAGTGGGCCGAATGGCAGCACGAGAAGGATGAAATCGATCGGCGCCTCGCCGACCCGGCGCTGTACGCCAACTCCGAGCGCAGCCTGCTGGAAAGCCTGCTCAGACGCCAGACGCAACTGGCGAGCGACATCGAGGCCGCCGAGCTGCGCTGGCTGGAATTGCAGGAGCGGCTGGACCACCTGGCGCCGTAGTCCGGCAAAAGGAATCCTGAAAAAAACGGGCAACCCGCGGGTTGCCCGTTTCATCCAACCTACCAGCGCAGGCTTATTGCGCGGATTCCTTGGTGGGATCCCAGCCGCCGGGTTCCTGCTGTGCCGGTTCTACGGCGGCAGGCACCTCGGCCGGCGCTTCAGCCGGCGCTTCCTGGGCGGGGGGAGTCTCTTCCTTCTGGCCGCAGGCAACCAGCAGGGAAGTGGCAAAAATCACGGCAAACAGGGATTGAATCAGCTTCATACAGTTCTCCAGTGGATTGTGAGGGGATAGTGCGGCCGGCCACCCTCGCAGCCACAATCGATACCATGACCGCGTGGCGTCGGCCACCACGAATACCGTTTATATCATAGCGGAATTGCAAGAAAAAATGATTGCCTGGCCTGATTTTTCAGACCCAATCACCACAATCGTTGCAAAAACGCAACATCAACGCGCAATCGGCTTGTAGCGGATGCGTCTGGGTTTGGCGCCCTCCTCGCCCAGTCGCTTCTTCTTGTCCTCCTCGTACTCGGTATAGTTGCCGTTGAAGAAGGTCCATTGCGAATCGCCCTCCGCCGCCAGGATGTGGGTGGCGATGCGGTCGAGGAACCAGCGGTCGTGCGAGGTGACCAGCACGCAGCCGGGAAATTCCAGCAGGGCGTCTTCCAGCGCGCGCAGGGTTTCCACGTCCAGATCGTTGGAAGGTTCATCAAGCAACAGCACATTGCCGCCGGCAATCAGCGTCTTGGCCAGATGCAGCCGCCCGCGCTCACCGCCGGAGAGGCTGCCGACCAGCTTCTGCTGGTCGCCCCCCTTGAAATTGAAGCGGCCGATGTAGGCGCGGCTGGGCATCTCGAACCTGCCCACGGTGAGGAGGTCGGCGCCGCCGGAGAGGGCCTCGAACACCGTCTTGCCGTCCGGCAGGCCGGCGCGGCTCTGGTCCACGGCGGCAATTTTCACGGTCGGCCCGATCACGATCTCGCCGGCATCCGGCTGCTCCTGCCCCTGGATCATGCGGAACAGGGTGGACTTGCCGGCACCGTTGGGACCGATCACGCCGACGATGGCACCCGGCGGCACGGTAAAGCTCAGGTTGTCGATCAGCAGGCGGCCGCCGAAGCCCTTGGACACGCCGTGGAACTCGATCACCTTGTCGCCCAGGCGCTCGCCCGGCGGAATGAAGATTTCCTGCGTCTCGTTGCGCTTCTGGTATTCGAAGGAACTCATTTCCTCGAAGCGCGAGAGGCGCGCCTTGGACTTGGCTTGGCGCGCCTTGGGGTTGCTGCGCACCCATTCCAGCTCCTGCTTCATGGCCTTCATGTGGGCGTCGACCTGCCTCGTTTCCTGCTCCAGCCGCGCTTCCTTCTGCTCCAGCCAGGAGGAATAGTTGCCTTTCCACGGGATGCCGTGGCCGCGGTCCAGTTCCAGGATCCACTCGGCGGCATTGTCGAGGAAGTAGCGGTCGTGGGTGACGGCCACCACGGTGCCGGGGAAACGCACCAGGAACTGTTCCAGCCATTCCACGGATTCGGCATCCAGATGGTTGGTCGGCTCGTCGAGCAGCAACATGTCCGGCTTTGACAGCAGCAGCTTGCACAGGGCGACACGGCGCTTCTCGCCGCCCGACAAATGCTCGACTTTGGCATCCCACGGCGGCAACCTCAATGCGTCCGCCGCGATTTCGAGATGGGTTTCCACGTCCGCACCACTCACTGCCAGGATGTTCTCGTACTTGGCCTGTTCCTCCGCCAGCTTGTCGAAATCGGCATCCGGCTCGGCGTAAGCAGCGTAAATCGCCTCCAGCTTCTGCTTGGCTTCCATTACCGCGCCCAGACCGGATTCGACCTCCTCGCGCACCGTCTTGGCCGGATCGAGCTGCGGTTCCTGGGGTAAATAACCGATGGAAATATTCGGCTGCCATTGCACCCCACCCTCGAACTCCTTGTCCGCACCCGCCATGATACGCAACACGGTCGATTTGCCCGAGCCGTTGAGGCCGAGCAGGCCGATTTTGGCGCCGGGGAAGAAGGACAGCGAAATATCCTTGATGATCTGTTTTTTCGGGGGGACTATCTTGCTCACGCGGAGCATGGACATCACGTATTGGGCCATGGCGATTTCTGAGTAGGGAAAAGGGTGAATCTTAGCCGATGGCCGGGCGCTTGGGGAGCAGGAGAAAACTCAGACAGTCGCAAAACCCGCCAACTGATAGCCCCGCTCCCAAACTTTACGCAGTTCAGGTGCGGTAAACATGGGGATAAGCGGAGTCGCGAATTGATCGAATTCGGGGGCGGCGCGTAGCGCCGCCTATCGTTGGAAACCGCTGTGAAACCCGTTAAAAAATGAAGCGTGCCGAACGAAACCATGAATTTCTCGGCACTCGGCCAGAACCTGGTCTGGTTTTGGCTGTTTCAACGGCATTTGATGCTGTTTTTTTCGTTCATCCTGCTTCTTTCCGTCTTTTGGACGGACTTATCCCGTCACTTGCGGTGACGATCTTGCCATCACCATCATACGACGCAGGTTGTGCGCCATCGCCAGCAAGGTGAAGTGAAGATGGTTCTTCTCCAATCCCACATAGCGGCAGCGATTCAAGCTGCGCCTGACTTTCCAGTCGGCGAAGATACGCTCGACCTGACTCCGTACCGCGCTCCAGCGCTTGTTCATGCTGATCCGATAGCGGGTCAGCGGTGCATTGCGCCGGCCTTGATACAGGATGCGCGGGGCAATGCCCTCTGCTTTCAGTCTGGCCCGTCGCCCTTCATCGCAATAGGCCTTGTCGGCATACACCGCCGCCTCGTCACCGATCACCAGTTCATCCGCCACCGCCGAGTCGTGCACGTTGCCCGGGGTGGTAACAATGCAGCGCACGATGTCGGAGTCGGCATCGACCGAGGCGTGGGCCTTGTAGCCATGCGTGGCCGTGCCACGCTTCACCGCCCATCCAGCTTCCCCGTCAGAACTGCCACCGCC
>JBBILG010000116.1:0-4300 GCA_037445085.1 Methylobacillus sp.
ACCTAATGGATAATCTGGGTTAAAGAAGTGTCCAGTTTTGCGGGGGCACCTCTGAGGGCGTGGAGAGAGGGGCAGCCCGCTGTCTGGTGGCCCAGTGTATGACGATGTGTCGTGCCGCACAACCTCGATTGCGCAACCTCGGTGCGGCCGGGGACATGGGGCGCATGGTACAATGCGCGGCCTGATGCACGCGCCGCCTTCCTTCCTCGCTGATCTCGAAACCCGCCTGGCTGCCTGCATGCTGGCAGACCGCCATGCCATCCGCCGCCGCTTGCACCGCCTTGCCGAGACGCGGCAGGCCGGCCAGGCCATGGAACGGCTGCCGGAAGAGCTGGTGTTGCGGCTGGAGGCGTCCGCCCGCCAATACGCCGCGCGGCTGGCGCGCCTGCCGCGCCCCGGGTTCGACGAGACACTGCCGGTCAGCCAGAAGAAGAACGACATCGCCGCCGCGATTCAAACACATCCGGTGGTCATCGTGTGCGGCGAGACCGGCTCCGGCAAGACCACCCAGTTGCCCAAGCTCTGCCTGGAACTGGGGCGCGGCGTGGCCGGCCTCATCGGCCACACCCAGCCGCGCCGCATCGCCGCGCGCGCGGTGGCCTCGCGCATCGCCCAGGAGCTGAACACGCCGCTGGGCGAAGTGGTGGGTTACAAGGTGCGCTTCAACGACAGGCTGCACGACACCGCGTATGTCAAACTGATGACGGACGGCATTCTGCTGGCAGAAACGCAGGGCGACCGCTTCCTCGGCGCCTACGACACCCTCATCATCGACGAGGCGCATGAGCGCAGCCTCAACATCGACTTCCTGCTCGGCTATCTCAAGCAGCTTTTGCCCAGGCGGCCCGATCTCAAGATCATCGTCACCTCGGCCACCATCGACGCCGAGCGCTTTTCGCGCCACTTCGACGGCGCGCCGGTGATCGAGGTGTCCGGCCGCGTGTATCCGGTGGAGGTGCGCTACCGGCCGTTGCAGACCGAGGACGAGGACCAGGTCGAGGAGGCGATGGAGGAGGCCATCTGCGACGTGGTGGACGATCTCTCCCGCCTTGGCGGCGGCGACATCCTGGTGTTTCTGCCCGGCGAGCGCGAGATTCGCGACACCGCCGAACATTTGAGAAAACACCACCCGAAGGGCGCGGAAATCCTGCCGCTGTACGCGCGGCTCTCCGTCGAGGACCAGCAGAAGGTGTTCCGCCCCTCCGGCGGGCGCCGCATCGTGCTGGCCACCAACGTGGCGGAAACCTCGCTCACCGTGCCCGGCATCCGCTACGTCATCGACACGGGACTGGCGCGCGTCAACCGCTACAGCCCGCGCGCCAAGGTGGAGCAGTTGCAGATCGAGAAGATTTCGCAGGCGGCCGCCCGCCAGCGCGCCGGCCGCTGCGGCCGCGTGTCCGACGGCATCTGCGTGCGGCTGTATTCGGAAGAGGATTTCAACAGCCGGCCGGAATTCACCGACCCGGAAATCCTGCGCTCCTCGCTCGCCGCGGTCATCCTGCGCATGGCCGCGCTGCGTTTGGGCGACGTGGCGGAATTCCCCTTCATCGAGGCACCGCACGCGCGCCTGATCGCCGACGGCTACCAATTGCTGCAGGAGCTGGGGGCGGTCGACGACAACCGCCGCATTACCGACATCGGCCAGCAGTTGGCCAAACTGCCGCTCGATCCCAGAATCGGCCGCATGATTCTGGCCGCCAGAAAGGAGAACTGCCTCCGGGAAATCCTCATCATCGGCGCGGCGCTCGCCATCCAGGACCCGCGCGAGCGGCCCATGGACAGGCGCGAGGCAGCCGGCCAGGCGCACGCGAAATTCGCCGACGAGCGCTCCGATTTCATGGGTTTCCTCAAGCTGTGGGCGTGGTACGAGGACAGCCTCCGGCACAAGAAATCCAACCGAGACCTGCTCAACAAGTGCCACCAGCATTTCCTCTCCTGCCTGCGGCTCAAGGAATGGCGCGAGCTGCACGGGCAGCTGGCCGGCATCGTGGCGGACATGGAACTCAGGCCAAACGAGCAGGAAGCCGGCTACGACCAGATCCACCGGGCGCTGTTGTCCGGCCTGCTCGGCAACATCGGCTTCAGGGACGGCGAGGCGGATTCCTACCTCGGCGCGCGGGGGCTGCGCTGCCACATCGCGCCGGGCTCCTCGCACAGGAAACGGCGGCCGAAATGGGTGATGGCGGCGGAGTTGGTGGAAACCGCCAGGCTGTATGCGCGCTGCGTCGCGGAAATCAACCCGGACTGGATCGAGCCGCTGGCACGGGGGCTCACGCAGAGCCATTACAGCGATCCGCGCTGGGAACGCAGGCCGGCGCAGGTGGTGGCCTGGGAGCGGGTGAGTCTGTACGGCCTCACCATCGTCCCGAAGCGGCGCGTGCACTACGGCCCGGTCAATCCTGAAGAAGCGCGCGAAATCTTCATCCGCGAGGCGCTCGCCAGCATGGAATTCGACACGCGCGCCCCGTTCTTCGCAGCCAACCAGCGCCTGATACGCGAGATCGAGGAACTGGAGCACAAGGCGCGCCGCCAGGACGTGCTGGTGGACGAGCACACCCTGTATGCCTTCTACGATGCCCGCATCCCGGCCGGCATCGTCAACGGCGCCGGCTTCGAGAAGTGGCGGCAGGAGGCGGAACAGGACAATCCGAAGCTCCTCTACCTCACGCGCGAGGACCTCATGCGCCACGCGGCGGCCGGCATCACCGAGGCGCAGTTCCCGGAAACCATTTCCCTCTCCCCCGCAAGCGGGGGGGAGGGCGAAGTCAACGTCCGCCTGAAATACCGTTTCGAACCCGGCCATCCGCTGGACGGCGTCACCGCCACCATCCCGCTCGCGCTGCTCAACCAGCTCGATCCCGCGCGCGCCGAGTGGCTGGTGCCGGGCATGCTGCGCGAGAAGATTACCCATCTCGTCAAGGCGCTGCCCAAGACCCTGCGCCGCGTCTGCGTGCCGGTGCCGGAGTTCGTCACCGGCTTTCTGGAACAGGTCGCGGTGGGCGAGGGGCCGCTGCTGCCGCAGCTTGCCGACCATATCCAGCGGCGCACCGGCCTCAAGCTCGCACCGTCCGACTGGCGCGAGCCACTGCCCGCGCACCTGCTGATGAACTTACGCATCGTCGACGAGGGCGGTCGCGAGCTCGCCACAGGCCGTGACTGGCAGCGACTGCAAAGCCAGCTCGGCCAGGCCGCGCAGCTCACCTTCAGGAGTGCTTCTCCGGACATCGAGAAGTCCGGCCTGAAGCAGTGGGATTTCGGCGATCTGCCGGAAAAGCTGGAGTTCACCCGCGGCGGCCGGAGACTCACCGGCTATCCGGCGCTGGAGGACAACGGCGACAGCGTGGCCATCAAGCTGTTCGACACCGAAACCGCCGCGCTGGAATCGCACCGCCGGGGCGTGTGCCGCCTGCTGCGCCTGGAGCTCAGGGAACAGATGAGGCAACTGGACAAGGGCCTGCCCGGCTTCAACCAGTACGCGCTGCCGCTGCGCCGCGTCATGAATCCCGATGAATTGCGCGAGGACATGCTCGCCGCCATCGCCGACCGCGCCTTCATCGGCGAGGACGCGCTGCCGAGGAGCCTGGCCGAATTCATGGCATCGAAGCAGCGTGCCCGCACCCGCCTGCCGGCGGTGGTGGAGGCGGCCTCCCGGCTGGCGCAGGCCATCGCCGCGGAAATCCAGCCGCTGACCCAGACGCTCGCCGGCCTGCCGCCGGCGCAGGCGCGCCTGAAGCGGGAAGTCGAGGAGCAGTTTCAGCGCCTGCTGCCCCGGCGGTTTTTCAGCGCCATGCCGTGGGACCGCCTGCAGCATCTGCCGCGCTATCTCAAGGCGCTGCGCCTGCGTCTGGAAAAATACCCGGGGGCCGCCGAGCGCGACGCGCGCCACGCACAGGCCGTCAACGCACTGTGGCAGCGTTGGGAGACCCGCATCGCCGCCGCACGCAAGGCGGGCCGGGTACCGCCGGCGCTGGAGGAATTCCGCTGGCTGATCGAAGAACTCAGGGTATCGCTGTTCGCCCAGGAACTGAAGACGCCGTTTCCCGTCTCGGTCAAGCGCCTGGAAAGAATCTGGGCGGAATCCTGCGCGGCCTGACGGCTGCGCGTAAAATGGCGCCCTGTTCGATTTGACTGCGCCACAACCGGTACTCCCGCCAGTCGCATCCAAATGCGCATCCGGTTCATCGCTGCCCCCATCTCTTCACCCCCTCACAGGAACGATGATGGCGTTGTCGGCATTCCGGCTTGGAACCCATTTCATCAGGCGCCGCGCTTGCCCACCCGGGCTTGCGCGGTACTCGCT
>JBBILG010000117.1:0-4260 GCA_037445085.1 Methylobacillus sp.
TCTGGTGGCCGAAGTGTACCCCGGCTTCCAGCATTTGACGCATGGTCACGGACATGATGTTCTCCTGTTTAGGGTTAGGCCTCCACACGCCTCCAGCAACCCGCCGGCTTCCGCCCTCCGGGCACCCTAGACATGGGCGTGTGTGTGGAATTCCCGCAGCCGGCGAAAACCGGCCGAACGGGGCGCGTATGTTACCATGGGCGCCAGTTTCACCACAAGGCGAATCGCCCGCCCCTCCATCATGGCCGTCATCATCAAAACCGGGCAGGACATCGAAAAAATGCGCATCGCCGGCAGGATCGCAGCAGAGGTCCTGGATTACATCACCCCTTACGTCCAGCCCGGCATCACCACCGGCGAGCTCGACCGCCTCTGCCACGACTACATGGTCGAAGTGCGGGGCTGCATCCCGGCGCCGCTCAACTACGCGCCGCCCGGCCACGCGCCCTACCCCAGGTCCATCTGCACCTCGGTCAACCAGCAGGTGTGCCACGGCGTGCCGGGCGAGCGCGTGCTGAAGAAGGGCGACATCGTCAATATCGACATCACCACCATCAAGGACGGCTACCACGGCGACACCAGCCGCATGTTCTGCATCGGTGAGACAGCGCCGGCGGCGCGGCGCCTGTGCCGGATCACCTACGAATGCATGTGGCATGGCATCGCCCAGGTGCGTCCGGGCGCAACCCTGGGCGACATCGGCCACGCCATCCAACGCCATGCCGAGCAGAGCGGTTATTCGGTGGTACGCGAATTCTGCGGCCACGGCATCGGCCGCAACTTCCACGAGGAGCCGCAGGTGCTGCACTACGGCAAGCCCGGCAGCGGGCTCGGGCTGCAGGCCGGCATGATCTTCACCATCGAGCCCATGATCAACGCCGGCAAACGGGACATTCGCCAGATGGGCGATGGTTGGACCATCGTCACCAAGGATCGCAGTCTGTCGGCGCAGTGGGAGCACACCGTCCTGGTCACTCCCGAGGGTTATGAGGTGCTCACCCTATCCGAGGGCGCACCGTCACCACCCGATTTCATCCGGTAGCCTCCCGCATGCCCGCCATCGGCCCCGCCCTGACAACGACCTGGCGCAACGATCTGCAGGCCGGGCAGGCGGCCTTGCGGCTTGCCTTCGAGCAGGGCGAGCCCATCCCGCGCCTGCTGCGCCGGCACTGCCGGCTGGTGGACGACACATTGCGACGCCTGTGGCGACAGGCCGGCCTGCAGCGGAGTCTCAGCCTGGTTGCCGTGGGCGGCTACGGACGCGGCGAGCTGTTCCCGCACTCCGACGTGGATCTGCTGATCCTGTTGCCGGACCGCCACGACGGCAACCACGATGCCGCACTGGAGCGGCTGGTCGGCCTGTTCTGGGATATCGGCCTGGCCGTCGGCCACAGCGTGCGCACCGTGGGGGAATGCCTGGCGGAGGCCGCCGGCGACGTGAGCGTGCACACCAGCCTGCTGGAGGCTCGCTGGCTGGCCGGCGAGCGCCGCAATGTCCGCCGCCTGCGGACGGCGCTGGCCGGTGCCGCGCGACCCGTCGAATTCCTGCACCTCAAGCTGCTGGAGCAGCGGCAGCGGCACGCGCGCTTCAACGACACCGCCTACAACCTGGAACCCAACATCAAGGAAAGCCCCGGCGGCATGCGCGACCTGCAGAACATCCTCTGGGTGAGCATGGGCTGCGGCCTGGGCGGCAGCTGGCGGGAGCTGGTCGTGCACGGCCTGCTCACCGACGGGGAGGCCCGGCAGATCCGCCACCACGAGCTGTTCCTGCAAATGCTGCGCGTGCGCCTGCATTACCTTGCCGGGCGCCGCGAAGACCGCTTGCTGTTCGACTTCCAGGAGACCCTCGCCCGTGAGCTCGGCCTCGCTGGCACGCCGCGCAAGCGTGCCAGCGAGCAGCTGATGCAGCGCTATTATCGCAGCGCCAAGTTCATCGGCCTGATGAACGACATCCTGCTGCAGGCGCTAGAAGAACGCCTGCAGCCCGGCACGCATGCGGCGAGCCCGGTGGATGCCTGGTTCGCCGCCCGTAACGGCCGCCTGGAACTGCGCGCCGCCGACCTCTTGGAACGCGAGCCGGGCGCCCTGCTGGAAGCCTTCCTGGTATTGCAGCGCAACCCGCAGCTCACCGGTTTCAGCGCATCCATGCTGCGCGCCGTGTGGCGCGCGCACCCCCGGGTGGACCGCCGCTTCCGCCAGGACCCGGCCAACCGCCGTCGCTTCCTCGACATCCTGCGCCTGCCGCGCGGCACCACGGACACCCTGCGCCGCATCAACCGCTACGGCGTTCTCGGCCGCTACATCCCTGCCTTCGGGCGCATCGTCGGCCAGATGCAGCACGACCTGTTCCACGTCTACACCGTGGACGAGCACATCCTCCACGTGCTGGGCAACCTGCGACGCTTCACCGCCCCGGAGCACCGCCACGAGTTCCCGCTGTGCAGCCAGTTGATGGCCGAATTCCCGCAGCCGGAACTGCTCTACATCGCCGCCTTGTTCCACGACATCGCCAAGGGACGCGGCGGTGACCATTCCCTCCTGGGCATGGCCGATGCCCGGCGCTTCTGCCGTCAGCACGGCCTGGGGCGCGAGGAAACCGCGCTGGTCGCCTGGCTGGTCGAGCAGCATCTGGTGATGTCCGGCACGGCGCAGAAGTCCGATCTCTCCGACCCGGCGGTGATCGCGGCCTTCGCCGCCAGAATGGGCACCGAACGGCGCCTCACCGCGCTCTACCTGCTCACCGTGGCCGATATCCGCGGCACCAGCCAAGCCATCTGGAACGCCTGGAAGGCCAGGCTGCTGGAGCAGTTGTTCAATGCGACCAGGCGCCACCTGCTCGGCAATCCGCCCGACCGGCACGGCGGGCAGGCCGCGTGCCGGCGGCAGGCGGAAGAGCGGCTGAGTTACTACGGCATCGTGCCGGAAGCCTACCGCGCCCTGTGGCACAGCCTGGGCGACACCTATTTCCAACGCTATGAGGCGCACGAGATCGCCTGGCACACGCGCATGCTGCTGCGCCACGCCGACACCCGCCAACCCGTCGTGCGGGCGCGCCTCAGTCCCGGCGGCGACGGCATCCAGGTGATGATCTACCTGCCCGAGCAGGAAGCCTTGTTCGCACGCATCTGCAGCTTCTTCGAGCGCCTGGGCTACAACATCGTCGAGGCCCGTATCCACACCACGCGCCATGGCTACGCGCTGGACAGCTTCCTGGTGCTGCACGACAACGGCGGCGCCATGCACTACCGCGACCTCCTGAACTACATCGAGTACGAACTGGCGCACAAGCTGATGCAGGCGCACGCCCCCGAAAAACCCATGCAGGGGCGCGTCAGCCGGCAACTGCGGCACTTCCCCATCGCGCCGGAAGTCCGCCTCGCCGCCGCCCGGGAGGGGTATTACGAGCTGGACATCGTCGCCGGCGATCGCCCCGGCCTGCTGTCACGCATCGCCCAGACGCTGCTGCGCCACGGCGTGCGCTTGTCCAGCGCCAAGATCAACACCCTGGGCGAGCGCGCCGAGGATACTTTTCTGATCGCATCGGCGAGCGGTACCCCGCTTGCCGAAACCACCCTGCACGCGCTGCGCGACGAACTGCTGGAACAGTTGAAATGAGCGGCCGCCGGGCCGGGGATTCAGGGTGTGGTTTCGCCCTGCTCCAGCCGGTAGATCCAGGCCAGCAACTCGGCCACCGCCAGATAGAGTTGCGGAGGGATGTGCTGGTCGAGATCCACCTGCATCAGCAGGGCCACCAGCTCGGGAGATTCATGCACATAGACGCCGGCCTGTCTTGCCCGCTCGATGATGGCCTCCGCCAGCAGGCCGCGCCCCTTGGCCACCACGCGCGGCGCCGCCTGCCCGCTCTGGTACGCGAGCGCCACCGCCTGCTGGCGCTTATCCTGGGAGGCGCTCGCCATGATGGACGTGAAGGGCGGCAAGCATCAGTCCGGCGGCTTGCAGGGCCTGCGCGAGCTGCGCCTGCCGGTCGCGCATCAGTTCGGCACTGGCGCCCTGCTCGGCCGCGATGTCGATGCGCAGCGCACCCTGGCTGAAGGCGAGCTGCGCGCTGACACCGCCCAGCGACGGCAACTGCAGGCTGAGGCGAGTCTGCCAGCCGGTGGCCGCGGCTTCTGTCTCGCCGCCGGCACGGGAACCATCCTCCTCGATTTCCCAGCGCATGTCCTGACCTGGCCACACCTGCCCCTGCCAAACCAGATGACGGCTGTCCAGCGCATGAAGCTGTTGCTGCACCAGATG
>JBBILG010000118.1:0-4206 GCA_037445085.1 Methylobacillus sp.
GGTCGGCGCCTACTATTACCTGCGCGTGGTCAAGCTCATGTATTTCGACGACCCGGTCGACAGCACGCCCATCGCGCCGCAGCCGGACATGGCCGTGGTGCTCGGCTTCAACGGCCTTGCCGTGCTGGCGCTGGGCCTGTTGCCGTCGCGCCTGATAGAATTGTGCGCCTATGCCGTGAGCCGCAGCCTATGAACACCACCCACCTGCTCCTCGTCCTGCTGGCCCTGGTGGCAGCCAACCTGCCCTGGTTCTCCGAACGGCTGTTCTACGTGGCGCCCCTGAAGCGCAAGCATTTCGGCTGGCATCTGCTGGAACTCGCCGCGCTCTATTTCGTGGTCGGCGGTCTGGCCTGGCTGGTGGAGCGTTCCCGCATGGGGCAGGTGGCGCCGCAGAACTGGGAATTCTTCGTCATCACCGTCTGCCTGTTCCTGGTGTTCGCCTTCCCGGGCTTCGTCTACCGCTACCTGTGGAAGAAATAGACCGCCTGGCCGAAACGGAGGTCGGCTCCGAGACCGTGTTCCGCGGCAGCCTGCTCGATGTCAGGCGCGACCGCGTCCGGCTGCCCAATGGCGCGGAAACCGGGCGTGAATACCTCGTGCACCCCGGCGCCGTGCTGGTGGTGCCTCTGCTCGACGACGGCCGGCTGGTGTTCGAGCGCCAGTACCGTTATCCGCTGCGGCGCAGTTTCATCGAACTGCCGGCCGGCAAGATCGACCGCGACGAGGACGTCCTGGCCACCGGTCGGCGCGAACTGCTGGAGGAAACCGGCTACACCGCCGCGCACTGGCAGTATCTCGCTGCGCTGCATCCCTGCGTCGGCTATTCCGACGAAATCATCCACATTCTCCTCGCGCGCGGCCTGCAGGCCGGCGCCCACCGGCGCGACCCCGACGAGTCGCTGGAACTGTTTTTCATGACGCTGGAACAGGCCATGCAATCCCTGCGCCACGGCGAGATCACCGACGGCAAGACCATGGTCGCCCTGTTCTGGGCGGAAAAGCACCTTTCCGGCATCTGGTGAAGTCGCTCCATGCGAGGTGCGTGCCGCGCGTCTGTCGGCGTCAACGCCCTGCCGCGCGGCGCGTGCATTCCAGCAGCGCTGCCAGATCGTCCTCCCGCGTCAGCGGATGCATCAGGGTCGCACGCAGCCATGTGGTGCCGCGTAGGTCCACCTGGGTGAGGTGGAATTCGCCGCGCTCCACGATGTGCCGGCGCAGCATCGCCTGGTCGTGTTCGCCATGGCGGAAGCAGACAATGTTGGTCTGCGGCTGCATCAGCAGCTGGAAATCCGGCGCGTCGCGGATGATGTCGGCCAGCCGGCGGGCGCCGGCGAACACGGTGTCCACCAGCGCCGCCAGGCCGGCTGCGCCATACAGCGAGAACGCCGCCCACAGCTTGAGGCCCATCATGCGCTTGGTGCATTCCAGGGTGCGGTAGCTCACGTTGTAGGCCTCGTCTTCGCGGGAACGCCCCTGGAACAGGTAGGAAGCTTCCTGCGCGAAGGCGGCATAGCTGTCCCGCGGCTCGCGGAACAGGGCGGCAGATACGGGTGCCGGCATGTAGAGCAGCTTGTGGCCATCCCATACCAGCGAGTCGGCCAGTTCGACGCCGTGCAGGGCCGCGCGGTGCTTTTCCGAGAGCAGGGCGGAGGCGCCGTGGGCGCCGTCCACGTGCAGCCACAGGCCGTGGCCTTGGCAGTACGCCCCGATTCCGGCCAGCGGGTCGATGCTGCCGGTGGGGGTGCAGCCGGCGCTGGCGACCACCGCCATGACGCGGGCGCCGCTGGCGACGGCGCCGCGGTGTGCGGCAATCAGCGCCGCCATGTCCATGCGGCCCTGATCGTCCGCCGCCACCCTGATCACGGCATCGACGCCCAGCCCCATGATGCCGGCGGCGCGGGTGACGGAATAATGGGCATGTTCGCTGGCGAGAATTTTCAGCGTCTGGCCGGCGCCGACGCCCTCCCGCCACACGTCCCAGCCGGCCGCCTTTTGCCGGGCCGCCAGCAGTGCGGTGAGGTTGGCCTGCGCCCCGCCGGAGGTGAGCACGCCTTCCGCCGTAGGCCAGCCGGCCAGCTCGCCCAGCCAGCGGATCACCTGGCGCTCGATCATGGTGGCGGCCGGGCCGGTTTCGTACACCGCCATGGCCTGGTTGGCGAGCGCGGCGACCAGGTCGCACAAGGCCGCCATGGGCAGCGGGGTGGCCACCTGGTGGCCGAGATTGCGCGGATGGTGGATGGCGAGCCCTGCGGGCAGGATGTCGTCGCGCAGCTTGTCGAGCAAGGCATCGGGCGACAACGTCGGCGCGTGCGGCAGCGGCGCCTGCCAGTTCGGCTCCGCCAGCGCCGGCGGCCGCCAGTCGAGTACCTTGCCCTGCCCGGAAAGGTTCCCGGCCAGGTGATCCGCCAGCAGGTCGATCAGCGCATGGCCGCTGGCGCGAAACCGGCCGGGGTCGAACATGTCGCCGATGCTGCTCACAGCACGCCTTCCCCGCGCGTGCGGAACCAGCCGGTGATGCTGAGGCGTTCGGTACCGGCCGGCTGCACTTCGTGCCAGAAGCGCCCGGAGAGAAAGGTGACCAGCGTGCCGCCCTGCGGGGGAATGTCCAGCGCCGGGCCCGCGCCGTCGGGGTCGAGATACAGGCGCAGCTTGCCGCCATGTGCCTCCTGCCAGTCCGGGTTGAGATAGAGCACGGTGGTGAGGGTGCGCCGGCTGTCGCCGCGGAAGCGGTCGAGGTGTTTGCGGTAGAAGGCGCCGGGCGGATAGACGGCAAAATGCCCCTCGAAATCGAACAGGCCCAGGTACAGGCTGCGGTTGACCTCCAGACGCAGGCTCTCCAGTGCGTCCAGATAGGCATGTTGCGCCGGGCTGGCATGTTCCTGCTCCAGCCAGTGGATGGAGTCACTGCGCAACTCATCGTGGATGCCGACTCCGCCCGCCTGGCCGACGCCGGCGCGGCGCATGTGGCCGTCAGCGCGCAGCGCCCGGGCTTCGTCCGCCAGGCGGGCCGCCATGGCGACAGGCAGGAAATCCGGCGCCACCGCGTAACCCTGGCTGGCGAGCCGGTCGGCAATGCGGGCGTGGTCAGGCGCGTCTGTCATGGCGATTCCGTGGATGGGGCGCCATTATAAGCCTTGCCGGGGAGTATTTGCGTCAATCGCACCGTTAGGCTAGAATGCGCAGCTTCCCAGGCGCGTGGCTCAGCTGGTTAGAGCACCACCTTGACATGGTTAGTGCCAATTTTTAAGTCCTTGATTTTTAAGGGACGAAAAACAAAAACAAGGCATAAATCGCTCAAAATCGCTCATTTTTTTGCCAAAAAATAGCCAAAAGGAGCGGGCGTGGCCAAACTTCCTCGGGGTATTCAACTCATCGACTGGCGCAACGCCGACAAGTCGAAATCCATCCGCTACCGCGTGCGCATCCAGCGCAAAACCTTCCAGGCCGACGAGCTGTTCGAGACGCTTGAGGATGCCGAGAAATTCCTGGCTGACACCAAGAGCGAGAAGGGCCGTCAGGCTCTGCTCAAGGAACAGGCCGACAAGGATGCGATCTGCCGCCAGGCCATGGCGCTAGGCATCAAGGAATTTCTGACCGGGCCGCTACGCCTAAGCAACTATTTCGATCACTACGCCAAGAAACACTATCCAGCGCTGCCGGAGGATGCACCCGAGAGGGACAGGAAATGGCGTGCGACTCAGGTATCCCGGCTGGAGGTTATCAAGCGCGTCAAGGTCGAAGTGGGCAATGCGACCGGAAAAAATGGGGAGCCGCTGACGGGGAGGGTAGCCCTTGTAGCCTCGGCCATCCCTAGCTTAAAGCGGGAGTTCGGCTCCCTGCTGCTTTCAGAAATTACTCGCAAGACCGCTGCCTCCTATGTGGAGGAACGGCAAAAAACTGTGTCCCCTTCTACCGTGAAGCGCGATGTATCGTTCCTCCGCAGCTTTTTCGGCACGCTCTACGACCTGGATGAGGAAGGGGCCAAGGCGATAGCGGAAAACCCCTTTGCATCCCCTGAGATTCGAAAGAATCTCAAAAAGGCTGACAAGCGGCGCGATGTCAGACTGAAGGACTTTGGCGAGGACGCCGAAGAACGGCTGTTTAACGCGCTTCGCGCTTGCAGAAACCCCGAGATGCTTCAAGTCGTAGCGTTGAGCTTGGCGACGGGGATGCGGCGAGGCGAGGTGCTGGCAATCGAATGGAATC
>JBBILG010000119.1:0-4053 GCA_037445085.1 Methylobacillus sp.
GGTACTCGACCTTGTCGAAGCCAGCCACCAGCATCAGGGACTTGAGGGTTTCCTGATCCGGGTGCATGCGGATGGATTCGGCGAGATAACGGTAACTGTCGGCATCGTTGGCCAGCCACTGGCCCATCAGCGGCAACAGCCTGAAGGAATAGGCGTCATAGGCCGGCTGCAGCGGTTTCCACACCTGCGAGAATTCCAGCACCAGCAGGCGGCCGCCGGGCTTGAGCACGCGGTGCATTTCGCGCAGGGCGACTTCCTTGTGGGTCATGTTGCGCAGGCCGAAGGCGACACACACGCAGTGGAAATGATGATCGGCAAACGGCAGCTTTTCGGCGTCGCATTGCACCGCCGGCACCGCCAGTCCGGCATCCAGCAGACGGTCGCGCCCCACGCCCAGCATGGAGGCGTTGATGTCGGTGAGGACGATCTGGCCGGAGCTGCCCACCCTCCTGGCGAACAGGTGGGACAGATCGCCACTGCCGCCGGCGATGTCCAACACCCGGTCGCCCGGCCGCACGCCGCTGGTGGCCACGGTGAACTGCTTCCACAGGCGGTGCAGGCCGGCCGACATGACATCGTTCATCAGGTCGTAGCGCCGCGCCACGGAGTGGAACACGGCGCCGACCTTTCCGGCCTTTTCCGCTTCGTCTACGGTCTCGAAGCCGAAATGGGTGGTGTTCTCGCTCATGCGGGCTCCTTGCGCGAGTGGCCTGCGGCGGCGAGGCGCTGCAGGTAGGTTTGCCAGAGTTCGTCCTGGCGGCAGCCTAGGTCGTACAGGTAATCCCAGGAATAGAGGCCGCTGTCGTGACCGTCGGAGAAGACGATCCTGATCGCGTACAGGCCGACCGGCTCGATGCCGGTGATGTTGACCTCCTCCTTGCCGACCTGCAGAACCTCCTGGCCGTGGCCATGGCCGCGCACCTCGGCGGACGGCGAATGGACGCGCAGGAATTCGCAGGGCAGGGAAAAATGCGCCCCGTCGTCAAAGGCGATTTCCAGCCTGCGCGATTTCTGGTGCAGGCGGATGTCGGTTGGACGTGGGGTATTGGGGGCAAGACCGCTCATGGCTCCCGTCTGGCATGGAAAAAATCAAATCTTAGCAGATGGCAGGCACCGTGCGGCCGACCACCGGTTTTTGGCCGTCGGGGAGAATCATGCTAGAGTGGCCGGCACGTAGACTTCGCCTGGATTGCCGATGGCCGAACACAACCTTGCGGAACACTTCGCTGCCTACAGCAAGTGGCGCAAAGCGCTGGTGGACACGATCACCGACTATCGCGGCTGGCTGGCCGAGCACGAGCTCAACGACACGCAGACCGATCTGCGCATCCAGCATCTCATCGACCGGCTGTATGGGGACAAGCTCAACGTGGCCTTCGTCGCCGAATTCTCGCGCGGCAAGTCGGAGTTGATCAACGCCCTGCTGTTCGCCGACTGTGGCCGGCGCGTGCTGCCTTCCAGTGCCGGACGCACCACCATGTGCCCGACCGAACTGCGCTACGACCCCGATCAGCCCACCGCGCTCCTGCTGCTGCCCATCGGGACCCGTGCCACCGATATCACCACCGCCGAGTACAAGCGCGACCTGACGGCGTGGCAGGTGCAGCCGTTCGATGCCACCTCCGGCGATGCCATGATCGAGACCTTCAGGCAGGTGAGTCGCACCCGGCGCGTCCCGGTGGAGGAGGCGGAGCGCTACGGCCTCTACGACCCGGGAAACGAAAGCGATGCCATGGTGCTCAACGACGACGGCACGGTGGACATTCCCTGCTGGCGCTATGCCATCATCAACTATCCGCATCCCCTGTTGCAGCAGGGACTGGTCATCCTCGACACGCCGGGGCTGAACGCCATCGGCACCGAACCGGAACTGACCCTCAACATGCTGCCCAACGCCCATGCCGTGCTGTTCATCCTGGCGGCGGACACCGGCGTGACCCGCTCCGAGGCGGAGGTCTGGCGCCACCACATCAGCGGCGCGCGCTGGCGGCAGAAGGGCCGCATGGCGGTGCTCAACAAGATCGACGGCCTGTGGGACGAATTGAAGAGCGACGAGGAAGTGGACCGCAACATTGCAAGGCAGGTGGCTTCCTGCGCCGAGCTGCTGGAGCTGCAACCCGACCGCATCTACCCGGTATCGGCGCAGAAGGGCCTTTTGGCCAAGATCGGCAAGGATGCGGCGCTGCTGGCAAAAAGCCGGCTGCCGGCACTGGAGCAGGCGTTGTCGGAGGAACTGATCCAGGCCAAGAAGGAAATCGTGCGTGACGGCACGGAAAGCGAAATCGCCGACCTGCTCGCCCATTCCGGCACCATACTCGAAGCGCGGCTGCGCGGCATGGAGGCCCAACTGGAAGAACTCAAGGGGCTGCGCGGCAAGAATGCCGACGTGGTACAGCACATGATGGACAAGGCCGAGGCAGAGCGGAACAATTTCGAACAGGCGGTGCAGCATGTCCAGGCCGTGCGCCGGGTGTTCGCCCGGCACAGCGAGCAACTGTTTGCCCATCTGGGCATGGACAGGCTGCGCAGCGAAGTGGTGAAAACCCGCCGCACCATGCTGGACGCCAACTTCACCAAAACCATCCGTGCGGCGATGGAAGCCTTTTTTCGCGACATCAACGACTGGATGGCGCGCTCGGACGAGCGCATCGCGGAAATCCGCAGTATGATGGAAGCCATGTATCACAGGCATGCGCAGGAATACGGCATGGCGGCGGTCGCCCTGCCGGCGTTTTCCGTGGATCGCTACCGGCAGGAGCTGGCCAGGCTCGAGCGCGCCTACAAGGAACGGTTCGACACCACCCTCAACATGCTCACCCACGAGAAGATGACCCTCACCTCCAGATTTTTCGAAACCCTGGCGATGCGGGTGATCGAGGTTTACGATCTGGCCAACCGCGAAGCGACGGAGTGGCTGCGGGCGGTCATGGCGCCGATGGAAGCGCAGGTGCGCGAGCAGCAACTGCAACTGCACCGCCGCCTGGACAGCATCCGGCGCATTCATCAGGCCACCGATACCCTGGAAGAGCGGATCACCGAACTGGAGCATGCGGCAGACGAAGTCCGCCAGCAGTTCGCCGAACTCGGCGTGATCCGCCTGCATGTCGGCAACGCGCTGGCCTTGGGGCCGGCGACGGGCGGGGCGGCGCTGGCGGCATGAGCGAAAATCTGCTCTACCTGTTCGGCCTCTCCCTGATATTCATCGGTCTGGGCGCGGTCGGGGTGCTGTGGGCGATCAGGAGTGGCCAGTTCGACGATCTCGAAGGGCCGGCGCAACGCATCCTCATGGACGACGACGATCCCATGATCCCGTCCCATGACTTGAAACGGGATGACGAAGCGCATAAAATCCGACAGTGATATCTACTTAAATCGAGGGAGCCTGCCATGCACATCTTCTCCTGGGAAAACCTGCCCATGACCATCATCGTCGCGCTCATCGTCTGGTCCTGGATCAGTTTCTTTTCCGTGATCTTCGGCGCCCTGATCTGACGCCGCGAGGACGACAAAAAGCCCGCAATTGCGGGCTTTTTGTCGGTTGTCTGTCCTGGTCGGCCGGTTACACCGGTTACATCCGGGCGCTGATCAGCAGCTTCATCTTCTGCATTGCCTTCTGCTCGATCTGGCGGACGCGCTCGGCGGAGACGCCGTACTCCGCGGCCAGCTCGTGCAGGGTGGCACCGCCGTCTTCCCGCAGCCAGCGGGCTTCGACGATGTGCCGACTGCGTTCGTCCAGGCTATCCAGCGCCTGCGCCAGCCCCGCGCCGCGCAGCGTCTCGATCTGCCGCTCGGCCAGCAGTTGCGAGGGTTCCGGCCGCTGATCCTGCAGATAGGCGATGGGGCTGTAGTTTTCCTCGCCGTCTTCCTCGCCGTGGGATTCCAGCGCGATGTCGTGGCTGCCCATGCGCGCTTCCATTTCCGTGACTTCTTCCGGCTTGACCCTGAGTTCGCGGGCGATCTCGCGCACCTCGTCGGGACGCAGGCTGCCGCCATGCGTTTTCATGCTGCGCAGGTTGAAGAACAGCTTGCGCTGCGCCTTGGTGGTGGCCACCT
>JBBILG010000120.1:0-3970 GCA_037445085.1 Methylobacillus sp.
AATCCAGCCGCAACTGGTGATGCTGCAGAAGACCCTGCTCAACATCGAGGGCCTGGGGCGCGAACTCGACCCCGAGCTGGATCTGTGGGCGACCGCACGTCCCTACCTGGAACGCTGGATGTCGGAGCAGATGGGCTGGCGCGCCGCGCTGGAGCAACTGCGCCAGGAAGCGCCGCAGTGGGGGACGTTGCTGCCGCGCCTGCCGCGCTTGCTGGGCGAATACCTGCAGCGCGAGGACGACGCCCGCCTGGCACGCCACCTGCAAGCCCTGCTGGCGGCGCAAACGCAGCGCAACCGGCTGCTGCGATGGGCTACCGTGGCGGTGGCGGCGCTGGCGACGGCACAGGTGGTCAGCCTTGCCCTGCTGCTGGGGTGGGGTTAGCCCCGACCAAGGCCATCACTTTTTCCGGCTCCATGCGCAGCAGCGCGGCGATGTCGCGGTAATCGTCGGGCAGGGCGGCATCGCCCCAGCCGTTGGCCGAATGGCGCGCCAGGTTGAGCGCCAGCATGACGTTGCGCACGCGCATGTTGTCGGCCTGCGCCGGGTCCATCAGATTGAGCAGCAACTGCGGCAGGCGCCACCCGGTCGCCAGCGCCTGCTGCAACTCCATGCCGCAGAAACCCAGCACCTGCTGCTGCACGTCGGCACTGCGCAGGGTCTTGTCGGCAGACTGCAAGGCGCGGATGCGCAGCATGGGTTCCGGGTTGCAGCACCACATCAGCATTTCCGCGATGTAGCTCAGCAAGGCGGCAATGCGCACTTCCTCGGCGTGCAGATCATGCAGCAGCAGCGCCCAGTCGAAGGCATGGCGCGAGGCGCGCTGGGCGCGGCGCACGGTCTGCAAAAGGTGCAGCAGGGCGTCCATGTGGCCGCGCAGCAGGTCTTCGGCAAGCGGTGCCGGCGCCACCTCGCGGAAGAACGTGGTAAAGCCCATCATCATGACGGCCTGCTCCACCTGCACCAGTTCCTGTGCCTGGCTGCGATGCCTGTGCTGCTGCATGTGGCGCAGCAGCTTGAGCGTCATCATGGGGTCGGAGGTCACCACCTGGGCGACGCTGCGCGCGTTGAGCCTGTACTCGTCGGCGCGCAGCCGCTCCAGTTCGCGTGCCGTATGCTTCAGCACGGGAATGTCCGCCCGGCTCAGTTCCGCCACCCAGTGCGCCAGTTGCCCGGACTGCTGCATGCCCGCCTCCGTATAGGATTTGCCAAGGTTGACCGTGGCCGCCGGCATTGTCATCTCGCCGGCGGCTTTTGCTAGAATAGCCGGCTACATCGATTTCGTCATGTTTCACTTGCCTTGGAGAGTCCGCCGTGCTGCTCGGTTTCGTGCTGCTCTATCTCGTCGTGTCGATCGGCATCGGCGCCTATGCCGCCACGCGCGTGCACAACTCCCGCGATTACATCACCGCCGGCAGGCGCCTGCCGCTCATCGTGGTCACCGCCATGGTGTTCGCCACCTGGTTCGGCGCGGAGACCGTGCTGGGCATCCCCGCCACCTTTCTCGAAGAAGATCTCGGCGGCCTGATTTCCGACCCCTTCGGCGCGGCATTGTGCCTGGTGCTGTTCGGCCTGTTCTTCGCGCGGCCGCTGTATCGCATGAACCTGCTCACCATCGGCGACTTCTACCGCAACCGGTACGGCCGCACGGTGGAGGTGACGGTCTCCATCGCCATCGCGCTGTCCTACCTGGGCTGGGTTTCCGCCCAGGTCATGGCGCTCGGCCTGGTGTTCAACGTGCTCTCCGACGGCATCATCACCCAGGGCCAGGGCATCCTGCTCGGCGCATCCGTGGTGCTCATCTACACCCTGTTCGGCGGCATGTGGTCGGTGGCGCTGACCACGTTTTTCCAGATGATCATCATCGTCGCCGGTCTGCTGTGGATCACCTTCCTGGTGTCCGGCATGGCCGGCGGCGTCGAGCGGGTGGTGGCGCATGCCCATGATGCAGGCAAGTTCGAGTTCTGGCCGGAGCTCAACACCGTGGCCATGATCGCCTTCATTTCCGGCCTGCTGACCATGGGCTTCGGCTCCATTCCGCAGCAGGACGTGTTCCAGCGCGCCAATGCCGCCAGAAGCGAAAAGACCGCGGTATGGGGCTCGGTGCTGGGCGGCATCGCCTATTTCCTGTTCGCCGCGGTGCCGCTGTTCCTCGCCTACGCCGCCACGCTGATCGACGGCCAGATGGTGGCCCGCCTGCTGGCAAGCGGCGACTCGCAGCACATCCTGCCCATGCTGGTGGTCGGCCACCTGCCTTTGCTGGCCCAGGTGGTCTTCTACGGCGCGCTACTGTCGGTAATCATGAGCACGGCCTCGGGCACCCTGCTGGCACCGTCAGTCACGCTGGCGGAAAACGTCATCAAGAATCTCGTCGGCGGCGAGATGAGCGACCGCCAATTCCTCCGGCTGACGCGCGGCGTGGTGGTGTGCTTCAGCGTGGGCGTGGTGCTGTATTCGCTGTGGTCGCTGCGGGCGGACACGAGCATCCACCACATGGTGGAGAACGCCTACAAGGTGACCCTGGTGATGGCCTTCACGCCGCTGGTGGCGGGGCTCTACTGGAAGCGCGCCACCGCCCAAGGGGCAGTCGCCGCCATCGTGCTGGGCACGCTGACCTGGCTACCCATGGAATTTCTCGTGCCCGATGGCGAGGGGCCGATTCCGCCGCATTTCGCCGGCTTCCTGATGAGCCTTGTCGGCATGCTGGCAGGTTCCCTGCTGCCCCAGCGCATCGGCCGCGAGCCGCCACGCCAGCCCGGTCTGCTGCACCGCCACGCCGCGCATCCGCACACGCCGCCCGGCAAGCGTCACTAAGAACCTGGTTCGGCAGGCGAGCGCAGCCAAATGGGGCGCGCAGGCCCGCAGCGACGGGACGGTGCACGCAAGTACGGCGAGGGACGAGTACCGCGCAAGCCCGGCTGGGCAAGCGCAGCGCCCAATGAAATGGGTTCTAACCTGGGGCACTCAGCAGGTTTGATCCATCACGCCGGCCGGCCGCGGACCGCTCAGTGCCCGCCATCTTCTCGCCATGGCCGGGGTGGCCTTCCACGTAGTGCGCCACGGCCTGGGCGCGGGTGGAAACCTGCATCTTGTAGAAAATGCGCTTGAGGTGACTCTTGACCGTGTTGGGGCTGATGTTGAGAATGGCGCTGATCTCCGGATTGGTCTTGCCGTGACGCACCCAATGCATGATTTCCCGCTCGCGCCCGCTCATGCCGACGAACGGACGATGCCACCCCGCCAACCGCTCGCAGTCCTTCGCAGCGGGCAGACCTCCAATGCGACGCAGCACCCAGTCCAGGTGCGGCAGCAGCATGCCGGGCATCTGGTGCACCACAGGCGCAATCCGGCCACGCGCAAAAAAGGCATACAGGCAGTCATGCCCACCCCGCAGCCACTTCGGGGAGGAGACCGCCCCGGGCCACGTCGGCACGGGCTCGTCGATGTCCTGCAGGGTACACCAGCGGCCGCCTTCATCCAGCCAGCGCCGGTGCAGGGAGCGCATCAGCACATCCAGGTTCAGCGCGCGCTCCAGCAGGGCGGCGGAGCGGACTCCCGCAAGGCTGGAGGCGATGTCATAGCGCAGGCGGCAGCGCGGGAAATCCCCCCACGCCGCAACCAGCACGTCGTGCGGCAACAGGCGGCTGACATCGTCCCGCAGCCAGTGCAGAAGGTCTTCATACCCGGTAATGCCGCAGGAACGCTGGATGATGCCGAACAGGTCTTCCCGGCATTGCGCGTCGAGCTGAATGTGCATATTCATGCGCCTTGGCAGGATGGCCGCCATCACCAGACAGTCAAAATCGATACGGCCATTCTAGAAAAATACCCCTGTATATTGCACGGGATATCTTCCCGGAATACCCCGGGAAATGTTCACGAATGGCGGTGCAGTGAGCAACTGGGCTCACCCATCGCCTGGGACGTCCGCCCCATCGTCAACAAGTAGCCCGTTCGGGAACGGGTCGCCTG
>JBBILG010000121.1:0-3939 GCA_037445085.1 Methylobacillus sp.
AGGCGGCCTACCGCGAGTTGTTCCGTTATGAGTTGGAACCAGGGGTGGTGGACGAGATCCGTCGGGCGACCAATGGCAATTTTGCACTGGGCAATGAATCCTTCGCGGCACAGGTGTCCGTGGCCTTGGGGCGACGGGCAGCGCCCGGCAAGTCTGGGCGGCCCCGCAAGGCAGTGGAACCAGAATCCAGCAATCTGTTTCTCACATAACCAAAAACCGAAAAACCGTGGTCTGTCCCCAGTTTCCCTGTCCCCAGTTTCCCAGTTTCGCCCAGTTTCCCCCCGCCTATCGGCGGCGCGCCCCCGAGTTCAAACGTTAGCCATCTTCAAAGAAAAAGAAAAGGCAGCCTTCGCTGCCTTTTCTTTTTGATGCAGAAGCAGCTCAGTGCTGGGCCGTCTTGCGCAGCTTCTGGATGGCCCGCAGTTGGGCCATGGCTTCAATGAGCTCGGCCTGCGCCTTGGCGTAGTCCATGGCGGCACTCTTGTCGTGCATGGCTTCCTCGGCGCGCTTCTTGGCTTCCAGCGCGCTCGCTTCGTCCAGGTCGCGACCACGGATCGCGGTGTCCGCGAGCACCGTGACCACGCCAGGCTGTACCTCCAGGATGCCGCCGGAGACGAAGATCAGCGTCTCTTCTTCTTCGTTGGGCCGCTTGACGCGCAAGGCGCCGGGCCTGATGGTGGTGATCAACGGGGCATGCCGCGGGTAGATACCGATTTCGCCCATTGCCGCCGGGGCGGCGATGAATTCCGCCAGCCCGGAGAAAATGGACTCTTCCGCACTCACCACGTCGAGGTGTACCGTCATTGCCATGTTCGCCTTCCAGTAGGGTTATTGCAGGGTCTTGGCCTTTTCCACCACTTCTTCGATGCCGCCCACCATGTAGAACGCCTGCTCCGGCAGGTGGTCGTACTCGCCGCTGACAATGGCCTTGAAGCCGGCGATGGTGTCCTTGAGCGGCACGTATTTGCCAGGCGCGCCGGTGAACACCTCCGCCACGTGGAAGGGCTGCGACAGGAAGCGCTGGATCTTGCGGGCACGCGCCACGCTGAGCTTGTCTTCAGGAGACAGTTCATCCATGCCCAGAATGGCGATGATGTCGCGCAGTTCCTTGTAGCGCTGCAGCGTGGACTGCACGGCGCGGGCAACGTGGTAGTGCTCCTCGCCGACGATGAGCGGATCCAGTTGGCGCGATGTCGAATCGAGCGGATCGACGGCGGGGTAGATGCCCAGCGCGGCGATGTCGCGTGACAGCACGACGGTGGAATCGAGGTGCTGGAAGGTAGTGGCCGGCGACGGGTCGGTCAGGTCGTCCGCGGGCACGTACACGGCCTGAATGGAGGTGATGGAGCCCACCTTGGTGGAGGTGATGCGCTCCTGCAGGCGGCCCATTTCTTCCGCCAGGGTCGGCTGGTAGCCTACTGCGGACGGCATGCGGCCGAGCAGGGCGGATACTTCGGTACCGGCCAGGGTGTAGCGGTAGATATTGTCGACAAAGAACAGGATGTCGCGGCCTTCGTCGCGGAAGCGCTCGGCCATGGTGAGGCCGGTCAGCGCCACGCGCAGGCGGTTGCCGGGCGGCTCGTTCATCTGGCCGAACACCATGGCCACCTTGTCCAGCACGTTGGAATCCTTCATCTCGTGGTAGAAGTCGTTGCCCTCGCGGGTACGCTCGCCCACGCCGGCGAACACCGAGAGACCCGAGTGCTGCTTGGCGATGTTGTTGATCAGCTCCATCATGTTCACGGTCTTGCCCACGCCGGCGCCGCCGAACAGGCCGACCTTGCCGCCCTTGGCGAACGGACACACCAGGTCGATCACCTTGATGCCGGTCTCCAGCAGTTCCACCGAGGGGGAGAGCTCGTCGAATTTTGGCGCCTTCTGATGGATGGAACGCCTTTCCTCCGTCTGGATGGGGCCGGCTTCGTCGATGGGGCGACCCAGCACGTCCATGATGCGGCCCAGGGTGCCGTGACCCACGGGCACCGAAATCGGCGCGCCGGTGTTCTTCACCTTCATGCCGCGGGACAGACCGTCGCTGGAGCCCAGGGCGATGGTACGCACCACGCCGTCGCCCAGTTGCTGCTGCACTTCGAAGGTAAGCCCGGCTTCCGCGGTGGAACCTTCCTCGTCCAGCAGTAGCGCATCGTATACCTTGGGCATCCGATCACGCGGAAATTCGACGTCGACCACGGCGCCGATACATTGCACAACCTTACCTTGACTCATCTTGAGTTCCCCAATCCATACTTGAATTCGTTACCCAGCGGCGCCTTGAAGATTTGGCCTCGTCATAACGTTCGCTACACTCACATCAGCCTCGTCCAATCTTGCAAGTCGCCTCGCGTTACACGGCTGCCGCGCCGCCCACGATTTCGGAAATTTCCTTGGTGATCGCCGCCTGGCGGGCCTTGTTGTAGACCAGCTTGAGCTCGCCGATGACGTTCTTGGCGTTGTCCGACGCGGCCTTCATCGCCACCATGCGCGCGCTCTGCTCGGATGCCATGTTCTCCGCCACGGCGTGGTACACCAGCGATTCGATGTAGCGCATCATGAGATCGTCGATGACGATCTTGGCTTCCGGCTCGTAGATGTAGTCCCAGTGGCCCTCGGCACTGCCGAGCTGCCCACCTGACAGCGGCAGCAGTTGCTGCATCACCGGTTCCTGCTTCATGGTGTTGATGAAACGGGTGTAGCAGATGTAGATTTCGTCGAGCGCGCCGGCGAGATAGGCATCCAGCATGACCTTGACCGGGCCGATCAACCTTTCCATGTGCGGAGTGTCGCCCAGCCCGGTGAGATGAGAGCGCACGTCGGCGCCGACCCGGCTCATGAAGCCGAGGCCCTTGTTGCCGATGGCACACACGTGCATGCCCAGCTTGGCGTTCTCCCAGGACTTCATCTGGTTGACCGACATGCGCAGCACGTTGGTGTTGAGACCGCCGCACAGGCCCTTGTCGGAGGTCACCACGATCAGGCCGACATTGCGCACCTGCTCGCGCTTCACCAAGAAGGGATGCCGGTACTCGCTGTGCGCGTGGGAGAGGTGTGCCGCTACGTTGCGGATCTTTTCCGCATAGGGGCGGGCGGCCCGCATTCGTTCCTGCGCGCGGCGCATCTTGGATGCGGCCACCATTTCCATGGCCTTGGTGATCTTGCGCGTGTTTTCCACGCTCTTGATCTTGCTCCGTATTTCCTTGCTGCCAGCCATGCGTATGCTCCGACTTTAGTAGGCGTTGGTCGCCTTGAAGTCCTGGATTGCCGCCTCCAGCGCCTTCTGGTCGTCGTCGCCGAGATCCCGGGTTTCCTCGACCTTGTCCATCAACCCCTTGTACTTGGACTTGAGGAAGGAATGCAGGGCGGATTCGAAAGCCAGCACCTTGTTCACCGGCACGTCATCCAGGTAGCCCTGGTTGGCGGCCAGCAGCGACACCGCCATTTCCGCCACCGACAGCGGCGCGTACTGTGGCTGCTTCATCAGCTCGGTGACGCGACGGCCGCGCTCCAGTTGCTTGCGGGTCGCCTCGTCGAGGTCGGAGGCGAACTGCGCGAACGCCGCCAGCTCGCGGTACTGGGCCAGCGCCAGGCGCACGCCGCCGCCCAGCTTCTTGATGACCTTGGTCTGGGCGGCGCCGCCGACCCGCGACACTGAGATGCCGGCGTTGATGGCGGGACGGATGCCGGCGTTGAACAGGTCGGTTTCCAGGAAGATCTGGCCGTCGGTAATGGAAATCACGTTGGTCGGCACGAAGGCGGACACGTCACCGGCGGCGGTCTCGATTACCGGCAGGGCGGTGAGCGATCCGGTCCTGCCCTTGACTTCACCCTGGGTGAACTGCTCGACGTATTCCTCGTTGACGCGCGCGGCGCGCTCCAGCAGGCGCGAATGCAGGTAGAACACGTCGCCCGGATACGCCTCGCGGCCCGGCGGGCGGCGCAGCA
>JBBILG010000122.1:0-3926 GCA_037445085.1 Methylobacillus sp.
GCAGTGGCAGCCGCATGGGCATGACACCGCCCAAGCAGTACCTGCCGCTGCTCGGCAGGCCACTGATTCATCATACGCTTTCCGTGTTCTGCATGCATCCCAACATCACCCGCGTCTACGTAGTGCTGAATCCGGACGATGCCGGCTGGACGGACTACCCAGATGCCAAGGTGCGGGTGCTGCGCTGCGGTGGCGACACACGTGCCGCCAGCGTGCTGGGCGGCCTCGTGGCCATGGCGGATGAGGCCGGCGCCGATGACTGGGTGCTGGTGCATGACGCCGCGCGTCCTTGCCTGTCACGCAAATTGCTGGACCGCCTGCTTGCCGAACTGCGCGACGATGCGGTGGGCGGCCTACTGGCGGTGCCGGTGGCGGACACGCTGAAACGAGCCTCGCCCGACGGTCGCGTGGCGCGCACCGAACCGCGCGAGGGCTTGTGGCGGGCGCAGACGCCGCAGATGTTCCGCCACGGGCTGCTCACCCGCGCGCTGCAGGCCATGGGCACGCAGGCGCCCACCGACGAGGCGCAGGCGGTGGAATTCCTGGGTTACGCTCCCCGGCTGGTGGCGGGGGGCGGGCACAACCTCAAGGTCACCTATCCGGAAGATCTGGTGATGGCTGAACTGATCCTGAAGGGAAACACGGCATGAATCTTCGCATCGGCCACGGCTTCGACGTGCATCCGCTGGTCGCCGGCCGCAGGTGCATCATCGGCGGCGTCGACATTCCGCACGAGCGCGGCCTGGAAGGCCATTCCGACGCCGACGTGCTGCTGCACGCCATTTGCGATGCGCTGCTGGGCGCGGCGGCGCTGGGCGACATCGGCAGGCACTTCCCCAACACCGACCCGCGCTACGAGGGCATAGACAGCCGCGAGCTGCTGCGCCACGTGGTGGCGCTGCTGCGCGACAAGGGCTATGCGGTCGGCAACATCGACGCCACGGTGATTGCGGAAGCGCCCAGGCTGGCGCAGCACATCCCGGTCATGTGTGCCAACATCGCCGCGGATGCTGGCCTGCCTGTGGAGGCCGTCAACGTCAAGGCCACCACCTCGGAGAGGCTGGGCTTCACCGGCCGCGGCGAAGGCATCGCGGCGGAGGCGGTGTGCCTGATCGCGCAGGCATGAGGCGCGAACCGCGGTGTTCCGTACTCAGCCTGCCGCAGGCCGCGCCGTGAGGGACGCCGGCTATTCTGCCGGTGGTGGCGATGATTGCTGGCGCGCGTATTCCCTGCGCTTCATGGCTAGATAGTCGTTCAGTTGCAGCTCGTATAGCTGGCGCGGATGGCGCTCGGTGGCAGCGAACCAGGCGCGCAGGCGCCTGTCCAGGCGCTCTGCCGCCGGCGCGCCGAGGGTATCCAGATAGGCTTCGATGGCAAGGAAATAACGCATGGCATTGCGTTCCGCCGCGCCCAGCGTGCCGCCGACGTACTGCGGCTGCCCGTCGGCTCCCTTGCCGGTGACGGTGAAGCCCACCTTGCCGCGCCCCAGCGTGGCGAAATACCCCTGCTTGGCCAGCCGGCCGGTGAGCCCGTAGGCGTAGGTGTAGCTCAGGTGCAGAAAGGTGCGGCCGTCATCCAGCGGGACGGCCTTGAGCCCGATGTGGTAATCGTGCGTGCCAAGCGGCCCCCGCTCCGCGTCCAGCCGCACGTCCAGATAGTCCGCCGTGGCCGCGGCCACGCGCAGGACGAGATCGACGCGATGGGCGTCCTCCAGCGGCTGGTCGAACTTGCGGCCCTTGTAGAGGGTCATCGCAGCGCCGTCGCCGGCTGGAGTGGCATGGCAATACTTGGTGTTGGGATGCAGGAAGAGGATGTCGCACCAGGTCGCGGGCCGGGCGAGCATGGCGGCGACCATGGCGTAGGGGTGGTCAAGGCGGGCATGGACGTCGCCGTGCACCTTGCCCGAGACATCACGGGAATGCAGGTGAAGCGGCCGCTGGAAGGCGTTGTTTTCCAGCCGGGGCAGCAGTTTGGCGTATGTCGCCCTGAGCTCGGCGGCGGCGGCCAAAGCGGCCGGAGGGAAGGCCAGCGCCAGCAGCAGCGAAAGGCACGCCGCGTAGCGTATCGGGGGCGGGCGGCGGTGCGCGGACATGGTGCCTCAGCCGGCCTTGAGCAGTACCACCACCGCACCGCCGCCGCCGTCCACCGGGCGCGCCTGTGCGTAGGCAATGACTTCGTCGCGCTGCATCAGCCAGCCGCGCAGCCTGTGTTTCAGTACCGGCTCGCGGTTGGGCGAGCCGTAGCCCTTGCCGTGAATGATGCGTACGCAGCGCATGCCGCGCTTGCGGCAGCGGGCGAGAAAGGTGGCGACATGGCTGCGCGCTTCGTCCACCGTCATGCCGTGCAGGTCGAGTTGTTCCTGAATCACCCAGTGGCCGCGCCGCAGACGGCGCAATATGTCGGGCGCGTGGCCGTCGCGCAGATAGAGTAGTTCCTCTCCGCTTTCCACCTCATGGGCGGGCAGATAGTGGTCGGACAGCGAATCCGCCAGCGCCTGCCGTTCGTCGCGCAGCAGCTGCTGCGGTGTGGGATGCGGCTTGGGGGTGGCGTGATGGACGCGGTCCTGGCGCAGCGGCCTGGCGCCCGCCACCGCTGCGCGGAACAGTTGCAACTCGTCGGTGTCGTCGTTCATCGCAAGGGCACCACGTGGCGCGCAAGGGGATGGGGATGGCCCCGTGCCGCCGCGGCCTGCCTCCTATCGCAGCTGGTCCAGATAGCGTTCGGCGTCGAGTGCCGCCATGCAGCCGGTGCCGGCGCTGGTGACGGCCTGACGGTAGACGTGATCCTGCACATCGCCGGCAGCGAACACGCCCGGCACGCTGGCGGCGGTGAAGTTGCCCTCGCGGCCGGCCCTGGTAACGATGTAGCCGCCTTCCATCTCCAGTTGGCCGGCGAAAAGGCCGGTGTTCGGCTGGTGGCCGATGGCGATGAACACGCCGGAGAGCGCGATTTCCCTGGTGCTGCCATCCTTGACGTTCTTGATGCGCATGCCGGTGACGCCGCCGTCGTCCCCCAGCACCTCGTCCAGGGTGGAGAACAGTTGCAGTTCGATCTTGCCTTCCCTGACGCGATCCATCAGCTTGTCCACCAGGATGGCCTCGGCCCTGAACTTGTCACGGCGGTGTACCAGCGTCACCTTGCTGGCGATGTTGGCGAGATACAGCGCCTCCTCGACGGCCGTGTTGCCGCCGCCGATGACGGCGACTTCCTGGTTGCGGTAGAAGAAACCGTCGCAGGTGGCGCAGGCGGACACGCCCCTGCCCATGAACTTCTCTTCCGAAGGCAGGCCCAGATACTTGGCCGAGGCGCCGGTGGCGATGATGAGCGCATCGCAGGTGTATGTGCCGGCATCGCCGACGAGACGCAGCGGCCGTTCCCCGAGGTGGGCGGTGTGGATGTGGTCAAAGACGATTTCGGTGCCGAAGCGTTCGGCATGCTGCTGGAAGCGCTGCATCAGTTCGGGTCCCAGTACGCCGTTGGCATCGGCCGGCCAGTTGTCCACCTCGGTGGTGGTCATCAGTTGGCCGCCCTGCGCCAGGCCGGTGACGAGCACCGGCCTGAGGTTGGCGCGCGCGGCATAGACGGCGGCGGTGTAGCCGGCCGGGCCGGAACCGAGAATGAGCAGACGGGCGTGCTGGGTGGACATGTTGCGGGTGCTCCGTGGGACAAGGGTATGGCGGCGATTTTAGCGCAAATGCCGAGACAAAACGAAAAGGGCAAGGCCACGTGGCCTTGCCGGGGGAGTGGTGACTGCGCTCTGTTCCTGACCTGCTGCGCAGGTCAGCCTGCGCCGAAAGGCTGCCTGAGGTCACTGCTCCAGCAGGCTGCGCAACATCCAGGCAGTCTTTTGGCTCCGGCCACGCTTCGCGCTTGACCTGCTGCGCAGGTCAGCCTGCGCCGAAAGGCTGCCTGAGGTCACTGCTCCA
>JBBILG010000123.1:0-3897 GCA_037445085.1 Methylobacillus sp.
ACGCTCCGGCTCCGTCGGCCACCAGAAGTTCAAACTTCATACGGCCGGCTCAGTAAATGCGGCACGTGTGCCGGGGCGCGGACTGCGCCCCGGCGGCAGGCGGACGCATCCTCATCCCGCCGCGTCCACCCTGCGCAAACTCGCCGACTGCGGGTAGAATCGGGGCAACGGCAACCGTGTTCCCCGCCCATGAGCAAGCTGCAACTGCACGATTCGCAGATGGTGCGACACCTTTTCGTCGCATGCGGATGCGTGGCGATGCTGCTGGCGGTGCTCGGCGTGTTTTTGCCGGTGTTGCCGTCCGTCCCCTTCGTGCTGCTGGCGGCGGCCTGTTTCGCACGTGGTTCGCAGCGGTTTCACGGCTGGCTGCTGGAGCACCACATCACCGGGCCCATCGTCCGCGACTGGTACCGGCATCGCAGCCTGCCGCCCGGCATCAAGGGCTGGGCTTTTTTTCTGATGACGGTCTCCTTCGGCAGTTCGATCTATTTCGTGCCGGCGCTGTGGCTCAAGCTGCTGCTGGCTGTCCTGGGGGCGACGCTGGCACTCCTGCTGTGGCGCATTCCGGTGCGGGCGAGGTAGACCGGCCGGCAGCCTTTCCGTGGTTGGGAACCCATTTCATCAGGCGCTGCGTTTGCCAGCCTGCTGAAATAGTCCAGCCTATGCCGTGGGCAGGATTTCGAACGCGGAGCCGGCCGGCGCGTCTGCATCGGACACCACCACCCGCTCCACCATGGCAAGGCGCGGGCCGCGCTGCGCCCAGGCGAGGATGCGGTTCACCTGCTCCGGCCGGCCGCACACCAAGGCTTCCACGGTGCCGTCGCGGCGATTGCGCACCCAGCCGCCAACCGCCAGCCGTTCCGCCTCGCGCCGCATGGCTTCGCGGTAGCCTACCCCCTGCACGAGGCCATGGACGCGCAGCAGTCTGGCCTGCCGGTTCATGCCTTCTGCGCCGGCGGCCGCCATGCCAGATCCGGCTCGCGGGCGGCGCGCACTTCGTCGAGCCGGCGCACCGGCATGGTGTACGGCGCGCCCTTCACCCGTTCAGGCTCGTCATGGGCCTCGGCGAGGATCTCCCGCATGGCCGCCACGAAGGCGTCCAGGGTTTCCCGCGATTCGGTTTCGGTGGGTTCGATCAGCAGGCACTCCGGCACCAACAGCGGGAAATAGGCGGTGGGGGCGTAAAAACCCTTGTCCAGCAGGCGCTTGCACACGTCCATGGCGCTGACGTCGGTTTCCTCCTTGAGCCGCTTGAGCGTCAGGACGAATTCATGGCCGGCGTGGCGTCCGGGATAGGCCGCATCAAAGCCGGCCCGTTGCAGGGCATGCAGCAGGTAATTGGCATTGAGCGTGGCGTGCTCGGCCACGCGCCGCATGCCGTCACGGCCGAGCAGGCGTGTGTAGGCCCAGGCACGCAGCAGCACGCCGACGTTGCCCATGAAGGCCGACAGCCGGCCGATGCTCCGCGGCCGCTCCGCCTCGCTGAGCCAGCGGTAGCCGCCGGCTTCTCCCGCGACCTGCGGCAGCGGCAGGAAAGGCGCCAGCCGGGCGCTCGCGCCCACCGCGCCGGCGCCCGGGCCGCCGCCGCCGTGGGGGGTGGAAAAAGTCTTGTGCAGGTTGAGGTGCACCACGTCGAAACCCATGTCGCCGGGCTTGACCTTGCCAAGGATGGCGTTGAGGTTGGCGCCGTCGTAGTAGAGCAGGCCGCCGGCTGCATGCACGATGCCGGCGATGGCTTCGATGTTGCGCTCGAACACGCCCAGGGTGGAAGGGTTGGTCAGCATCAGCCCGGCCGTCTGCGGGCCGCAGGCGGCGCGCAGCGCGGCGAGATCGACATCGCCATCGGCGCCGGTGGGAATCTCGCGCGCGACGTAGCCGCACATGCCGACGCTGGCCGGGTTGGTGCCGTGGGCCGCATCCGGCACGATGATGTCGCGGCGTGCATGGTCGCCGCGTGCCAGGTGGTAGGCGCGCATCATGGCGATGCCGGCGAATTCGCCCTGCGCGCCGGCCATGGGAGTGAGGCAGATGGCCGCCATGCCGGTGACGTCGGCGAGGATCTCCTGCAGTTCCCACAGGCAGGCGAGCAGGCCCTGCGCGGTCGCGGCGGGTGCCAGCGGGTGGCGGTCGGCAAAGCCCGGCAATTGTGCCAGCGCATTGGCGGCGCGCGGGTTGTATTTCATGGTGCAGGAGCCGAGCGGGTAGAACTGCGTGTCGACGGAGAAATTGCGCTGGCTCAGGGTGGTGTAGTGGCGCACCGCGTCCAGCTCCGAGACTTCCGGCAGCAGCGGCCTCGAGGCGCGGCGCAAGGCGGCCGGCAGGTCGCCGGCATCCGCCGCGCCGGGTTGCTGCGCGGCATTGCGGCGGCCGGGGCGCGAACGTTCGAAAATCAGCATGGCGCGGTCTCCAGCACTTCGGCCAAGGCCGCGGCATAGCGCTGCAGGTCGGCTTCGGTCTTGGTTTCGGTCGCGCATACCAGCAGCGCGTGGCCGAGCTCGGGGTGATGCGGGCAGAGCTCGAGGCCGCCGAGAATGCCCCGGCCGCGCAGACGCTCCAGCACGCCCGCCGCGGACTGCGGCAGGCGCAGCACGGCTTCGTGGAAGACCGGCGCGTCGAACATCCGGGTAACGCCGGGGATGGCGGTCAGCAGGGCCAGGAGCCGCAGCGTGTTGGCGTGGCTGCTGGCGGCCACCTGTTCCACGCCCTGCGCGCCGAGCAGGGCGAGATGGATGGCGGAGGCGGTCACCATCAGCCCTTGGTTGGTACAGATGTTGGAGGTGGCCCTGGCACGGCGGATGTGTTGCTCCCTCGCCTGCAGGGTGAGCGTGTAGCCGGGCTGGCCCGCGGCGTCCAGGGTGCGGCCGGCGATGCGGCCGGGCATTTGCCGCAGGTATTCCTGCCGGCAGCACAGATAGCCCAGGTAAGGTCCGCCGGCGCACAGAGGGATGCCGAACGGCTGTGCCTCGCCGCAGGCGATGTCGGCGCCGTCGCGGCCCCACGCGCCAGGCGGCCTGAGCAGCGCCAGCGCCAGCGGGTTGCACGCGCCGATGACCAGCGCGCCTTTCTCGTGCGCCCAGTCGGTGAGCGCGTCGGGTTCTTCCAGCACACCGAAGAAATTGGGCTGGGCGATGACCAGCGCGACGAAGGGCGCGCTCCCGGCACGTTCCAGCGCGTGCGGGTCGAGGCGGCCGCTGGCCGGGTCGAAGCCGATTTCCGCGAGGCCGACCTGCTGCGGGGCGAGCAGGGTGGCGAGCACCGCGCGGTAGTGCGGGTGCAGGCCGGCCGACACCAGCACGCGCCGGCTGTCGCCCCGGTGCAGGCGCACCGCCATCAGCACGGCTTCCGCCAGGGCGCTGGCGCCGTCGTACAGGCTGGCGTTGGAGACGTCAAGGCCGGTGAGCGAAGCCATCATGGTCTGCCACTCGTACAGCACCTGCAGCGTACCCTGGCTGGCCTCCGCCTGATACGGCGTGTAGGCGGAATAGAATTCGCCGCGCGTGGCGATCTGCCAGACCGCGGCGGGGATGTGGTGCTCGTAGGCGCCGGCACCGAGAAAACACAGGTAGTCGCCGCTCTGCGCGGCGCGCTCGCGCGCCAGGCGCATGAGCTGCATCTCGTTGAGCGCCGCCGGCACCCGTGCGAGTGCCTCGTTGCACAGGCCGGCGGGAATTTCCGCGAACAGTTGGCCGATATCGGTAAGATCCATGCTGGCGAGCATGGCGGCCACGTCTTCCGGCGTGTGCGGGATATAGGGCATGGCCGGCGCGACTAGCCGATCAGTTTTTCGTAAGCGGCGGCGTCGAGCAGGGTTTCGAACTCGCCGGGATGGTCCGGCGCGAGCCGGAACAGCCAGGCGGCGTAGGCGTCTTCGTTGACCCGTTGCGGGGCGTCTGCCAC
>JBBILG010000124.1:0-3837 GCA_037445085.1 Methylobacillus sp.
TCAACCGGTCAGCCTTAGCTTAGCCGACTGTCCGAAAAAACGTGACCGCCGCAGGCGACATCTACGGACTGTTGTGGGCGGAAACGGTGGAGGCATTACCTACCAGGCACCCTTCGATGATGGCGAGCGTGCGCGCGGTCGCTCCGCGGTTGACGGCGCCGAAGGCCAGCCCCGCCTTTGCCATCGCCTGCCGGCCCGCTACGTCGGCGCAAAGCGCCCGCAGCGCCAGCGCCAGTTCCGCCGCATCCCGCACGCGCCGTGCCGCGCCGCACGCCACCGCCTGCGCGCCGGCCTCGGCGAAATTGAAGGTATGCGGGCCGATCAGCACCGGCCGCCCCATGACGCAGGCCTCGATCAGGTTCTGCCCGCCCAGCGGCAGCAGGCTGCCGCCGATGAAGGCAAGATCGCAGGCGGCATAGTAGCCGAACATTTCTCCCATGCTGTCACCCAGCACGCAATCGGCATCCCCGGCGGGAACATTCGCCGAGCGCCGCACGTAACGCAGGCCGCGCTTCTCCAGCAGGCGCGCCACCATGTCAAAGCGCTGCGGGTGGCGCGGCACGATCACCGTGAGCAGCCCCGGCACCCCGGCGGCGGCCACCGCGTCGAGGATCAGCGCCTCCTCGCCGTCGCGCGTGCTGGCGGCGAGGAATACCGGCCGCGCGCGCCCGAACAGCCGGCGCAGTTCCGCGCCCAGCGCCTCCGCCTCGGGCGGCGGCGTGACGTCGAACTTGAGGTTGCCGGTCACCTCTACCCGCACCCCCCCCAAGGCGCGCAGGCGGGCGGCGTCGGCATCGGTCTGCGCGGCGATGGCGGCAAGCCGGCGCAAACCCTGCGCGGTCAGCCGGCCGAGGCGGGCGTAACCGCGTGCCGACTTTTCCGACAGGCGCGCGTTCACCAGCAGCAGCGGAATGTCGCGCCGCGCGCATGCCTCGATGAGGTTGAACCACAGTTCGGTCTCCAGGATCAGCCCCAGTCGCGGACGGAAGTGGTCGAGAAAGCGCGTCATGGCGCCGGGCAGGTCGTAGGGCAGATAGACGCGTTCCACCGCGTCGCCGAACAGATGTTCGCCGGCGGCGCGCCCGGTGGGCGTGGCATGAGTAAGCAGGATACGGTGCCGCGGGTAATGCCGGCGCAGAGCTTCCACCAGGGGTGCGGCGGCGCGCGTCTCGCCCACCGAAACGCAGTGCAGCCAAATAATCGGTGCAGGGTGATGGGTGAGGGGTGAAGGGTAAACACCGAAACGCTCGCCCCAGTGGCGCAGATATTCCGGCTGGCGCAGACTGCGCCAGAGCAGCCGAAGGAGACCCAGCGGCACGAGCAGACGGAGCAGGGCGGTATAGAGGACGCGCGGCATGGCAAGATTTTCGCACAGAACACCTGCCGGCGTTCCCGCGGCAAGTGAGCAAGGGCTCACGTTCGCTTCGGGCCCGGCGCCCATGACGTTGTGCGCGGGCACAAAAAATATCCGGTCTGCCCATTGACGGACACAATTCAATGGGTTTATCGTTTTGTCACATCACAATATCTTGTGGTTTTCAATTTTCCGAATAAAAACAGGCAGGAGGAGAAACGGCATGCTCAAGGCGGTGAAAGTCGCGCAGCAGGGGGAACGCCAGGTGCCCATGCAGCCGGTGTCGGTCGACATCTGGGACAAGAAATATCGCCTCAAGACCAAACAGGGCGACATCATCGACCAGACCATGGACGATACTTACAAGCGCGTGGCGCGCGCCCTGGCCGGCGCCGAAACCGACGAGGAAAAGCGCGCGCTGTGGTACGAAAAATTCTTGTGGGCGCTGCGCCGCGGTGCGATTCCCGCCGGCCGCATCACCTCCAACGCTGGCGCACAGGAACACAAGCCGGCGACTTCCACCATCAACTGCACTGTCTCCGGCGCCATCGAGGATTCCATGAATGGCATCCTGGAGAAGGTGCACGAAGCCGGCCTCACGCTCAAGGCCGGCTGCGGCATCGGCTACGAGTTTTCCACCCTGCGCCCCAGGGGCGCTTTCGTCGCCGGCGCCGGCGCCTAGCGGCCCGCTGTCGTTCATGGACATCTACGACAAGATGTGCTTCACCGTGTCCTCCGCCGGCGGCCGCCGCGGTGCCCAGATGGCCACCTTCGACATCTCCCACCCCGACATCGTCGATTTCGTCCGTGCCAAGCGCGAGGCCGGGCGGCTACGCCAGTTCAACTTCTCCTGCCTGATCACCGCCGAATTCATGGAAGCGGTGAAACACGACACGGACTGGAGGCTGGCCTTCCCCGTCACCGAGAAGGAGGCCGCCGCCGACGGCCTCGACCTCGCCGACGACACCCAGGTGGTGTGGCGCGAATGGCCGGTGAAGGACAGATATCTCACGCGCGAAGCCGACGGCAAGGTGGCCTGCCGCGTGTACAAGATCATCCGCGCGCGCCGCCTGTGGGACGTCATCATGACGTCCACTTACGATTTCGCCGAACCCGGCTTCATCCTGATCGACCGCGTCAACGAGATGAACAACAACTGGTTCTGCGAGAACATCCGCGCCACCAATCCTTGCGGTGAACAGCCCTTGCCACCTTACGGCGCCTGTTTGCTGGGTTCGGTCAACCTCACCACCTTCGTGCGCCAGCCGTTCACCGACCAGGCGCACTTCGACTGGGAGGAATACCGCGAGGTGGTGGCCATCTTCACCCGCATGCTGGACAACGTGGTCGAGGTCAACGGACTTCCCTTGCAACAGCAAAGGGACGAGATCATGCGCAAGCGCCGCCACGGCATGGGCTACCTGGGGCTTGGCTCCACCTTGACCATGCTCAGGATGGTGTACGGCTCCGAGGCATCTGTCAGGTTCACCGAGGAAGTCACCCGCGTGATGGCCGAAGTGGGCTGGGAAGTCGGCGTCCGTCTCGCCGAAGAAAAAGGCCCGGCACCCATCATGGAAGAGGAGTTCGAGATCACCCCGGACCTCATGGCCAAGCGCCCGGAAATGGCCATGGACGGCATCCAGCTCGGCCATAAGGTCAAGGGCAAGGTGCTGCTCGGCCGCTACAGCCGCTACATGCAGCAGTTCCCCGAGGAACTGCGCCGCCGCATCGCCGACAAGGGCGTGCGCTTCACCCACCACAGCTCCATCGCGCCCACCGGCACCATTTCCCTGAGTCTTGGCAACAACGCCAGCAACGGCATCGAGCCCTCCTTCGCCCACCACTACAGCCGCAACGTCATCCGCGAAGGCAAGAAATCCAAGGAAAAGGTGGATGTGTGGTCCTACGAGCTGCTGGCCTACCGCGAGCGGGTCAACCCCAAGGCGATGCCGTTCTCCGACAGGGAAGAGGAAAAGCTGCCCGACTACTTCGCCGATTCCTCCACCATCCCCGCCAGGGCACACGTGGATATCCAGGCCGCCGCGCAGAGGTGGATCGACAGTTCCATCTCCAAGACCATCAACGTCCCCACGGACTACCCCTACGAGGATTTCAAGGACATCTATTTCTACGCCTACGAAAAGGGGCTCAAAGGCTGCACCACCTTCCGCTTCAACCCGGAAGCCTTCCAGGGCGTACTGGTGACCGAAAAGGATCTGGAAAACACCACCTACCAGTTCACCCTGGAGGACGGCACCGTCATCGAAGCCAGGGGCAACGAGGAAATCGAATACGACGGCGAAATCCACACCGCCGCCAACCTGTACGATGCCCTGAAGGAAGGCTACTACGGCAAGTTCTAAGGAACCGTGCAATGTGATCCGTGAAATGTGTTTATACCCTCCCTGCCGCGAGGACAGGGCCTTTCACTGAGGTTCCCTCGGTTTTTCGTCTGCCAAAGGATGGATTTCATGCTACCAGTT
>JBBILG010000125.1:0-3828 GCA_037445085.1 Methylobacillus sp.
AAGCCGTGGCTCTGTTCGTGGCGGGCGGCTGGGGGGCGATCAAGCCCGCGGCGCGGTGGCCGGCAAGCTCGGCGTCGCCGTGCTGTCGCGCCACGCCCTGCCGGCCGATCCGGCCGCCGCCGGCATCGCCGTGCTGCCGGTGGAGGGATTTCCGATCGAGTCGCAGTGGCACATCGTCTATCCGAAGGGCCGCCAGCTGTCGCCCATCGCCACCGAATTCGAGCGCCACCTGCTGCTGCACGCACGGCAGTGGTCTCCGCACGCCCGGCCAGCCTGAGAGGCTGTGAAAAATTTCCGGCCCGCACATGCCTTTACGTATAATTGCGGCTTAAAGGAAGTCCTGAACAAGTGAGCGAGCGGGATGAAGCGCAGGGCGCACGGAGCGCGGAACACGAGACCCATCCAATGGACAGGCGAGCGGGCGAGCGCCGCGCAACGCCGCGATTCGCCCGTGCAGCCACTGATTCAGGGATTTCTGAAACGGCAAATGACAAGTTCCCGACCATGCACCCTTGTTGTGTGACACCTTCGCCAAGCCGCCCATGAATTTCCGCCGCCTGCTGCCCATCGTCGCCGTCCTCCTGCTGGGCGCGCTCGCCTATGCCGTGTTCGACCGGGGCAGCGCACCGCCGGTGCGCTTCACCACCCTGGACGGCCAGCAGATCGAGTTGCAGCAGTTGCGCGGCAAGATGGTGCTGGTCAACTTCTGGGCCACCACCTGCACCGGCTGCGTCGAGGAGATGCCGGAGCTGGTGGAAACCTACCGCAAGTACCATCCGCGCGGCTTCGAACTGGTGGCGGTGGCCATGTCCTACGACCCTCCGGAGCAGGTGGCTAACTTCGCGCGCAACAACGGGCTGCCGTTCCCGGTCGCTCTCGACACGCAGGGCGAGATCGCGCTGGCGTTCGACGACGTCCGGCTGACGCCGACTGCCTTTCTCATCGACCAGAACGGGCGCATCGTCAGCCACGTGGTCGGCGTGCTGGACTTCAATGCCCTGCACCGGACCCTGGAGCGGGGACTGGGAGGCGCAGGCTGAATGGATTTCAAGCAGCATTTCCTGTATCAGACCGACTATCAGCACTGGGCCAATGAACTGCTGTTCAGCGCCCTCGATCGCCTGGAGGACGGCGCGCGCAAGGCACCGCAGCGGCTCTATCGCGCCAGCCTGCACGACAGCGTCGACCACTTGGCCTTTTTCACCCGCAAATGGCTGGCGCGCCTGCGCGGCGAGGACTTCGCTCTGCGCTACACCGACACCATCCACCATGACTGGCGTGAACTGAAGGGCGTGCTGCGCCAGGACATGCGCGCCATACTGCGCTGGCTGGAACAGCAGCCGCCGGCATTCTTCGATGCGCCGCTCGTCTACCGCCGCAGCATCAGCCAGCAAACGCACCGCGTCTGGGTGCGCGACGCCCTCACCCACATCTATACCCATGCCGCCATGGAACGCGGCAGCATCGCCGGCCTGGCCGCATCCCTGGGCGCCCCGCTCGTCGACATGAGCTATGCCGGTTACCGACAGGAGATGGGCGAGCACCTGGACAGGCTGCGCCAGCTAGACGGTCCGGGGAAGCCCTAACGGAGAACTGAATATGCTCTGGATCAAGTCGTTGCACATCATCTTCGTCGCGTCCTGGTTCGCCGGCCTGTTCTACCTGCCGCGCCTCTTCGTCAACCATGCCATGGTGGAGGACCTCGCCACGTCGGAGCGGCTCAAGCTGATGGAACGCAAACTGTACCGCTTCATGACGCTGCCCGGCGCGCTGGCGCTGCTGTTCGGCTTCTGGCTCTGGTTCGGCTACGACTTTGCTGGCGGCTGGCTGCATGCCAAGATGACGCTGGTCCTGCTGCTGGTCGCCTATCATCTGTATTGCGGCAAGCTGCTGCGGGATTTCGCGGCCGACCGCAACCGCCATGGTCACATATTCTACCGATGGTTCAACGAGATTCCCGTGCTGATTCTTGCAGCCAGCGTCATCTTGGCCGTAGTGAAGCCGTTCTAGGGGTCGCCGTGTTCGAGCTGCTGGATTCAGACTGGCTGCTGCGCATGGGCAGCAAAGCCGCGCATAGCCCGCAGGCCAGGCTGACCGTGCTGTTCGACATTCTCGACGACTGGCTGGATGCGCCGCGGCTGCGCACGGCGCTGGCGGACGGAGACCTGCGCCGGGGCGAACAAGACGACGACAGCCGCCTGCTCGACTATCTCGTCGGCAACGCCGCTGCCGCCGGACTACACGAGCCGCAGACAGTCGCCGAACAGCTCCAACTGCTGCTGCTCGGCGCGATGCATGCCGAACTGCGCACTCCGGACAGCGGCGCCATGCGGCAGGCCAGAGATGCGGCAGCCGAACTGGTGCGGGCGGCCGCACCCGCCCGCAGGCCGGTGCGCCACCCGGCTGCCTGGGGAACGGCACTCGCCCTGTTGTTGATGCTGCCACTGCTGCGACCCGACGATGCACCGCAGACGCCCGCCCCTGCCGCCGCGGCGCAGCGGGTCGTCCTAGCCGCCCAAGCCAGCTCGCTCCAGCTGGCGGCGTTCGACCAGGCCAGAGAACGCCAGCGCCGCGGCATCTGTCAGTACCCACAAGCGCTGATGCTGCCGGCAGAGCACCGCGCCATGTTCCTGGAAGGCGTCATCGGCGGCGCATTCAGGACGGGCAGCGCGGAACAGGCAGAAATCCTGCTGCAACTGGCACAAAAAGTGGAATGCGCCTACGCACCGGCGGCGATGGTGTCGTCCTGAAACGCCGCCGGCCGCACGCCGCTCAAGCCCCGCTCACCCCCGCGAATAGGACACCAGCCACCCACAGGAAGCCAACCGTGGTGACGATGAAACTCGCCATGGTATACACCTTGACCCACATCGCCTGCCAGAAATCCGGCTTGAAGGCGGCGATGACAAACACGCCGGGATTGGTAAAGCCGCCAATCGCGACCAGCCAGCAGGCCAGCACCGGCAATTCCACGCCGATGGTTCGCGCGGTTGCATAGAGCGCCAGGCAGTACAACGACATCAGCACGAAATCGATGTGTGCCTTGATCAGCACGCCGTAGTCCTTGACCAGGCCGCCGTCTACGCCCTTGATGACGAACCAACGGGCGAAAGTGCCCAGCCAAGCCATGATCAGCACGGCGAATATCATCCCTACGGCCGCTTGCACCAGAACTTCCATGAACTTCCCCTCCCTGATTGTTGGGTTGTGATGATTTGCTCTGGACTACGCCGGCGCCGTTCATGATATACAGACCTGTATATTTTCGCAAGCCGCCAAGGCTATTGATACGGCACGCAAATAATATGAACAACTCTGGAATTATTGTGTCGAATCCGCCATGGACAAACAAGACGCAAGGACATTGGAACCGGCGGCGCAGTACGAGTTGCGCAAGCAGGTCATCCGGGCATGGAAGCGAGGGCGCAATCGTGTGCAGATCAGTCAGGAAGTTGGATTGAGCTACCCGGCGGTCTGCAACGTCATCAAGCGCTACCGTGCAAACGAAGAGAAAGGGATCGGCGTTCTTGCCCCGGCCCAACGAGGGCGGCGCGAAGGTGAAGATCGCGCCCTGTCAGCGGAACAGGAAGCCCTGATCCGGCGCCTCATCTGCGAAAAGCGGCCGGAACAGATGAAGATGGATTTCGCCTTATGGAACCGTGCGGCAGTGATGCAGTTGATAGAGCGCGAATGCGGCATCAAGCTCTCGATCCGTGGGGTTGGCAACTACCTCAAGCGCTGGGGCTTCACCCCGCAAAAACCGATCAAGCGGGCCTATGAGCAACGTCCGGAAGCGGTGAAGAAATGGCTGGACGAAGAATACCCGGC
>JBBILG010000126.1:0-3813 GCA_037445085.1 Methylobacillus sp.
CGCCGAACAGGGCGCCGCCGGCGAATGCCACCCAGCCGGTGGCCAGCAGCAGGCTATCGAAGGCCAGGCCGATGAGCCCGGCCGCGGCGATCAGCAGACCTTCGGCGACGCCCGGCCGCACCCGCGCCAGGTGCCAGGCAAGGACCAGCGCCACCACCAGGAGACCGACGGCGGCGTGGTCCCGGGCGGCACTGAGCACCACCGCCCACCAGCCGGCCTGGAAGGCGAGCAGGTTGAGCAGGTTCTCGGTGCCGCCGGAAGCGGCGGCAGCCTGGGCGGCGCGCGGCGTGGCGAGCATGCCTAGTCCCCGGCCCCGCGCTCGAACAGGTAGTGGCTCACCCACCAGGTCTGGCCGCCTTCGTAGCCGAAGGTCTCGGCGCAGGCCAGGAAGAACAGGCGCCAGCGCTGCCACCACAGTTCGGCCTGGTCGGCGCCGTAGGTACGCGCCAGGATGGGCAGGACGGCTTCGCGCCGGCTGTCCATGCGCTGCAGCCAGGCATTCGCGGTCTTCTCGTAATGCCGGCCCGACCAGCGCCATTGCCGCGCCAGGCGCAAGGCGCCTGCGCAACGCGGGGCGAGGACGTCGGCGGGCATCATGCCGCCGCTGAAGAAATGCCGGCTCATCCAGTCGTCGGCGCCGCGATCCTCGAACAGGTAGGGCGTGTCCCGGTGGCAGAACACGTGCATGAAGAAGCGCCCGCCGGGTCGCAGCCAGCCATGCACCCGCCGCATGAGTTCCGGCCAGTTGCGCATGTGCTCGAACATCTCCACGGACACCACCCGGTCGTAACGATCCTGGGTGTCGAACCGGTTCATGTCGGCGGTGAGCACGCGCAGGTTGGTCAGGCCGCGTTCCCTGGCGCGGGCCTCGATGTGCAGGCGCTGGGAGTTGGAATTGGAGACCGCGGTGATGCGCGCCGCCGGGTAGCGCGCCGCCATCTCCAGGGACAGGCTGCCCCAGCCGCAGCCCAGTTCCAGGATGGCTTGGCCGTCGGCCAGTTCAGCCCGCGCGCAGGTCTGCTCTAGCGCCGAGCGCTCCGCCCCGTCCAGGTCGGTCACGCCGTCCGGCCAATGGCAGCAGCTGTACTTGCGCAGCGGCCCCAGCACCTCGCCGAAGAACTCGGCGGGCACCTCGTAATGCTGGGCGTTGGCCTGTTCCGGCAGGAGCGCCACGGGGGCCAGCGCCAGGTCGTCAAGGAAAGCTTCGAGACGGGCGGCGGACGACTCGCAGTCGGCGGCGCCGATCTCCTCCAGGCGGGCCTTGCACAGGCGGCGGATGCCACCGCGGATCACGGAATCGGGCACGTAGCCCTGTTCCACCCAGTTCAGGGCCAGATGGGTCGCGCTCATGGCGTTCTCCTGTCAGCGGCCGGCGGCCGGTTCATGGTGCGCGGCCCACTCGGTGATGAAGTGTTCGCGCGCGGCGGGCTTCGCGTCGGCCGCCTTCGCCACGCGGTCGCGCGGCGCGGCCTGGACGTCCAGGCGCGGCGGGATGACTTGCAAAGCGCTTTCCTCGTTTTCGTGGTTCATGCCTGTCTCCTCGCATCCATGCGATTCATGTCCTGCGCGCCGGCTTCCTGCCGGCATCCAGCATCTTCTCGAGTTGTTCGACCAGGGCCGGGGCGTCGGGCCGCACCGCGGAACCGAAGCTGAGGACCCGGTCGCCATCGCGATCGATCAGGTACTTGTGGAAGTTCCAGCGCGGCACCTGGCCGGTGCGACGTTGCAGTTCCGCGTACAGGGCGTTGCGGCCCGCTCCCACCACGCTGGACTTCTCGAACATGGGGAATTCGACGCCGTAGGTAAGCCGGCAGAATTGCGCGATCTGGCGGTTGTCGCCCGGCTCCTGGTTGGCGAAATCGTTGGAAGGGAAGCCGAGCACCACCAGGCCCCGGTCCTTGTAGCGCCGGTAGAGCGCTTCCAGGCCGCCGTATTGGTCGGTGAAGCCGCAATAGCTGGCGGTGTTCACCACCAGGATGACCCGGCCCCGATACTGGCAGAGATCGCGCGGCTCGCCCTCCTGCAGGGAGGGGAAGGTGTGGCGCAGCAGGGACGGGCAGGAATCGGCCCGGACCGGGCCCGCCCACGCCATGGCGAGTAATAGCAGCACCAGGAATACCCACGGGGTGAGGCGGACATGCCGGGCAACAACGAGAGATTTTCGGGTTCTCATGATTTGTCCTGGACAAATACACTATGGGACGTAAGATAGTTGGACAGAATCGTGCTGTCAACAACTTTGTCCAGGACAACCATGGAAAACATCCTTCAGCCCGCCCTGCCCATCAGTGCCGTGGAGCGCGAGACCGGCCTGTCCAAAGAGGTTCTGCGCAAGTGGGAAAGCCGCTATGGCTTCCCCAGCCCCCTGCGCGATGCCCAGGGCGAGCGCAGCTATCCGCCCGAGCAGGTCAGCCGCCTGCGCCTGATCAAGCGCCTGATGGACACCGGCCTGCGCCCTTCCCGCCTGGTCGCCGAGAGCGAAGAAGGACTGCACGCCCTGGCCCGGGAAAAGCAGCCTTCGCCCCGCGCCCCGGGCGGCGACGAAGATCGCGCGCTGACCCTGGACAGCCTGCGCGACGTGGATCCGGTGGGCCTGCGCCTGTGCATCTACCGGGTGCTGCTGAGACAGGGGGTGGAGAGATTTGTCCAGGACACACTGCACCCCCTCTGCCAGGAGGTGGGCGATGCCTGGGCGCGCGGCGAGCTCGGCATCCACGAGGAACACCTGCTCAGCGAGGCCCTGCAAAGCGTGCTGCGCGAGGTGGTCGCACAACTGGCCGACAGCCGGGGCAGCCCGCGCGTGCTGCTCACCACCCTGCCGGAGGAACAGCATGGCCTCGGCATTCTCGCCGCCGCCGCCCTGCTGGCGCTGCGCGGGGCCTGTTGCATCCCCCTGGGCACCCAGACGCCCATCCTCGACATCGTCCGCGCCGCGCGCGACCACCGGGCCGACGTGGTGGCCCTGTCGTTCAGCGTGGTTTACCCGCAGCGGCGGATTCCGGGGGCCCTGGCGGAACTGCGCCAGAGCCTTGGCGCGGCGACGGAACTCTGGTGCGGAGGCGCGGGCTGCGCCCGGGTTGCCGCGCCGGCCGCGGACATCCGCGTGCTGCCGGCGATGACGGACACCCTGGCCGCCCTGGCCGAATGGCAGCAACGCCATGTCATCGCGACAACCTGAGCCCGGCGTCTTCCTGGCGCGCATGGGCGAATGCAACCCCTGCGACGGCAGCGCCTTCCTGGCGTGACCGGCCGGACCGCCGCTATCTCCTGCCTCCGCCCGAGGCCCGCGTCAGCAGCCAGTCCATCGCACGCACCGAGAGCAGGCGCTTCAGCCACCAGAACGCCACCGCCGGCACGGTCACCGGATAGCGGGCGCGTGGGCGCCGGCTTTCCAGGGCATGCAGCAGCCTAGCCACCACGGCTTCGGGGCCCAGGGTGAAGGGCGCGGCGGGTCCGGGCGTGCGCAGGCGGGCGAGCTGGGATTCGTAGCGAGGCCGGTGCGGACTGTTCCGCCAGTCGATGTGCTTCTCGAAGTGCGGCAGGCAGTTCTCGCGGAAGCGGCTGGTGATGGGGCCCGGCTCGATCAGGCTGACGTGGATGCCGGTGCCTGCGAGCTCCTGGCGCAGGGTGTCGGTGAGCCCCTCCAGCGCGAACTTGGCGGCGTTGTAGGCGCCGCGATAGGCGAAGGCAGCGTAGCCGAGCACCGAACTGTTCATAACGATGCGTCCCCGGCCCTGGGCGCGCATCACCGGGATCAACAGATTGGTGAGTTCCACCCAGCCGAACAGGTTGGTCTCGAACTGCTCGCGCAGG
>JBBILG010000127.1:0-3743 GCA_037445085.1 Methylobacillus sp.
CGGCGAGGGCGCCGCTCCTACAGCCGTGCTTTGGACCTAATGGATAATCTGGGTTAAAGAAGTGTCCAGTTTTGCGGGGGCACCTCTGACAGCCGCATCGCCACCTGCTTAGTGTAAACGCTGAAGCACAGGATCTCGTACTGCCAGCCGTAACGCGCCACGGCTTCCTGCAAGGCTCTGAATTCGTCCTCGCGCCAGTGCTCGTTGCCGAGGTACTCGTCGAACACCAACACGCTGCCCGCCACCATGCGCAAAGCGAGGCCGTCAAGCACGGTTTTGGTGGAACGGTAGATGTCGCAATCGATGTTGACGAAACGCACCGGCCCGCCCTGCCGTTCGAGGAAGCCGGGCAAGGTGTCGTCAAACCAGCCGGCATGCAACGTCACATTGGCCGGCACCTCGGGGATTTCGCCGCGGGTGGAGTAACTGCCCTTGGGCTCGTGATGCCATCCCTCCGGCAACCCCTCAAAGCTGTCGAAGCCGTGCACCGGCTGCGCCGGGCCGGCCAGCCCGGCGATCTGGCGTATGGTGTTGCCGAAGCGCACGCCGAATTCCAGCACCAGCCCCCGTTCGGGCGCGGCGGCCAGCGCAATCTCAAAGGTGCGGCGCATGCTGCCGGTGACGGGCGGCAACTGCGGGCAGACAGCCTTCAAGTATTGCCAGGCATCCAGCCGCGCCCGGTCGCGCGCGGTGCCGCCGGCAAGCAGCTCGAATTCCCCGGCGGCAGCCGCTGCATCGCCGCAATGATCCAGCAGCACGCCCAGCATGTAGCGCGCATCGCGATCCGCCGGGTTCGCCCGCAGCACCCGCTGCAGGTTGTCCATGGCCGCCGGCAGATTCCCGTCGTCCACCAGCAGGGCATGCTGATTGAACAGCACATGGCCATACTCCGGTGCCAGCGCCAGCGACTGGCGGTAATACCGCCGCGCTTCATCGAGATCGCCACGCTCATGGCAGGCATAGCCCAGATTGCCCAGAATCTCGGCATTGTTCGGCTGCCCCCGCAGCGCCATGCCTAGCTGCGCCATGGCACGCTCGAAGTCGCCCCGCTGCAGGGCGATCACCCCCAGCAGATGCCAGGCATCGGGCTGGCCGGGTAGCGCTTGGATGATCTGCCGGCAGACCGCCTCGGCCTGCTCCGCGTTGCCGCGCCGATGCTGGGCGTGCGCCAGCAGCAGCGCCTGGCGCAATTGCTGCGGCGGACCACCCGCCGGCTGCGCATGCTCGCGCGCGAGGCAGCACTGCTTGTATTTTTTGCCGCTGCCGCAGGGGCAGGGGTCATTGCGGCCGGGCTTGGCTGTCGCCATAGGCGAAGTCCCGATTTCGATGGCCGGACCTGCCGTTCAGGACCGGGCTGCCGGCCGCCTCGCCGGTGCCGCCCACGGCCATTTCATGGGCGGAGCATGCCGCAACCGGCCGCACCCCTTCAAGCTCTCGCCGCTGCGGTGCGCAGCGATGCCGTGGGCCCGATCCGCGCTTCACAGCTCCGCCAGCACCGTCTCGCCGGCGCTGACCCGATCCCCCAGACTCACCCTGGCCCTGGCCGTCAGCGGCAGGTAGAGGTCCACGCGCGAGCCGAAGCGGATGAAGCCGTAGCGCTGGCCGCGCTGCAACCTGTCGCCGACATCCACGTAACAGAGGATGCGGCGGGCGACGAGACCGGCAATCTGCACGCAGGTGATATCCTGGCCCCCCGGGGTCCGGATCCACAGCGCGTTGCGCTCGTTTTCTGCGGATGCCTTGTCCAGCGCGGCGTTGAAGAACTTGCCGGGCATGTACCAGCGCCTTTCCACGGTGCCATCCACCGGGCTGCGGTTGGAGTGCACGTTGAATACGTTCATGAACACGCTGATCTTGAGCGCGTCGCGCTGCAGGTATTCGTCGCGCGCCTTTTCCACCACGATCACCTTGCCGTCGGCGGCGGCGAGGACGGCATTGGCCTGTGTCGGCGCGGTGCGCGCCGGATCGCGGAAGAATTGCAGGATGAACAGGGTGAGCAGCCACAGCGGAATGGACCACAGGGCACACCACAGGGTGACGATGACCGAAACGGCGAGGGAAGCGGCGAGAAACGGCCAGCCTTCCCTGGCGATGAAGGGGTGGGGGTAATGGTTCAAGGTGATGGTTCCGTAAAGAAATAATGGCGCGATCGATTTCTGGTCAACGAGGCAGTGGGGCCGCATGCCAGGCCCAACCCCACTGCAATTCGCTGCAGTCCAGGACCTCTTGCTCGATCGAGTATTTTATCATCATACGATGTCATGCCAGATGCATCAGGCAAACCCAACAAAAAAGGCAGGGCGCGTTGCGCCCTGCCCTTGGCCTTCCTCCAGGCGGTCAGTTCTTGGACTGATCGACCAGCTTGTTCTTGGCGATCCACGGCATCATCGCGCGCAACTGGGCACCGACCTGCTCGATCGGGTGGGCGGCGGTGAGGCGGCGGCGCGCCGTCATTTCCGGGTAGTTGGTCTTGCCTTCCAGGATGAATCGCTTGGCGTACTCGCCGTTCTGGATGCTGGCCAGGGCCTCGCGCATGGCGGCCCGGCTGGTCTCGTTGATCACCTTGTGGCCGGTGACGTACTCACCGTATTCCGCGTTGTTGGAGATGGAGTAGTTCATGTTGGCGATGCCGCCTTCGTACATAAGATCGACGATCAGCTTGAGCTCGTGCAGGCACTCGAAATAGGCCATCTCGGGAGCGTAGCCGGCTTCGACCAGGGTCTCGAAGCCCATCTTGACCAGCTCGACGGCGCCGCCGCACAGCACGGCCTGCTCACCGAACAGGTCGGTTTCGGTTTCTTCGCGGAAGCTGGTCTCGATGACGCCACCCTTGGTGCCGCCGTTGGCGGCGGCATAGGAAAGGGCGATGTCCTTGGCGCGGCCGGAGGCGTCCTGGTACACGGCGATGAGAGAGGGCACGCCACCGCCCTTGAGGTATTCGGAGCGCACGGTGTGGCCGGGCCCCTTGGGCGCGACCATGATGACGTCGACGTTCTTCGGCGGCACGATCTGGTTGTAGTGGATGTTGAAGCCGTGGGCGAAGGCCAGCGCGGCGCCCGCCTTGAGATTGGGAGCGACTTCGGCGCGGTAGACGTCCGGCATGGTTTCATCCGGCAGCAGAATCATGACCACCTCAGCACCCTTCACCGCCTCGGCGATTTCCCTGACGGCATGGCCGGCGTTGACGGCCTTGTCCCAGGAGGCACCGCCGCGGCGCAGCGCGACGGTGACGTTCACGCCGGAATCCTTGAGATTCTGCGCATGGGCATGGCCCTGCGAGCCATAGCCGACGATGGTGACCTGCCGGCCCTTGATCAGCGAGAGGTCGGCGTCCTTGTCGTAATAGACCTTCATTTCGTTTCCTTGTGCAATTGAATCAGTTAAACCTTGAGGGCTATACCTTCAAAATCCTGTCGCCGCGGCCGATGCCGGAAGCGCCGGTACGGACCGTCTCCACGATGCCCTTGGGGTCGATGGCTTCGAGGAAGGCATCGAGCTTGGATACCGAGCCGGTCAGCTCAATGATGTAGCAATCGTCGGCGACGTCGATGATGCGGCCGCGGAAAATGTCGCACATGCGCTTCATTTCCTCGCGCCAGGCGCCGGTGGCCTTGACCTTGACCAGCATCAGCTCGCGCTCCAGGTAGCGGCCGTCGTTGAGGTCGAGCACCTTGACCACGTCCACCAGCTTGTTGAGCTGCTTGATGATCTGTTCGATGACGTCGTCGGAGCCGGAAGTGACG
>JBBILG010000128.1:0-10939 GCA_037445085.1 Methylobacillus sp.
CCGTTGGCGGAAAGCAGCGCCTGATGTCGGAGGCGGGCGTCAGGGCGGGAGCGTCCGCCTTGGGCGCGTCGAAGTAGAGGATCTTCACCACGCGCAGGTAGTAGAAGGCGCCAATGAGCGAGAACATCACCGCCACCACGGCCAGCCAGAGGAATCCGGCGCCCACCAGGGCCTGCAGGACGGAGAGCTTGGCGTAGAAACCGACGAAGGGCGGAATGCCGGCCATGGAGAACATGAGGATGGCCATCAGGGCAGCCAGCCAGGGGTGGCGGCTGTTGAGGCCCTTGAAGTCGTCCAGGTGCTCGGCTTCCAGGCCGTTTTGCGACAGGTAGACCACCAGGCCGAAGCTGCCCAGGCTCATCAGCACGTAGGTGATGGCGTAGAACATGGCCGCCGAGTAGCCGGCGAAGGTGCCCGACAGGATGCCCAGCAGCAGGAAGCCCATGTGCGAGATGGTGGAGTAGGCCAGCATGCGCTTGATATTGGTCTGCATGATGGCGGCGAGGTTGCCGACGGCCAGGGAGAGCACCGCCATGATCGCCAGCATGCCCTGCCAGTCGCCGACGGCCGGATGCAGGCCATCGACCAGCAGGCGCATGGCGAAGGCGAAGGCGGCCAGCTTGGGCGCCGTACTGATGAACAGGGTGACGGCGCTGGGCGCGCCCTGATAGATGTCCGGCACCCACATGTGGAAGGGCGCGACGCCGAGCTTGAAGCCCAGGCCCGCCACCACGAAGACGATGCCGAAGGCGAGGATGATCTTGTCGTCGACACCGGCCTGCAGGGTGGCCGACATCTCCGGCAGCGACAGCGTGCCGGTGAGACCGTAGAGCATGGACATGCCATACAGCAGCAGGCCGGAAGCCAGGGCGCCGAGTACGAAATACTTCATCGCCGCCTCGGTCGCCTGCCTGGAGTCGCGCTGCAGGGCAACCATGGCGTAGAGCGACAGCGACAGCAGTTCAAGGCCGACGTAGAGCACCAGGAAATGATTGGCCGAGACCATCACCATCATGCCCAGCACCGCGAACAGCGCCAGCACGAAGTACTCGCCGCGGAACAGACCGCGCTCGGCCAGGTAGTTGCGCGAGTAGACCACGGCGGTCATCGCCGCCAGGTAGGACATGAGCTTGAGCACGTCGCCCATGGCGTCGTCGACGAACTGGCCGCTGAAGGTGGTCTGCACCTGCGGCACGCTGGTGAACACGGTGATGAGGGCGGCGCCGAGCAGGGTCAGCAGGGTGAGCAGGTAACCGAGCGGGCGCGATTTCACCAGCGCGTCGAGGAGCAGGATGAGGCAGGCCATGCCGAGAACGAAGATCTCGGGCAGCGCCGGCAGTAGATCGGGGGGGGTGAAATTCATCTCGCTCGATACGCCTGTCAGTAAGCCAGCTTGCTATGGGCCACGTGTTCCAGCAGGTTGTTCACGGAGGCGTGCATCACCTCGGTGAACGGCAGGGGATACAGGCCCATGCCCAGCACGCACAGGGCCAGCAGGCCCAGCACCAGGAATTCGCGGGAATTGATGTCGCTGAGTTCCGCCACGTTTTGATTGGCGATCGGCCCGAACACCACCCGCTTGTACATCCACAGGGTGTAGGCGGCGCCGAAGATGAGGGTGGTGGCGGCCAGGAAGGCCCACCAGAAGTTCACCTGCACGGCGCCCAGGATGACCATGAATTCGCCGACGAAGCCGGAGGTGGCCGGCAGGCCGGCGTTGGCCATGGCGAACAGCATGAAGAAGGCGGCGAAGCGCGGCATGGTGTTGGCCACTCCGCCGTAGTCGGCGATCTGGCGCGAATGCACGCGGTCGTACATGACGCCGACGCAGAGGAACATGGCGGCGGAAATGAAGCCGTGCGAGATCATCTGGATGAGGCCGCCCTCGATGCCCAGCGGGTTGAACAGGAAGAAGCCGAGGGTGACGAAGCCCATGTGGGCGATCGACGAATAGGCGATGAGCTTCTTCATGTCGCTCTGCACCAGGGCCACCAGGCCGATGTACACCACCGCGATCAGCGACAGGGTGACGATGAGCCAGGTCAGTTCGTGCGCCGCGTCCGGCACGATGGGCAGGACGAAGCGCAGGAAGCCGTAGGCGCCCACCTTGAGGGTGATTGCCGCCAGGACCACCGAGCCGCCTGTGGGCGCTTCCACGTGGGCATCCGGCAACCAGGTGTGCACGGGCCACATCGGCACCTTGACGGCGAAGGCGAAGAAGAAGGCGACGAACAGCAGGATCTGCGCGGTCATCGCCAGCGGCACCTTGTGCCAGGCCAGGATCTCGAAGCTGCCACCACTCTGGAAGTAGAGGTAGATCAGGGCCACCAGCATGAGCAGGGAGCCGAGCAGGGTGTAGAGGAAGAACTTGATGGCCGCGTAGACGCGGTTGGGGCCGCCCCACATGCCGATGATCAGGTACAGCGGGATCAGCATGGCCTCGAAGAACACGTAGAACAGGACGCCGTCGAGGGCGCCGAATACGCCGTTGATGAGGCCCGACTGGATGAGGAATGCGGCCATGTACTGCGCCACCTTGTCCTTGATGACCTCCCAGCCCGCCAGTACCACCAGGATGGTGGTGAAGCTGTTGAGCAGGATGAAGGGCATGGAAATGCCGTCGACGCCCAGGCGATAGTGGATGTTGAACAGCGGCACCCATTCCGCCAGTTCGGTGAACTGCATGGCGGAGGTGGTCTTGTCGAAGCCGGTCCACAAGGGCACCGCCACCAGGAAGCCGAGCACGGCGCCGACCAGGGCCAGCGTGCGCTGGCCGTCGGCGTTCTTGTCGCCGCCCGTGACGAGAATCAGCAGCCCCGCCACGATGGGCACCCAGATGGCGAGGCTGATCAGGCCGATGCCTTCAAACATGTGTCGCTTTCATGAGTTCAAAGTCGCGCCCGCGACTCTCGAAGCTCCCCTCGCCCACCGGGAGAGTACCCTGAAGGGCATAAAGGGCTGGGGGTGAGGGTAGTTCGTTGACAGGTTCGTCTTCATATCGGATAGCGGTGCTCATCCCCGCGTGAACCAGGTGACCAGGAGCAGCACACCCACGATCATCGCGAAGGCGTAGTGATAGATGTAACCGGTCTGCAGGTGGCGGACGACGCCGGCGACGTGGCCGACCAGGCGGGCGGCGCCGTTGACCAGGGCGCCGTCGATGGCCGCCACGTCGCCCCAGCGCCACAGGCGGCCACCGAGCAGGCGGGCGCCGCGCGCGAAGAACCAGTCGTTGAACTCGTCGAAGCCGTACTTGCGCTCGAGGATGCGGTAGAGCACGCCGAACTTCTTCGCCAGCACGGCCGGGATGTCCGGCCGCTTCATGTAGAAGAACCAGGACAGCGCCACGCCCGCCAGCGCCAGCCAGAAGGCCGGGGTCTGCAAGGCGTGCAGGGCCATGGCGAAGGGGCCGTGGTAGGTGGCGGCGAATTTGGCGAAGCCGTCGTGTTCAGGGGCGACGGTGATGGCATGGCCGAACCAGCCGCCGAACAGCAGGGCGTCGACGGTCAGGTAACCGATGAGCAGGGAGGGAATCGCCAGCAGCACCAGCGGCAGGGTCACCACCCAGGGCGTCTCGTGCGGCGCGCTGTGACCGCCGTGGTGGTGGCCGTGATGGTCGCCGTCCTTGTCCGCCTCGTGGTCGTGCGTATCATGCGCCTGCCTGAAGCGCTCCTTGCCGTGGAACACCAGGAAGTACATGCGGAAGGAATAGAAGGCGGTGACGAAGACGCCCAGGGTCACGGCGAAGTAGGCGAAGCCGGAACCGGCCAGCTCGCTGTATTTCACCGCCTCGATGATGCTGTCCTTGGAATAGAAGCCGGACAGGAAGGGGGTGCCGATGAGGGCCAGCGAGCCGATCAGGGAGGTGATCCAGGTGATCGGCATGTACTTGCGCAGGCCGCCCATGTTGCGGATGTCCTGGTCGTGGTGCATGGCGATGATCACGGAGCCGGCGGCGAGGAACAGCAGGGCCTTGAAGAAGGCGTGCGTCATCAGGTGGAAGATGGCCACCGAATAGGCCGAGGCGCCCAGGGCCACGGTCATGTAGCCGAGCTGCGACAGGGTGGAGTAGGCCACCACGCGCTTGATGTCGTTCTGGATGATGCCGAGGAAGCCCATGAACAGCGCGGTGATGGCGCCGATGACGAGAACGATGGAAAGCGCCGCGTCGGACAGTTCGAACAGCGGCGACATGCGCGCCACCATGAAGATGCCGGCGGTGACCATGGTCGCGGCGTGGATCAGCGCGGAAATCGGCGTCGGGCCTTCCATCGAATCGGGCAGCCAGACGTGCAGCGGGAACTGCGCCGACTTGCCCATGGCGCCGATGAACAGCAGGATGCAGATCACCGTCAGCACGCCCCAGGTATGGCCGTCGATCAGGCTCAGGGTCTGGCTGGCGAACTGCGGCGCCTGCTGGAACACCTGGACGTAGTCGAGGGTGCCGAAGTAGTGCCAGATCAGGCCGATGCCGAGCAGGAAGCCGAAATCCCCGACGCGGTTGACCAGGAAGGCCTTGAGGTTGGCGTAGATCGCGGTTTCCCGTGTGTACCAGAAGCCGATGAGCAGATAGGACACCAGGCCCACCGCCTCCCAGCCGAAGAACAGTTGCAGGAAGTTGTTCGACATCACCAGCATCAGCATGGAGAAGGTGAACAGCGAGATGTAGCTGAAGAAGCGCTGGTAGCCCGGATCGTCGGCCATGTAGCCGATGGTGTAGATGTGCACCATGAGGGAGACGAAGGTCACCACCAGCATCATCAGCACGGTCAGGCGGTCGATGAGGAAGCCGATCTCCAGCGACAGATCGCCCGAGGTCAGCCAGGTATACACCGGGCCGTTGTAGGTGTTGCCGGCCTGCACGTCCTGGAAGATGAGCACCGAGGCGAGGAAGGCGATGGCCACGCCGGCGATGGTCACCACGTGGGCGCCGGTCCGGCCGATGATCCTGCCGAACAGCCCGGCGATGATCGCCCCGGCCAGCGGCGCCAGGGGGACGACGAGATAGAGGGTCTTCATGTCCATCGCATCAGCCCTTGAGTTTGTCCAGCTCTTCGACGTTGATGGTGCGCATCGCGCGGAACAGCACCACCAGGATGGCCAGGCCGATGGCGGATTCCGCCGCCGCCACGGTGAGGATGAAGAAGACGAAGACCTGACCGGCGGTGTCGTCCAGATAGCGGGCGAAGGCGATGAAGTTGGTGTTCACCGCCAGCAGCATGAGTTCGATCGCCATGAGCAGGATGATGACGTTCTTCCGGTTGAGGAAGATGCCCACCACGCTGATGGCGAACAGGATGGAACCCAGGATCAGGTAATGGTTCAGGCCGATCATTCGTCATCCTCGGTTTTCGCGGGCTCCGGCTTCACCGGCTTCAGGTTCACCATGCGGATGCGGTCGGCGCGCTTCACCTTGACCTGATCCGCCACGTCGATCTGCTTGGTGTCGCCACGCTTGCGGTGGGTCAGGGCGATGGCCGCCACCATGGCGACCAGCAAAAGCACCGCGGCCAGCTCGAAGGGGTAGACGTAGTCGGTGTAGAGCAGCATGCCCAGTTCGCGGATATTGCTGTAATCGGCGTCGTGCGGCGTCGGCTCGGCCAGGCCGAAATCCTTGCCGCCCAGCACCATGAACATCTCCACCACCATCAGGCCGGCCACCAGCAGGCCCGCCGGCAGGTAGCTCCAGAAGCCGCGGCGCATCTCCTCCAGGTTGATGTCGAGCATCATCACCACGAACAGGAACAGCACCATGACCGCGCCGATGTAGACCAGCACCAGGGTGATGGCGAGGAACTCGGCCTCCAGCAGCAGCCACAGTCCGGCGCCGGTGAAGAAGGCCAGCACCAGCGCCAGGGCCGCGTGCACCGGGTTGCGCGCGGTGATCACGCGCAGCGCCGCCAGGATCAGGATGGCGGAGAGGAAGTAGAAAACGAAGGTCTTGAATTCCATGCTCGACGGGGCCTCAGGCGGCCACCTCCATATACTCGACCACGCTGGCCGGGGGAGGAATGCTCAGGCCGTCCTCCTTCATGCCTTCCAGATGCATCGCGATGGCCTCATGTATCAGGCCCTCGACCTCTCCCAGCCCGTTTCCTGCAGCCACGCAACCGGGCAGGTCCGGCACATAGGCGGAATACCCGGTTCCCGTGCGCTCGATGACAACGGCGTATCGCATGGTTTACCTCTTCAGTCCAGCCTGCTTGAGGATGCTGTTGAAAGTACCCGGTGCCAGGTCATCGCTCGGCTTGCCGGCCACAGTGACGCGGCCCGGTTTCGCCGGGTGCTTGAACTGGCGATGGCTGCCCCGCGTCGCCACCTGTTCCCAACCATCCTTGCGCAACATATCCAGAATGTCCTGTATCTTGGCCGGCATCGTTAACGATACTTGGCGTCTTCCGCCCGGTCGCGGGCGATCTGCTCTTCGTACTTGTCGCCCACCGCCAGCAGCATGTCCTTGGTGTAGTAGAGATCGCCGCGCTGCTCGCCGTGGTATTCCAGGATGCGGGTCTCGACGATGGCGTCGACCGGGCAGGCTTCCTCGCAGAAGCCGCAGAAGATGCACTTGGTCAGGTCGATGTCGTACACCGTGGTACGGCGGGTGCCGTCGGCGCGCTGTTCCGACTCGATCTTGATGGCCATGGCCGGGCACACCGCCTCGCACAGCTTGCAGGCGATGCAGCGCTCCTCGCCGTTGGGATAGCGGCGCTGCGCGTGCAGGCCGCGGAAGCGGGGCGACTGCGGCGTCTTCTCCTCCGGGAACTGCACCGTGATCTTGCGCGCGAACAAGAACTTGCCGGTCAGCGCCATGCCCTTCACCAGCTCGGTGAGCAGGAAGGTATCGAAGAAGCGTTTGATCGCGGAAATCATGCTCGCCTCAACTTTGCAAAAGCCGCGACGCGGCTTCACGACGCTCCCCTCGCCCGCGTGCGGGAGAGGGGCTGGGGGTGAGGGTGACGGGCATGGACATCATTATGGGAAGTAGCTTCATGGCCGTGCCCGTCAATGGAACAGGTAACCGAACGGCGTCTGCATGGCGGCCCCCACCACGATGATCCAGACCAGTGTGACGGGGATGAACACCTTCCAGCCCAGGCGCATGATCTGGTCGTAGCGGTAGCGCGGGAAGGTGGCGCGGAACCAGAGGAAGAGGAACAGCACGAAGGCCATCTTCGCGGCGATCCAGAAGAAGCCGTCCGGCAGGAATGGCAGGGGCGACAGCCAGCCGCCCAGGAACATGATGCTGGTGAGGCCGGCGATGAGGATCATGTTGGCGTATTCCGCCAGGAAGAACACCGCGAAGGCCATGCCGGAATATTCCACGTGGAAGCCGGCGACGATCTCCGACTCGCCTTCCGCCACGTCGAACGGGGCCCGGTTGGTCTCGGCCACGCCGGAGATCAGGTAGACCAGGAACAGGGGGAACAGGGGGATGAAGTACCAGTGCCAGAAGCCCCCCTCCTGGCCCTTGACGATATCGATCAGGTTCAGGCTCTGGGAGGCCATCAGCACGCCAACCAGGGCGAAGCCCATGGCGATCTCGTAGGACACGATCTGGGCGGAGGAACGCAGCGCGCCGAGGAAGGCGTACTTGGAGTTGGAGGCCCAGCCGGCGATGACCACGCCATACACGCCCATCGAGGTGATGGCCATGATGTAGAGCAGGCCGGCGTCGATGTTGGCGATGACCAGCTTGTCGGTGAAGGGGAACACCGCCCAGGCCGCCAGGGCGGGGGCGATGGCCAGCACCGGGCCGAGGAAGAACAGGCCCTTGTTGGCGCCGCTGGGAATGATGATTTCCTTGAACAGCAGCTTCACCGCGTCGGCGATCGGCTGCAACAGGCCGATGGGGCCGACCCGGTTGGGACCGATGCGCACCTGCATGTAGCCGATCACCTTGCGCTCGGCGTAGGTCAGGTAGGCCACGCACAGCATTAGGGGAATCACCAGGGCGAGTATCTTCGCCAGGGTCCACAGCGGCAGCCAGGCGGGACCCAGGAGTTCAGCCACGGGGGCGAGCAGGGCATCCATCACATCTTCTCCAGTCGCACGGCGCCATAGCGCGGACCCAGTTTGGAGGACAGGGGATGCGAGCCGGCGATGCGCGCGACGCCGTCGGCGAGGCGATCGTCACGGCCCAGCTTCATGACCGATTCGCCGCCGTCCTCGACGATGCGCACCGGCTGGCCCTCGGCCAGGCCCAGGCGCTGGATGAGATCGCCACGGATCCAGCACACCTTGGCGTTCTCGCTGTCCAGGGTGGCCTGCAGGGCGGGGGCACGGCGGGTCAGGGGGTCGCCGTGGTAGATGGGCGTCTCGCCCAGCCGCTCCAGTTCCGAGCCAACCGCCGGCACCCGCGTTTCGCCGGCCGGGGCCGCATTGTCCAGGCGCGCGCGGGCGCCGGCCTCGCCTTCCGGCAGGGCCGCCTGGCGCACCGCCTCGGCGCTGACGTAGTCGAAACCCGCCAGTTCCAGCAGGTTGCCCAGCACGCGCAACACCTTCCAGGCGGGGCGCGCCTCGCCAAGGGGCTTCACGGCGGCGCGGAAGTCCTGCAGCCGGCCTTCCATGTTGAGGAAGGCGCCGTCGGTTTCCGCGAACGGCGCGATCGGCAGGAGGACGTTTCCATAGTGGGCCGCCGCCCCCTTGAAGGCGGTCAGGACGATGACCAGTTCGGCCGCCTCCAAAGCCTGGCGCATGGCCATCGGGTCATGCGCGTCGAGGAAGGGCTCGACGCCCAGCAGGACATAGGCCTTGCGCGGCTGCGCGAGCATGGCGGCCGCGCCCAATCCGGCTGGCCCGGGCACGCAGCCCACCACCTCGGCGCCGACCGCGTCGGCACTGTCCACCAGCACACCGACGCGCGCGCCGCAGGCCTGGGCGATGGCCTGGCAGAGGCGGCGCAGGTCGGCCATGGCCGGGTGCTGGCGCGCGGCGGCGCCCAACAGCACGGCCTTGCGCTCGCCGGACAGCAGGCTGGCGGCGATGGCACGCGCCTCCTCGTTGGCCGCGACGCCGGCCAGGCTGGTGGCGACCGCGCCCAGGTCACGGCCGGCCTCCTGCAGGGCCTTGGCGATGCGGGCGAGGGCTTCCACCCAGGCGGAAGGCCTGACGATGAGTTTGTGGGCGACCCGGCACAGCAGGTCGTCATCCGCCGCGTGCACCACGTTGAGCTGGGCGCCCTTCTTCACCGCCTGGCGCAGGCGCTGGGCGATCAGGGGCTGTTCCTTGCGCAGGGTGGAACCGACCAGGAGCACGCGATCCAGCCCGCCCAGGTCGGCGATGGGCATGCCCAGCCAGGAGGCTCCGGACATGGCCGCGCAGTCGGCCTGGTCGAGGCGGTGGTCGATGTTCTCGCAACCGAGGCCGCGCGCCAGTTTCTGGAAGAGGTAGTGCTCCTCCAACGTCTGGTGGGGCGAGGCGAGAAAGCCGATGGCCTCCGCGCCATGGGTGTCGCGGATCACCTTGAGGGCGCCGGCGGCCTGCGCCAGCGCCTTCTGCCAATCGACCTCGAGCCAGCGTTCACCCTCGCGCACCATGGGCACGCCAAGGCGGTCTTCGGACGCCAGGGCCTGGTAGGAATAGCGGTCCCGGTCCGCCAGCCAGCACTCGTTGACCGCTTCGTTGTCCAGGGGCACGGCGCGCATGACACGCTGGTTCATGACGTGCACGGCCATGTTGGCGCCGAGGCCGTCATGCGGGCTGACCGCGCGCCGCCGCGACAGCTCCCAGGGGCGCGCGCTGAAGCGGAAGGGCTTGGAGGTGAGGGCGCCGACCGGGCAGAGGTCGATGACGTTGCCGGAGAGTTCGTGGCTGACCTGGGTTTCCAGGAAGGGCATCACCTCGGTGTGCTCGCCGCGGCCGGGCATGCCCAGTTCCATCAGGCCGGCGATCTCCTGGCCGAAGCGCACACAGCGGCTGCAATGGATGCAGCGCGTCATGTCGGTGGCGATCAGCGGCCCCAGGTCCTTGTCCTTCACCACCCGCTTGGGTTCCTGATAGCGGGAGGCGGATTCGCCATAGCCCACCGCCAGGTCCTGCAACTGGCACTCGCCGCCCTGGTCGCAGATGGGGCAGTCCAGGGGATGGTTGATGAGCAGGAACTCCATCACCCCTTTCTGGGCGGTGACCGCCTTGGGCGAATGGGTCAACACCTTCATGCCGTCGGTGACCGGGGTGGCGCAGGCCGGCAGGGGCTTGGGCGCCTTCTCCACCTCCACCAGGCACATGCGGCAGTTGGCGGCGATGGACAGCTTCTTGTGGTAGCAGAAATGGGGGATGTAGATGCCCGCCAGCTGGGCGGCATCCATCACCGTCGCGCCCTGGGCGACCTCGATTTCCTTGCCGTCGATTTCGATCAGGGGCATGTCAGGCTCCCACCAGGCACTTCTTGTGCTCGATGTGGTACTCGAATTCCTTGCGGAAGTGCTTGACGAAGCTGGCCACCGGCCCCACCGCCGCCTCGCCCAGGGCGCAGATGGTGTTGCCGCCGATGTTCTTGCCGATGCGCAGCAGCTCGTCCAGATCCTCGGGCCGGCCCTGGCCATGCTCGATGCGGTGCACGATGCGGTACAGCCAGCCGGTGCCTTCCCGGCAGGGCGTGCACTGGCCGCAGGATTCCTCGAAGTAGAAGTAGGACAGGCGCTCCAGGGCTTTGACCATGCAGACGCTGTCGTCCATGACGATGACCGCGCCGGAACCCAGCATGGAACCGGCCTTGGCGATCGAATCGAAGTCCAGGGTGCAGGCCATCATCACGTCCGCGGGCAGCACCGGGGCGGAGGAGCCGCCGGGGATCACCGCCTTGAGGCTGTGGCCGGTGCGCACTCCGCCGGCCATCTCCAGCAGTTCGGCGAAGGGGGTGCCGAGCGGCACTTCGTAGTTGCCCGGCCTGTTGACGTGGCCGGACACCGAGAACAGCTTGCTGCCGCCGTTGTTGGGC